>NZ_AZVA01000015.1:0-94647 GCF_000513975.1 Paracoccus sp. J55
CCGACTGACCCACCACGTCAACATCATCGAGATGAACGGCGAAAGCTATCGCCTCGCCAACAGCACAGCCCGTAAACAGCGCTGATCACCATAAAATATCTACCCACGATTGGCCCTAAGGGGCCAGTGCGCCATGGCTCGCGCCAGCTATGTGGCCAGCGCGCGCGCCATGGCGCACCCCCCAACTGGCCGGACTTTACGCCGCCGCCCCGGCCGACTTTTGCTCCGCCGTTGACATCTATGAGCCGGCCTTCTATTCGACCGTCGTGCAGGACTGGGGCACCAGCCTGATGACCGCGCAGGAGCTGGGTCCGCAGGCGCAATGCCTGGTGGACCTGGGCCATCACGCCCCGAACGTCAATATCGAGATGATCGTGGCCCGGCTGGTGCGGGCCGGCAAGCTGGGCGGCTTCCATTTCAACGACAGCAAATATGGCGACGACGACCTGGACAGCGGCACCATCGAGCCCTTCCGCCTGTTCCTGGTCTTCAACGAACTGGTCGAGCTGGAGGACACGCCCGGCCTCGACCTGGCCCATATGATCGACCAGAGCCACAATGTCACCGATCCGATCGAAAGCCTGATCGTCTCGGCCGGCGAGATCCAGCGCGCCTTCGTGCAGGCTTCGCTGGTCGACCGCGCGGCGCTGGAGGGCTTCCGGGCGGAAAACGATGCGCTGATGGCGGCGGCGACGCTGCGCGCGGCCTTCCGCACCGATGTCGAGCCGATCCTGCAAATGGCACGGCTGCGCGCCGGCGCGGCCATCGATCCGGTCGCGACCTTCCGCGCCTCGCGCTATCGCGCCCGCGTCGCCGCCCAGAGACCCAAGGCCGTGTCCGGGGGCGGAGGCATCGTCTGACTTCACCTCGATCCGCCCACAAAGGACGAACGCGAGACCTCCCCCCAGGCTCAGCCAATAGACTGCCAGTATTCCGATATTCGGAACATCTGTTCACCGAAGCAGCTGTATATGCTTGCTTATTCCTCCAAACATTCGGGTAGCTGGGCCCGTCGCCGCCCTGTGGCAGGGTCCGGTGATTTTGGCGAACCTTCCGGCCTCGTTCTGCGCCGGCGCACCGGCGACCAGCAGGGCGCCGAGGATCAGCGCGACTGGTATGGTCCTGCGGATCGGACATCCCCCGCCCGACTCTGGCGCGAATCATCCGGCTCCGCGCGGCGGCGGAGACCCGGTTTCCATATAGCCGCGGGCTGTTTCCGCCATTCGTCCTCCCTGTATCCGTGTGTTTCCGGAAAAACCGAATTTGTAACGAAGCATTTCTCGTCGCCTTTCAGAAACAATTCCTTACAAAACTCTGCGTGCGTCCGGACGATTGATGGGCATCATGGTTTCGGGTGGCGGCAGGACGCCGCCCAAAGACAGGTGACAGGACGCGAAGATGGCCAGCAAGACCCTAGCCGAAGCCCGGCGGCGCATGACGCCTTGCGCGCCGCGCGGCGACGCGCAGGCCGATGCCGGCGCGGCGCGGATGGTGTCGTCCAGCCTGATCGGGTTCGGCGGCGAAAGCCTGGTCTTTCGGCTGGGCCATGTTCGCGGCGGCCTGCTGGACCTAGTGCCGAATCCGGCCGTCGCCGACGCCCTTTGCGACGGCCTTCCACTGGCCGGCGCGTCTCGGGAAGGGCGGGCCGGATGACGCTGGGCCACGACCACGACTGGCCGACAAGGCTGTTCGGCGCGCTCATCTGGTTCGCCATGACGCTGGCGCTCAGCGTCGAACTCGGCGCCCTTGTCGGCTGGGCCTTCGGCCATGCCGGGCGCGGCGCCGCCATCGGCGGGCTGCTGAACGGGCTGTTCTGGCTCTGGGTGCTCTGGGACAGCGCGGAGAACCGGCGATGAAACCGCCCCCTCCCGCCCCGGCGCAACCTGTGGCAGGCTGAACCGAACCAATCCGTTTTCGACCAGGGATTATCCGCATGAACTTTCGCTCGTTTCTTCTGGGCCTCGTCCTGGCCGCCCTTTCCGTTGCGGGGCAGGCCGAAGCCCAGCAGCCGCCGGCATCCGGCCCGAAGGAAGTCGGCGTCGTCGCGGTCAAGGCCGAATCCGTGCCGCTGGTCAGCACCCTGCCCGGCCGGGCCGTGGCGCGCGACGCGGTGGATATCCGCCCGCGGGTGGACGGTTTCGTGACCGAGGTGCTTTACAATCCCGGCCAGCCGATCAAGGCGGGCGATCCGATGTTCCGGATCGACCCGACCACCTACGAGGCCGCGGTCGAGGAGGCGCGCGCCAATCTCGCTTCCGCCAAGGCGGCCGTGCCGCAGGCCGAGGCCGCCTATGAACGGGCGCGCAGGCTGCAGGGCTCGGGCTCGACCCAGGCGGCGCTGGAACAGGCCCAGGCCACGATGGAGCAGGCGCAGGCCGCTGCCACTGCGGCCGAGGCCGCGCTGAAGCTGGCCGAAACGCAGCTGTCCTGGACCACGATCGCCAGCCCGCTGGACGGGCTGCCCTCGGTCGCCGCGGTCTCACCGGGCGACCTGGTGACCTCGGGGCAAAGCGACGCGCTGGCGACGGTGACACAGCTCGACCCGATCGACGTGGACATGTACGAACCCTCGGCCCGGCTGCAGCGCATCCGCGACCGCATCGAGTCGGGCCAGATCAAGATGAGCCAGACGCTGAAGGCGCAGCTGACGCTGGAGAACGGCGCGACCTATGCCGCCACCGGCGAGATGGTGGCGCCGGGCTATACCGTCTCGACCTCGACCGGGGCCATCGACTTCCGCTTCCGCTTCGACAACCCCGAGCGCCGCATCCTGCCCGGCATGTTCGTGCGCGGGACCATCGAGATCGGCCGGATCCAGGCGATTCTGGTGCCGCAGATGGCCGCGACGCGCAGCCGCGACGGCACGCTGTCGGCCTGGGTGGCCGAGGATGGCAAGGCCGCGAAGCGCGTGCTGACCGAGGAGGGCGTGCATCAGAACAGCTGGATCGTCACCGCCGGGCTGCAAGCCGGCGACGCGCTGATCGTGAACGGCATCACCGGCCTGGCCGAGGGCGCCGAGATCGCCGCCACCCCGGTCGAGATCGACGAGAACGGCGTGGTCCGCGACCTGCCGGCGACGCAGGCGGAGTAATCCGATGGCCCGTTTCTTCATCCACCGGCCGGTCTTTGCCTGGGTTCTGGCCATCATCACCATGCTGGCCGGCGTCTATGGCCTGTCCAGCCTGCCCATCGCGCAATATCCCGACATCGCGCCGACCACCGTGCGCATCAGCGCCACCTATACCGGCGCCTCGCCCGACATCGTCGAGAACTCGGTGACCTCGATCATCGAGGACGGCATGACCGGCCTTGACGGCTTGACCTACATGACCTCGACCTCGTCGCAGGGGTCGAGCTCGATCCAGCTGACCTTCGACGACAGCGTGGACCCGGACATCGCCCAGGTGCAGGTGCAGAACAAGCTGCAGCTGGTGACCTCGCAACTGCCCGACGCCGTGCAGAGCCGGGGGGTCTCGGTCACGCGCTCGACCTCGTCGATCCTGCTGGTGGGGGCGCTGACCTCGACCGACGGCAGCATGACCTCGCTGGAACTGGGCGATCTGGTCGCGCAGGTCATCGAGGACCCGGTCAAGCGCACCGCCGGCGTCGGCTCGATCAACAGCTTCGGCTCGGGCTATGCGATGCGGATCTGGCTCGATCCCGACCGGATGCTGCAATACCAGGTCACGCCCTCGGACGTGGTCTCGGCGGTCAGCGAACAAAACACCAACGTCACCGTGGGCAGCCTCGGCAGCCAGCCGACGATCAAGGGCCAGCAGCTGAACGTGCCGCTTTCGGCGCAGTCGCAGCTGACCTCGGTGCGCGAGTTCGAGCGCATCCTGCTGCGCACCGACAGCGACGGCGCCACGGTGTTCCTGGGCGACGTGGCCGATATCGAGATCGGGCAGGAGGATTACGGCTCGTCCTCGCGCTACAACGGCATGCCGGCGGCGGGGTTCGGCGTGAACCTGGCCACGGGCGCGAACGCCGTCGATACGGCCGCCGCCGTGCGCAACGTGCTGGACGGGCTGCAAGCCTCGCTGCCGGCCGGGGTGCAGATCGTCTATCCCTACGACACCTCGCCCTTCGTCGAGGAATCCATCAACCAAGTCTATCACACGCTGATCGAGGCGGTGGTGCTGGTCTTCCTGGTGATCCTGGTCTTCCTGCAAAGCTGGCGCGCGACGCTGATCCCGACGCTGGCGATCCCGGTGGTGCTGCTGGGCACCTTCGGGGTGCTGTCCTTCTTCGGCATGTCGATCAACACCCTGACCATGTTCGCCATGGTGCTGGCCATCGGCCTTCTGGTCGACGACGCCATCGTCGTGGTCGAGAATGTCGAGCGGGTGATGGAGGAGGAAGGCATCGGCCCGGTCGAGGCGACCGAGAAGAGCATGGACGAGATTTCCTCGGCGCTGATCGGCATCGTGCTGGTGCTGTCGGCGGTGTTCCTGCCGATGGCCTTCATGTCCGGCTCGACCGGGGTGATCTATCGGCAGTTCTCGGTCACGATCATCTCGGCCATGGTGCTGTCGCTGGGCGTCGCGCTGATCCTGACCCCGGCCATGTGCGCCACGCTGCTGAAGCCGCGCGGCCATGGCGGCGGCATCGCGCCCGCGCGCTGGTTCAACCGCAGCCTGGACCGCGCCACGAACGGCTATGCCGGGGTGGTGGGCGCCTTCGTGCGCCGGCCCTTCCGCTTCCTGGTCGTGCTGCTGGCCTTCGGCGCCGGGGCATACATGCTCTATCAGAAGCTGCCCGGCTCGTTCCTGCCGTCCGAGGACCAGGGCGTGCTGATGGTCATGGTCGAGACCCCCGAGGGCTCGACCGCCGAGCGCACAAGGGCGCTGGTCGAGGAGGTCGAGCAATATGTGCTGGGCGAGGAAAGCGACACCGCCGAAAGCGTCTTCGCGGCGCTCGGCTTCGGCTTCGGCGGCTCGGGCGCGCGCAACGCGATGATCTTCATCAAGCTCAGGGATTTCGACCAGCGCGAGGGTTTCGACGCCGCCTCGATGGCGACGCGGGGCAACATGAAGTTCATGTCGAACAAGAACGGACAGGTGTTCTTCATGCAGCCGCCGGCCATCCAGGGCATGGGCAATACCGCCGGCTTCACCATGCAACTGATCGACCAGGCGGGCAACGGGCAGGAGGCGCTGGCCGCGGCCGCCGACGAACTGGTCCGGCAGGCGACGCAGGACGGCCGCGTCACCAGCCTGCAGGGCAATGACGCGCCCTTCGAGACCTCGCGTCGCATCGACATCGACCAGCAGAAGGCCGCGGCCTATGGCCTGTCGATCTCGGACCTGAACACCACGCTGTCGGTGATCTTCGCCAGTGCGAACGTCAACGATTTCTCGCTGGGGGCCGAGCTGCGCCCGGTGATCGTCCAGGGCGCGGCGGGGGCGCGGATGCAGTCCGACGACATCGAGAAATGGTATGTCAGGAACAGCGACGGCGACATGGTGTCCTTCGCCGCCTTCACCGCGCAGGAATGGGACCAGCAGGCGCAGAGCCTGGCGCGCTATGGCGGCACCCGTTCGATGGAGATTTCCGGCGCCGCGGCGCAGGGCGTCTCCTCGGGCACCGCGATGGAGGTGATGGAGGAACTGGTCGCCGGCATGGATGGCGGCTACGGCACCGCCTGGACCGGGCTGTCCTATCAGGAGCGGCTGTCGGGCAACCAGGCGCCCATGCTGTTCGCGCTGTCGGCCCTGGTGGTGTTCCTTGCGCTGGCGGCGCTTTACGAAAGCTGGTCGGTGCCGCTTTCGGTGATGATGACCGTGCCCATCGGCATCGTCGGCGCCATGGCGGCGGCGCTGGCCTTCGGCCAGTCGAACGACGTCTATTTCAAGGTCGGCCTGCTGACCACCATCGGGCTTGCGGCGCGCAACGCCATCCTGATCGTGGAATTCGCCGAGATGCTGCACCGGCAGGGCAAGCCGCTGCTGGAGGCCGCGGTCGAGGCATCGCGCATGCGGCTGCGTCCGATCCTGATGACCACGCTGGCCTTCATGCTGGGCGTCCTGCCCCTGGCGCTGGCCAGCGGCGCGGGCGCGGCGGCGCAGCACTCCATCGGCATCGGCGTGCTGGGCGGGATCGCGGCCTCGGCGGTGATAGGCATCTTCCTCGTCGCCGTCTTCTACGTCGCGGTCCTCAGGACCGTGCAGCATTTCACCAGCAAGAGAGCCAAGACGTGATTTCCCCTTCCCGATTCCTCGGCCCGGCGCTGCTGCTTCTGGCGGCGGGCTGCACGGCCGTCGGCCCCGATCCCAACGACCGACCCGCAATCCCCGTGCCCGCGACCTTCGCCGAAGGCGCGACCGCATCCGCCGGCAAGGTCGCCAACCGCGCCTTCTGGGCCGAATATCGCGACCCGGTGCTGAACGAGCTGATCGCGCGCGGGCTGAAGCAGAACCTGGACGAGGCCGCCGCGCGCGAGCGCATCCGCGCCGCCGCCGCCGACCTGCGCGGCACCGGGGTGCTGGCGGCGCAGACATCCGGCTCGGCCGATGCGTCGCGCGAACGCGGCTCCACGGCGGGCGCGGCGGTGCAGAACGTTACCACCTCCAGCCTCGGCGCGAATTTCGTCTTCGACCTGTTCGGCGGCGCCCGGCGCCAAAGGCAGGGCGCGGCGGCCAGCCTCGAGGCCGCCAAGGCGGATCTGGGCACCGCCCGGCTGGCCTGGATCGCCGAGCTGATCGATGCCTATAGCGACGCGCGCTATTACCAGCAGGCCCTGGCGCTGACGCGGCAGACGGTTTCGAGCCGCGAGGAAACCGTCCGCATCACCCGCGAGCAGCGCGAATTCGGCGTGGTCAGCGAGTTCGACATGGCCCAGGCCGAGGCGCTGCTGGCTGCCGCGCGGGCCGAGATCCCCGGCTATCAGGCGCAGTTCGACGCGCAGGTGTTCAGCATCGCGACGCTGCTCAACGAACCGGCCAGCTCGGTTCAGGCGCAGATGCAGCGCGGCTCGGGCCAACTCCGCATTCCCGGCAGCGCCCACGCCGGCGTGCCGGCAGACCTCTTGCGCAACCGGCCCGATGTGCGCTCGGCCGAATACGACCTGGCCGCGGCGCTGGCGGCGGTGGGGGTGGCGACGGCCGACCTGCTGCCCTCGCTGACGCTGACGGGTTCGGTCAGCGAAAGCGGCGGGGCGAAGACCTGGGGCTTCGGCCCGGCGATCTCGTTTCCGGTGCTGAACCAGGGCGCGCTGCAGGCCACCCGCGCGCGGCGCATCGCCGAGGGGCGCGAGGCCGAGATCGCCTGGCGGGCCAGCGTGTCGCAGGCGGTCGAGGACGTGCAGGTCGCGCAATCGAACCTGCGCCGCTATCGCCAGCAGGCCGCGGCGCTGGAAGGCGCGGCAGCGGCCTATGACCGGGCCTATCGGCTGGCCCGGACCAGCTTTGCCGAGGGCGGGCTGGCGCTTCTGGACCTGCTCGATTCCGACCGCTCGACGGCCAGCGCCCGGCTCTCGGCCGCCTCGGCCCGCAACCAGGCCGCCAAGGAATGGGCGGCGCTGCAGATCGCCACGGGCGCCGGTGCCGGCGAGGTGGTGCTGGTCAGGCGCTAGCGCCGCCGCCGAATGGTGAGTTGATCTGCGCGTGATGCCATCGCTTTGCGAGTCTTCCGGACTGCGCTGCGCAAATGGCCTGATGGGATGCACGGTGCAGGTCTGCTGAACCCGCCGCCTGGGGCCCGGAGTCTGTTCGGTGACGGCCCTGGACAGCAGCCAGATGGCCACGGCCCGCCGGCGGAATGCCGGCGGAACGACCGCAAATGCCCGGCGCGACGGGCCCAAGCCGCCCTCTGATGGTCCTGACGCAGCTGAACCTGGCCGCGACCCCCGCCATGGCGGGACCCGCCGGGCGCTGCGGGCAGGCCGACCGGCGCTGTGCGGTCAAGACCGAGGCGGTGGGGCAGCCCGCCGTCCCCGACAGCAGTGAACAGACCCGCGAAGGCCCCAAGGTCGGCAATGTCGTGACGGCGGCCCGCACTGAAGGGTGCCAAGGCGCGCAAGCTGGCAAGGCCGGCGACCGGAGCGCCCGGTCGCCGCCTGTTTCGTTCAGCGCCCGGAATAGCGGGCCGGGACGGTCGAGAGGACGCGCCCCCGAGCCACCACCAGCAGGAAGGCGCCGGTTGCAGCTCCCTATGCTCGTCCGCCTCGGGTCTGGGCAGCGCGTGGTTGCGGTGGTCGACCACACCGCCACGCGCCGCGGGCTCGACAACCACCGGTGCCGTGCGCCGGGATAGCGGTCGATATGCGGACGGCACGATTGCTAGGCCAGCTGATAAGCTGTCTTCACCACCGTGTAGAACTCGGCAGCATAGCGGCCCTGTTCCCGCGGACCGAAGGACGAGCCCTTACGCCCTCCGAAGGGCACATGATAATCGACGCCTGCGGTCGGAAGATTCACCATGACCATCCCCGCCTCGACCCTGCGGCGGAATTCCGAGGCGTGTTTCAGGCTGCCCGTGCAGATGCCGGCCGAAAGGCCGAATTCCGTGTCGTTGGCCGCGGCCAGGGCCTCGTCGAAATCCTCGACCTTGATGACGGAAGCGCAGGGGCCGAAGATTTCCTCGCGGTTGATGCGGGCGCCGTTCGTCGTGTTCAGGAACAGGGCCGGGGCCTGGTAGAAGCCGGGCTTGTCCAGCTCCAGCCGCTCGCCGCCAAGTACCTCGGCGGCTTCGCTTCGGGCCAGGTCCACATAGGCAAGGTTGGAATCAAGCTGGCGCTGATCGACCACCGGCCCGATCTGGGTATCCGGCTGCAAGGCATCCCCGACGCGCAGGGCCCGCATTTCGCGGCCAAGCCTCTCGACAAAGGCATCGTGGATGCCTTTCTGCACGATCAGCCGCGAAGACGCCGTGCAACGCTGCCCGGTCGAGAAGAAGGCGCCATTCAGGCAGGCCTGAACCGCGGTCTGCAGATCGGCGTCGTCCATCACGACCATCGGATTCTTGCCGCCCATCTCAAGCTGGACCTTCCGGCGCAGGGTGCCGCATGTCGCGGCGATGCGCGAGCCGGTCGCCACCGAACCCGTGAAGGACACCGCATCGATTCCCGGATGCGACACCAGGGCATCGCCCAAGACCGATCCCTGCCCCATCACCAGGTTGAAGACGCCGGCCGGGCAGCCATGCTTGTGCAGAAGCTGCGCGATCACATGGGCGCAGCCCGGCGTCAGTTCGGCGGGCTTCAGCACCACGCAATTGCCATAGGCAAGCGCGGGCGCGATCTTCCAGGCCGGGATGGCGATTGGAAAGTTCCAGGGCGTGATCAGGGCGATGACGCCCAAAGGCTCTCTGGTGACGGCGACGTCGATGCCGGGGCGGACCGACTGCTGGGCATCGCCGGCAACGCGCAGCGCCTCTCCGGCAAAGAACTTGAAGACCTGGCCCGCGCGGACGGTCTCGCCCATCGCCTCGGGCAGGGTCTTGCCTTCTTCCCGTGCAAGAAGGTGCCCGATCTCTTCCTTGCGCGCCAGCAATTCGGTGCCGACGGCATCAAGCAGGTCGTGCCGGACCTGCGGACCGGCCGCCGCCCAAGCCGGAAAGGCCGACCGGGCAGCGTGGACGGCCTGATCGACCGCGGCGCGGTCCGCAGAGGCAAAGAACCCGATGATGTCGCGGGTATCGGAAGGGTTCACATCGGGGCGGCAGTCGCCGTCCGGCAGCCATTCGCCGCCGATCAGGTTGCCCTGGATTTCGTTCCTGTCTTTCATGATCTTCTCCTGCTGGGTTCAGGCTGCGACGCGCTCGGACGCCAGCCGATCCAGCGATGCGATGGCGGACGCGCCAAGGGCCGTGAAGGGCGGCAGCACGTTCTGCCATTCGGGGTTGGCGGTGCGGCGGGCCACCAGATACTTGACCGCGGGGATCAGAGGGCAGGCCGATATGGCGGCCCGCAACTCGGCCAAGCGGGGCGCCAGCCCCGTCTCTCCCCGCCAGAGGCGCGCGCAGATCGGGGCTGTGTGGTTCGCCGTGGCCGAGATGCAGCCTGCGAAGCCGTCCCTTCGTCCCTCGGCCAGCGTGGTTTCCGAACTGGGAAAGACCTTCAGGCCGGGGAGCCGGGAGACCAGGCCGCGGCAATAGGAAAGGTCGCCGGAACTGTCCTTGATGCCATCGAACCGCTGCGGCGCCACGGCGTGCAGATGCGCGATCACCGCCTCGGGGATCACGAAGCCGGTCATCTGCGGAAAATTGTAGAACCAGACCCGGATCGGCCGGTCGCCCAGCGCCGCGTGAAGCGCCAGGTACCAGGCGATCAGCCCCTCCTCGGACGGGGGCGTATAGTAATAGGGCGGCAGAACCAGGGCCACGGGATAGCCCAGGTCGTCGGCATGGCGGGTCAGGCCGATGGTTTCGTCAATCGACGGCGTGCCGGTCCCGACCATCAGGCGGCGGCGGTCCAGCGCCTCGGCGGCGTGGGTCATGACCATGCGGCGCGTCCCGGCGTCGAGGGAATTCGCCTCGCCGGTGGATCCCAGGACGTTCAATCCGTCGCAGCCGTTGGCCAGGGCCCAGCGCGCATGTTCCACAAAGGCGGCCCCGAGGAAGCGGCCCTGTGCATCGATCGGTGTCGGCACCGCAGCGACGATCCCTTTCATCCTGTTCTCCTTCAGATTGCCTGCATGACGGGACGGGGGCGGACCGGCAGATCCGGATGATCCGGCCGGGGCGCCATGCCACGGGACCAGCCGCCGGGTTCCTCCATCTCGCCGGCCTCGTTGACGAAGACCTCGCGGTTGATGCGTGCGAAGATGGCATTTTCGGGGTCCAGCTCGTCCTCGTATCGGATCGCATCGACGGGGCAGATGCTTTCGCACATGCCGCATTCGATGCATTCGGTCGGGTGGATGTAGAACATCCGCTCGCCCTCGTAGATGCAATCGACGGGACAGGAGGTGGTGCAGATCCCGTCCTTGACGTCGATGCAGCGGCCCTGGATGACAAGCGCCATGGCATTTACCGGCCGCGCCAGACGGGCGCGCGCTTCTCGCGGAATGCGGCGACGCCTTCGATCGAATCCTCGGATTTCAGGGCAGCGATCAGGGCCGGGCGGCGCAGGTCGCGCGCTTCATGCGGATTCAGATGGGCCGTCGAACGGATCGTGTCCTTGATCGCGGCCACCGACAAGGGCGCGCAGGACAGGATGTCCGCGACCCAGGCATCGACTTCGGCATCCAGCCGGTCGGGCGGCACGACCGCGTTGACCAGCCCGAACCGCGCGGCCTCTTGCGCGGACAGCATCCGGCCCGTCATCATCAGCCCGGCCGCGATGTTGCGGGGGATCAGGCGTTGCAGGGCGACCATGCCGCCGTCCAGGGGCAGGCGGCCGACCCGTGCCTCTGGCAGCCCGAACCGGGCCTCGGTCGAGGCGATGACGATATCGGCGCCCAGCACCATCTCGAACCCGCCGCCAAGGGCAAGGCCGTTGACCCGGGCGATGACGGGCACGGTCAGGCTTTGCCGCAGGGCGATGCCGCCGAAGCCGTTCGGATTGGCGGCGCCCCAGTATTCCAGCCCGCTGAGCCCGTTCGCGGCCTTCATGTCCGCGCCCGCGCTGAAGGCCCGGTCCCCCGCCCCGGTCAGGACCACGCAGCGGATATCGCTGCGCGTCTCGATTTCCGACCAGATGCGGTCAAGCCTGGCATCGGTCGCAGCATCGACGGCATTCATCCGGTCGGGACGGTCGATGGTGACGCGCGCGACCTGATCGACGACTTCGAAGCGGACGGTCATACCGCCTCCTTCCGCGCGACGGCGTTCAGGTTGAATTCGCGGATGATCTCGTCGGTATGCTCCCCCAGCCGCGGCGGCGCATGGCGGATCACCAGAGGGGCCTCGCTGAGATGAACGGGCGACCCGACCAGGGTGATCTTTCCCAGGATCGGGTGGTCCAGGTCCAGCAACATGCCATTGACCGCGGTCTGGGCGTCATCCAGCGCCTCGCCCAGGGAACGGACGGGGGCGCAGAGCAGGTCCTGATCCTCAAGCCGCTTGATCCAGTGGGCGGTCGTGTTGGTCGCAAAGGCGTCGCGGAATCGTCCCTGCAGATAGGGCTTGTTGGCCCGCTGCGACGCAAGGTTCGGATAATCGGCCGACAGATCCTCGATCTGCAAGGCCGCGCAGATGTCGCGCAGCGGATGCGGCTTGAAGGCACCGACCACCACCACCGCCCCGTCAGTCGTGTCGAAGACGCCGGTCAGCGGCATCGCGGCCCAGTTCAGCACCTCGCGGTGCTTCGACCATTGCGCGGCCTCTTGCATCTGCATGGCGATCATCGAGTCATAAAGCGAGACGCCGACCTTCTGCCCGCGCCCGGTCCTGGCCCGCGCCAGAAGCGCCGCAAGGATCCCCTGCACAAGATGCATCCCGGCCGTGTAGTCGCAAAGCGTGGTCGGATAGATCGACTTCGGAACCGCCGGGTCCTGGGTCTTTTCCATGACCCCGGTCATGGCCTGGGCCAGCACGTCCTGGCCGCCCTTGTGGGCATAGGGGCCGACCTCTCCGAAGCCGGTGCCCGAGGCGCAGATGATGGCGGGGTTGAGCTTCGACAGCGTGTCATAATCGAAGCCCAGGCGCCGCATCACCCCGGCGCGGAAATTGTCCACGACCACGTCCGACTGGGCGACCAGCTCATAGATCATCCGGCGGCCGGCCTCGGACTTGGTGTCGATCTCCACCGACCGCTTGTTGCGGTTGAGCGAGGCGAAGACCGCGTTGTTCATCGCCTCCTCGCTCGGCTCTCCGAAGAAGTTGCGCGACAGGTCGCCCTCGCCGGGGCGTTCGACCTTGATCACGTCCGCACCGAAATCGGCCAGCATCTGCGTGGCGCAGGGACCCATCATCACCTGGGTAAAGTCGAGGACGCGGATGCCCTCCAGCGGAAGGTGCTGTTTCGTCATGGTGGTTCCCTTTCTCAGGCGGCGGCGATTGGTTCGATCAGCGCATTGGCCGAGGGCACGTCGCCCGGATCGGCGCCCTGCGCCCGCATCTGCTTCTGGATGGCCCTGACATCGACGTCGCGCAGCGCGCAATTGGCCTGAAGCGCCTTGGCCACGGCCACGCCGGCAGCCTCGCCCTGGGCCATGCAGGGAGGGATTTCACGCGATTGCTTCTGCGCCTCGCTTTCGACCGAATAGTGCCGGCCGGCGACGATCAGGTTGTCGATCCCCCGGGGCAGCAGCGCCCGATAGGGGGTATAGTAGTCCCTGCCCCGGCAGACCGAGTCCGCGAAATGGCGCCGCTTCTTCACGTCGTCCTTGGTGACGATGTATTCGCCCTGCAACAGCCGCGTCTGCCGGATGCCCATCTGTTCCGCCGCTCCCAGCATCCTGGCATTCTCGAAGCCCGGCAGGTTGGCGCGGGCGAAGTCCAGCAGCGCCATCATCCGGCGGCGGCCTTCATATTCGGCCTCGACCATGTGTTCGGGCGACAGGCCGTCATAGCCCGGCATGTGCGGGCAGTTGCACCAGACCACGCCGGGCAGCGGCGTCTTCAGCCACCACATCCCCCAGGCCCCGCCGATGACGCGCCTGGCCTGGCGGTCGAGGGCCTTGAAGGCTTCGGGGTTTTCGTATTCGAACGCTTCCGCCCTGGTGGTGTCCACGTCCATCAGGCGGAAGACGGTCGTGACGATGAACTGCCCGGTCGCGAAGGACGCGCCCGCCGAGGCCGCCACGTCCAGGTCGCCCGAGGCATCCACCACCATCCGCGCACGGATCGCCTGCCGGCCCAGCTTGGTCTGCACGATCACGCCGGTGACACGGCCGTTCTCGACGATGGCTTCGGAAAACCAGCTATGGGTGCGCAGCTCGATCCCGGCCTCGGCGACCAGATCCAGGCTGACGCGCTTCCAGGCATCGGGGTCGAAGGCGACCGCGTGGATGATCGGCTGCGGCATGCCCTGCTTGTGAAAGTCGATGCAGCCCCAGCGCGCCCATTTCCGCCACATCTCCCAATTGGTCTGGCAATCTTCGGGCGGGGGAAAGACGGCGCCGTCCTGGCGCTGCATCCGGTCCACGAATTCGCTGACGATGCCGGTGGTGACGATCTCGGTTCCCTCGTTCACCATGTCGTCCAGCACGAGGACCATGCCGCCCGACGCCATGCCGCCCAGGTGGTGATAGCGTTCCACCAGCGTCACCCGCGCCCCGTTGCGGGCGGCCGACACGGCGGCGGACAGACCTGCCGGGCCCGCCCCGATCACCACCACGTCGGTGTTGCTGACGACCGGCACCTGCTCGGCCCTGGTGGTGAGAAAATCCCTGATGCGATCGGTCATTTTGGACAAGCTCCTCCTGTCACGCCGGGGCGGGTCAGGACCGCGGCGTCGATTTTCCGGTTGTTTCGAATGGTCTCAGGTTACCAGCGCACGATCCGGCGTTCGGCCAGCGTGACCAGGGCGAACATCAGCACCGACAGCCCCGAGGACATGAGCACCGTGGCGTAAAGCAGCGGCGAGTTGAAATTGAAGGTCGCGTCGATGATGAGCGCACCCAGGCCCAGATCCGCACCGACCCATTCGCCGACGATGGCACCGATGACCGAGGTGGTGGCCGAGATCTTCAGCGCCGAGAACAGGAACGGCAGCGACGACGGCAAGCGCATCTTCCAGAAGACCTCGGCCTTCGACGCCGACAGGATCCGCGCCAGTTCCAGCGTCTGCGGGCTGACCGACTGCAGGCCGCGCACCATGTTGACCAGCGTCGGGAAGAAGCAGATCAGCGCGGCGATCACCACCTTTGCCGTCATGCCCGGCCCGAAGATCAGCACAAGGATCGGCGCGATGGCCAGGATCGGGATGGTGTTGACGAAGACGGCGATGGGGAAGAACGCCCGCTCGACATTGCGGGAATGGACGAAGGCCACCGCGATCAGGATGGCGGCAAGATTGCCCACCACGAAGCCCGCCACGCTTTCAAAGAAGGTGGGCCAGAAGTTCTGCATCAGCAGGGGAAACTTCTCGACTAGGGTGACGGCGACGTCCGACGGCGCGGGGGCGATATAGGTCGGGACGCCCAGGGCCCTGACCCCCAGCTGCCACAACCCGACCAGCGCGACGGCTGTCCCGATGGGCACGATGGTCGAGACCAGCCTTTCCCTGCGCGCCGCGCTTCGGGCAAGGGCCTGGGGATCGGCGATGCCAAGGTTTTCGATGACGGCCATCAGCAGGTCTCCAGAAGTTCGCGCAGATAGCTGCAATAGCGGTTGAATTCGGGCGTATCGCGCAGCTTCATCTGCCGCGGCTCGGGCAGGTCGATATCGACGATTTCGCGCAGGCGTCCGGGATTGGCGCGCAGCATGATCACCTTCTGCCCCAGGAAAACCGCCTCGGAAATGGAGTGTGTCACGAACAGGATCGTCGTCCCCGTCTCCCGCCAGATGTCCAGCAGCTGAAGGTTCAGCCGGTCGCGGGTCATCTCGTCCAGCGCGCCAAAGGGCTCGTCCATCAGCAGCAGCTTGGGCTGGCACAGCAGCGCGCGCGCAATGGCGACCCGTTGGCGCATCCCGCCCGACAGTTCATGCGGAAGGGCGTTTTCGCGGCCCTTCAGGCCGACCAGCTCTAGCAATTCGCGGGGGCTGCGCGGCCCGGTCGGGATCACGGCCCCGCGCTTGCGCCCGATTTCCAGCGGCAGCTCGACATTCTTCAGGGCCGACCGCCACGGCAGCAGGGCGGCATCCTGAAAGACGAAGGCGAATTCCCGCGCCAGCCGTGCCTCTTCGGTCGTCTTGCCGAAGATCGAGACATCGCCCCCCGCGGCGGGGATCAGGTCCGAGACCAGCCGCAGCAGCGTGGACTTGCCGCATCCCGACGGGCCGAGGATGGTGTAGAACGCGCCGGCCTCGATCCGGAGGTCAAGCTTGTCGATGGCGGTATAGGATCCGAAGCGGACCGTTGCCGCGTCCAGCGTGGCCGCCGGAGCCTTCACCCGCGTCGTGTCAACCGGCTGCCCCACAAGGGTTTCCATGGGTTCCATCATGTCGTTCAACCGTATACCGGCCGCACCGCGGCGATTTCATCCAGCACCGAAAGGGTCATGACGTCGTCGACCGCAGGCGCCCCGCCTTCGAACTGGCCGAGGCGGTCGTAGATGTCGATCTGCGCCTGCCAGTTTTCGCGCGTCATCGTGCCCCAGCCGCGTTCGCGCGTCGCCTCGTCGAAGCTGTATTCGACGACAGCACCCACCGCCGCGAGTTCGGCATCCCGGTCAAGGTTGGGATAACGCGACACGAGGATGTCCACGGCGGCTTCGGGATTGTCATGCACCCAGCCCCAGCCGCGTGCGATCGCGCGCAGCATCCCGCGGACCTGCTCGGGGTTTTCGTTCAGCGACCTGTCGGTGACGTAATAGGGATTGGCGTAAAGCCTGATGCCCGCATCCCACAGGGTCATGTCGACCCGCTCCGGCCCCAGCACCGACAAGGCGCTGACATTGGTTTTCCAGCCGGTCACCACATCGGCCTGCCCGGTCAGCAGCGGCGACATGTCCGCGCCCATCACCCGCACCTCGACCTGATCCTCGGGGATGCCGTTGGCGGCCAGCAGCGCCTGCAACAGAATCCGCGCGGTGCCGTTGGTGGCCACGGTCTTGCCGATCAGATCCTTCGGCTCGCGCACCGGGTTCTTTTCGAGCGAGAAATAGGTGAAGGGATGCTGCTGATACCCTGCCGCGATGCACTTGACCGGCAGCCCCTGCGAGCGCGCCAGCATCAGCGACGGGCTGGAGCTGATCGAGCCGATCTCGGCCCGCCCCGACGCGACCGAGGCCACACCGTCCACGTTCGGACCTCCGGCGACGACTTCCAGCGCCAGCCCTTCCTCGGCGAAATAGCCGTTCTCATCGGCGGCCAGTTCCCCCAGGATGCCGTTCCCCGCCAGCCACCCGAGCTGCAGCTTGATCGTATGGATATCAGCGGCCCAGGCCCGTTCGATACCGATCCGGGTTCCGACAAAGGCGGCCCCAAGGGCCGTCATGCCCTGCAACAGACTGCGCCGGTCGAGCTTTGTTCTGTGTCGCATCTTTCCATCTCTCTGTTGGTGGTGGGGCGGCCCTTGTTTCGACCTTGTTGCACTGACTTTAGCGTTGCGGATGCAGTGCAGATAGAAGAAAGTTTTACCAACAGCGGTGCAGAAAACGCATCACCCCCCTGGCGTCGAGGCAGCATGCATACCAGCTTCCTGAAGTATTTCGACGAGGTCGCCCGGCAGCGGTCGATCCGCAAGGCGGCGCAGCTTCTCAACGTTTCGTCCACCTCGGTGAACCGCAAGATCCTCAACGTCGAGCAGCGGCTGGGCGTCTCGATCTTCGACCGCACCCCGGAGGGCGTGGAGCTGACGGCCGTGGGCGCGATCCTTCTGGAGCATTGCCGTACGGTGCTTCACGATTTCGAGCGCACCAAGATCCTGATCGACGACATGCGCGATCTGCGCACGGGGCATATCAACATCTGCACGATCGATTCGATTGCGATGGGCTGCCTGCCCCGGGCGATGAACGAATTCGGAAAGATCTATCCCGACATCTCGATCTCCGTCACGACCGCCCAACCCGAGGACGCAGTGCAGGCCGTGGCCAGCGGCGCGGCCGAGATCGGCATCGCCTTCACGTTCTCGGATCATCCCGGCGTCAGGCTGCTATCCGAAAAATCCGCGCCCTTTGGCGTTATCGTTCGTCCCGACCATCCGCTTGCCGGCCGGACCAGCGTCACACTCGACGACATTGCCGCCTACAGGCTGGTGCGCACCATCGATGCCCGCGGCGGGAACTCGATCATTGATCAGGCGATCACGACATTGGTCACGCCGCTGTCGACACATATCTTCACGAACACGTTGTTTCTTGCGAAGCAGATGATCCTGGGCGGTCATGGTATCGGGCTTTATACCAAGATTGGCTTCTACGACGACATCGAAGACGGCCAGCTCCGCTTCGTGCCGTTGATCCAGGAGATGCTTGCCAACATCCGGGTGGGGATCTTCGTCTCCACCTCAAGCCCCATCGACCCGGCCAAGCACCTGATGTGCAACGCGCTCGCAAGGGAAATGGCAGGCATGCGTCTGGATTCCTGAAGGGGTTGCTGCGCAAGCACGGCCGGAGGCGGCGGCCTTCCTGTCCTGCCATGGGTCCTTCATCCCGCGCGGGCAGGCCGGCTTGCGGGTATCTGAAGCTCACCTTCACAAACTGTAAAGAAAACATACAAGACTACGGGCCTGATTCGGCGCAAGCTTGCTCTCACGGCCCAAGCCGATGGGAGGAATTCATGACAGATCAAAGCCGCGTATCTGCGGCGTCCAACGTTTCGTTGGCGCTGCGGGCATGGAATATTCGCCGCAAGGCCCTGCTGATGGGCGAGGTGCAGGGACAGGGCTATATCGGCCAGGCGCTTGGCGTGGCCGATGTGCTGGCCGCATCCTATTTCCACGCCCTGAACTACGACCCCAGAAACCCGGAATGGGAAGGCCGCGACCGCTTCCTGCTGTCGATCGGGCATTACGCCATCGCGCTTTACGCCGTGCTGATGGAGGCCGGCATCCTGCCCGAGGAAGAGCTTGAGACCTACGGCATGGATGATTCCCGCATGCCGATGTCGGGCATGGCCTCCTATACTCCGGGGATGGAGATCACCGGCGGTTCGCTGGGTCATGGCCTCGGCATCGCCGTCGGCATGGCGATGGGGCTGAAGCGCAAGAACAGCCCGGCCTTCGTCTACAACCTGATGTCGGACGGCGAATTGGGCGAGGGATCGACCTGGGAAGCCGTGATGTCCGGCGTCCAGCACCGGCTGGACAACCTGATCTGCCTTGTCGATTTCAACGACCAGCAGGCCGACGGCAAATCGACCGCCGCGCTGGCCCAGGGCGACGAGCGTGCCAAATGGCAGGCCTTCGGCTGGCACGCGCAACGGGTCGACGGCAACGACCTTGCGGCCGTCGTCGCGGCGCTGGACGCCGCACGCGAAACCGACCACCGCGGTCCCCGCGTCATCATCTTCGACACCACCATGTGCAAGGGCGTCGATTTCCTGGAGAAACGCGAAATCACGCATTTCGTCCGCGTCGAGGCGGATGAATGGGCCAAGGCCCTGGCCGTCCTGGAGGAGGGGAAACCGCAATGACGCTGGCATCGATGAAGCGCAAATACGAACCGCGCAAGCTGCCCGAGGGGCCGCGCGTGGCGACCACGGCGATGATCGCCTCGCTAGCGGCCGAGGGCTATGACACCGTGGCTGCACCCTTCGGCCATGCGCTGGTCGAGGCGGCGCAGAAGGACGACAGGATCGTCGGCCTGTCCGCTGACCTGGCCAAATACACCGACCTGCACATCTTCGCGCAGGCGATGCCCGACCGTTTCTACCAGATGGGCATGGCCGAGCAGTTGCTGATGTCCGCCGCCGCCGGGCTGGCGCGCGAGGGCTTCAACCCGTTCGCGACGACCTATGCGGTCTTTGCCAGCCGCCGCGCCTATGACTTCATCGCCATGGCCATCGCCGAGGAAAACCTGCCGGTCAAGATCGTCTGCGCCCTGCCGGGCCTGACCACCGGCTACGGCCCCAGCCATCAGGCGACCGAGGATCTGGCGATCTTCCGCGGCCTGCCGAACATGACCGTGATCGATCCCTGCGACGCCGACGACATCATCGGCATGGTGCCGCAGATCGCCGCCCATGACGGCCCGGTCTACAGCCGCCTGCCGCGCGGCAAGGTGCCATCGGTGCTGACCCGCCACAAGCCGGATTACAGGTTCCAGCTGGGCAAGGCGCAGGTGATCCGCGAGGGCCGGGACGTGCTGATCGTCTCGACCGGGTTCATGACCATGCGTGCGCTGGACGCCGCCGAGGCGCTGGCCCGGGACGGGGTCGATGCGGCGGTGCTGCATGTGCCGACGATCAAGCCCCTGGATACCGAGACGATCCTGGCCGAGGCGCGCAAGGGCGGGCGGCTGGTGGTCACGGCCGAGAACCATACCGTCGTCGGCGGCCTGGGCGAGGCCGTCGCCACCACGTTGTTACGCAATGGCGTCACGCCGACATTCCGCATGATCGGCCTGCCGGACCAGTTCCTGGAGGCCGGAGCCCTGCCGACCCTGCACGAGATGTATGGGCTGACGGTGGGCAAGATCACCGAACGCATCAAGGGCTGGCTGTAAGCCGGCCCCCCAATTCAGACAATCAGGAGGAGAAGGCCATGGGCCTGCTGGACGGAAAATTCGCGGTGGTGACCGGCGCGGCCTCGCCGCGCGGCCTGGGCAAGGCCACGGCGCAACTCTTTGCCGAACATGGCGCCACCGTCGCCATTCTGGACCTCGACGCCGATCAGGCCAAGGCGGCTGCAGCGGATCTGGGCGAAGGCCATGTCGGGCTGGCCTGCGACGTGACCGACCTGGACGCCTGCAGACGCGCGGCGGACGCGTTGCTGCAACGCTGGGGCCGCATCGACGTGCTGGTCAACAATGCCGGCATCACGCAACCGCTGAAGGTGATGGATATCGCGCCCGGAAACTATGACGCGGTTCTGGACGTGAACCTGCGCGGCACGCTCTACATGAGCCAGGCGGTCATCCCCGCCATGCGCGAACGAAACGCGGGCAGCATCGTCAACCTGTCCTCGGTCTCGGCGCAGCGCGGGGGCGGAATCTTCGGCGGGCCGCATTATTCGGCGGCCAAGGCCGGCGTGCTGGGCCTGACCAAGGCCATGGCGCGCGAACTGGCGCCGCAGAACATCCGCGTGAACGCGGTCTGCCCCGGCTTCATCGCCACCGACATCACCGCCGGCAAGCTGACGCCCGAGATGATGGACGGCATTCTTGCCGGCATCCCGATGGGCCGCGCCGGCGAGGCGCGCGACGTGGCCGGCTGCTGCCTGTTCCTGGCCTCGGATCTGGCGTCCTATTGCACGGGAACCGAGGTCGACGTGAACGGCGGCTCGCTCATTCACTGAAAAAAGGCCTGCCGCGAGGAGGCGGCAGGCCCCATCATCTGCTCATTGGGAGGAAACACCATGAACCGCACCATCCTTGGGGCAATCCTGTCCGGCACCGTCTTTGCCGGTGCCGCCGCCGCCGATACCATCATCCTGGCCCATGCGCAGCCGCCGGGCAATCCGCGCTCGCTGGCGGCCGAGTTCTTCGCCGAAAAGCTGTCGGCCTGCACCCAGGGCCGCATCACCGTCAACGTGGCGGGCGCCGCGACGATGGGCGACGATGTCGAGGCGCTGACCTCGACCTCGGCCAATGTGATCCAGATCACCGCCAACAGCCAGGGCGCCACGGCGCAGATCGTCCCGGAACTGAACGTGATCGGCCTGCCCTTCCTGTTCGCGGATGCGCCGAGCGCCTGGAAGGCGATCGACGGCGAGATCAAGGCGCAGATCGACGAAAGGGCGCAGAATGCCGGGCTGAAGCTGCTGGGCTTCTGGGACAACGGCATCCGCCATGTCAGCCACCTGTCCCGGTCGATCACCACGCCGGCCGACCTCAAGGGCGTCAAGATCCGCACGCCGCCCGACGACATGACCATCGCGATCTTCAAGGCGCTTGGCGGCAACCCGGCGCCGCTGACCTTCGCGGAACTGCCGACCGCGCTGCAATCGGGGGTCTTCGAGGCGCAGGAGAACCCCCTGACGAACATCTATTCGTCCAAGCTGCACGAGATCACCAAGCATATCTCGCTGACCGGCCATAAATACGAGACCTCGCCGCTGCTGGCCAGCATGGCCTGGTGGGCGTCGCTGTCGCCCGAGGATCAGGCCTGCGTCCAGACCTCCGCCGACGAGGCGACGGCGTTCCAGAGGCAGACTGCCGAAGAGCAGGAGGTGGAGGTCCGCCAGAAGCTGGAGGCCGAGGGCGCCATCGTCACCGAGCTCGAAGATCGTCAGGCTTTCGTCGACGCGACGGCGGGGGTCTATGACGAATATCGCGCCCGCTTCCCGGAACTGGTCGATGCGATCATCGCCGAGGCCGCAAAATGACCGGCGCGCTTCATCCCGACACCGCCGGAAAGGAGGGGCGCCCGGCGCCCTCCGTCCTGCGCGGCATCGTCGCGGCGCTGGACATGTCGGGACGGCTGGTCTGCGTCGCGACCCTGATCGTGCTTTTCGTGGGGCTGATGGCCAATGTCGTCCTGCGCTATGTCTATGGCCAGGGGCTGGACTGGGCCTATGAGATCCATGCCATCCTGCTGCCCTGGATGATCGCCGGCGGGGTGGTGATCGCCACCGTCCACAGCCGCAACATCGCCATCACCATCCTGCCGGACCTGCTGTCCGACAGCGGCCGCAGGGTGCTGTTCATCCTCGTCTCGGTGCTGACGCTGCTGATCTCGGTCTTCGTGGTCTGGTCCGCGTTCCCGATCATCCGCGCGGCGCAATACCAGCGTCTCAGCGCCCTGGGCGGGATCAGCCAGCTTTGGGGCTATGCCAGCCTCGTCTACGGCTTCGGCGGCATCGCCGTGATCTGCGCCTGCGACCTGATCGCCGCGCTGATGGGCCGGACGCTGCGCAATGTCGAAACCGCTTCGAGCCTGAGCTGAGGAGGACCCGGAATGACCCCGATTCTCGTGATCGCATTCTTCGGCCTGATGGCGCTGTCCGTGCCGGTGGCCCATGCCATGCTGGGCGGCACCGCGCTGGCGCTGCTGGCAGACGGCAAGCCGCTGGCGGTGATCGCCCAGCGCCTCTATGCGCCGACGCAGGCATTCCCAATGCTGGCGATCCCCTATTTCATCCTGGCCGGCTCGCTGATGATGCACGGCAAGTTCGGCGAATACCTGGTCAATATCGCGCGGCTGATCGTCGGGCGCTATCGCGGCGGGCTGGGGCAGGTCAGCATCCTCGGCTCGGTGATGTTCGGCGGCGTCTCGGGCTCGGCGGTGGCCGATGCCTCGGCCATGGGCAATGCGCTGATCCCGGTGCAGGTGCGCGACGGCTATCCCGCGCCTTTCGCGGCGGCGATCAACGCCTCGTCCTCGACCATCTCGGTGCTGATCCCGCCCTCGATCCCGCTGATCCTCTACGGGCTGGTGGCGAATGTCTCGATCGTGGACCTGTTCGTCGCCGGCATCCTGCCGGGCCTGCTGCTGGCGGCCGGCCTGATGACCACGGTCTGGTTCGTCGCCAGGCGCCGCGGCCTGCCCGCCGCACCGCTGCCCGGCGGCTTCCGCGCCTTCAGAAGCCAGATCGTCTTCGCGCTGCCGGCGCTCTTGATGCCGATCTTCATCATCGGCACCCTGCGCTTCGGCATCGCCACGCCCACCGAGGTCAGCGTGCTGGCCGTCGCCTATGCGCTGCTGATCGGCATCTTCTTCTATCGCGACGTGACGCCGCGGCTGATCTGGAATGCCCTGGTCGATACCGGCATGATGACCGGCGCGGTGATGCTGATCATCATGGCCTCGGGCACGATCCAGTGGATCCTGACCGCCGAGCAGGTGCCGCAGAACCTGGCCGGCTTCGTCTCGACCCACCTGACGCAACCGTGGATGGTGCTGATCGCGCTGAACCTGGTGATGCTGGTCGTCGGCATGTTCCTGGACCTGCCCGCCGCGGTCCTGCTGCTGGCGCCGCTGTTCGTGACCATCGGCAACACGATCGGGCTCGATCCGGTGCAGCTGGGGCTGATGATGGTGATCAACCTCTCGATAGGGCTTTACACGCCGCCGGTCGGGACGACGCTGTTCATCTCGATGGCCATCGCGCGGACGGGGATCGGCCAGACCACCAAGGCGCTGCTGCCCTTCTATCTGGTGGCCCTGATACTGCTGCTGGCCTTCACCTTCATCCCGGCCCTGACGATCTACTGAGCGGCCGGAAACCGGGAATGCCGGGCGTCATCGCCCGGCATTCCTTCATCGCTCTTCGGACGTGACGAAGGCCGCCCGGCGCTCGAAGCGGGTCCGGTGCCCGCGTTCCTCCAGCCAGGCCCGCGCCTCGCGCATATGCTGCCGGCCCCTGTCCTTGACCCAGTCCGAGAACAGCCGCACCGCCCGGCGTCCCACATGGCGATGCGGGCAGACGATCCAGTATCCCGGAAACTCGATCACCTCGAACGCGGTCGAGAAGGGCACCAGATCGCCGCGCCGCAATTCCTCGAAGGCCAGCGTCATGCTGTCCAGGATCACGCCGCCACCGTCCATCGCCATCTGCACCGACATGCTCGACCGGTCGAAGCGGCAGGGATAGGACATCGAGGTGCCCTGCACGCCGTTGCGGGGCAGCCAGTAATCCCAGCGGTAATAGGCCTTGACGCTGTCGATCAGCCTTGCATGGCGCAGCTGCTCGCGCGGGTCGTCCGAGATCCTGCGCAACTCCTCGCGATAGGCGGGCGAGCACATGGGAAAGACGAAATCATGCACGACGCAATCGGTATGCAGCCCCTCCCAGTCGCCCTCGCCATAGCGCAGGTCCATGTCCACGACCTCGGTGTCGAATTCGGTGAAATTGGGCGTCGCATCGACCCGGACATCCCATTCCGGATGCCTGCGGCAGAAATCCGCAAGTCGAGGCGCCAGCCAGCGCACCCCGAAGGACGGGCTGACCCGGATCGACAGATTATGCGTTTCGCGCTGGCGGATGATGGCGGCGCGGACCTCGCGGATGGACTGGAAGGCCTGCGAGGTGGTCTGGAACAGCCGCTCGCCGTCGATGGTCAGGCGCAAATGGCGCTTTTCGCGATGGAACAGCTTCACGCCCAGGTTCTGCTCCAGCAGCTTGATCTGCTGGCTGACCGCCGAGGCCGAGACCTGCAATTCCTCGGCGGCGCGCATGACCCCGCCCAGCCGGGCGACGGCCTCGAAATGCGCCATGGACAGAAGATTGAGGTCGCGGGCCACAGCTTTGCTCTTCAGGTGGAATGCACAGACAGGTAAGTCTGGCTTATCTGCGGCCTGCAGCAAAGGGGTTTGCGCGGCCAGCGGACGCATGGACGCCCCGGGCCCGGATTTTCAGGCAGCCCCCGGCACCGGTAGCTGAAAAGCGCGCCGGAGGGGCCAGGGAAGCAGAAGACCGTCCCATCCGGCGCCTCGGCAGGAGCGAGGCGCCTTCCCGTTCAGAAGGCCAGCGGCGCGTTCATGGTCACTCGGCCGCCATGCGGCTGGGGGCGAGGCTGCGTTCCATCCATGCGGCATACCAGTCGATGAACTGGATCACGCCGCTTTCCCAGTCGGGCGAATAGGGGCCGGGAACATAGGCGGGCGAGAAGATGCCTTCCTGGTTGGTCTCGACGATCTCGCGATCCTCGTCATTGGTGGCGATCCAGACTTCGGTCAGGCGCTGAAGGTCGTAATCCACGCCCTCGACCGCATCCTTGTGTACGAGCCAGGTCGTCGTCACCTCGGTCTCGGTCGGGCTGATCGGGGTGACGCGGAAGGTCAGCGAGTGATCCGGCAGGAAATGGTTCCAGGTCGAGGGATAGTGAAAGACCAGCAGCGAGCCGGCGTCAGACTTGGCGACGCGGCCCAGCTGGCGCGCCACCGCCGCCTTGCCATCCATCGTATAGCTGACGGCGGTTTCCTGCAGCGGCATCCGCGCCAGCCGGAACTGGCCGCCGCCGCCCAGCAGGAACTGCGCCGGGGCGCCGGCCGCGGCACAGGCGTCGAAATGCGCCTGCAGCCGGGCCGAGATCGAGCCGTCGGCCGAAACCCCCGCCACCTCGGGGTCCAGCGGAAAGGACCGGCACAGCGCCGGATGGTTGCCGCTGCAATGATAGCATTCGCGGTTGTTTTCCCAGACCAGCTTCCAGTTGCCCTTCTCGATGATCGAGGAGCTGTAGGCAACCTTGGCGTCGGTCAGGTCGTGGACCGCCAGATAGGGCTCGGCAGCGCGGGCGAAAGCCTCGAAATCCGGCGGGTTGTCGGCCAGGCAGATATAGATCAGCCCCTTGAGGTTGCGCAGCGCCACCCCGCGCAGCCCGTGCTGGGTCGGGTCGAAATCGGGGCCCATGCTGTTGGCCCAGATCAGCTTGCCGTCCAGGTCGTAGGTCCATTGGTGATAGGGACAGACCAGCTTGGCCACCTGACCCTCGCGCGCCTTGCAGACGATCGAGCCGCGATGCCGGCAGGAATTGTGGAAGGCACGGATTTCCCCGTCGCGGCCCTTGACGATGACGATGTTGTAGGCGCCGACCCGCAGCGTCGCGTAGCTGCCGGGCTTGACCAGATGGCAGGCCGGGATGGCATAGAGCCATTCGCGGTAGAAGATATGCTCCAGATCCTGCTGATAGATCTCGGGCGAGGTATAGAAGGGCTGTTCCAGCGCGTGTCCGGGAATCCGGCGGGCAAGCAGGTCATGCAGATTCGTGTTGGTGGCGGACATGTTCGGCTTCCAGGGGATGAGGGTGAATCTGTCCTGACGTTCCCCCGGATGCGCCGCCTTGACAACGGCATTAAAATTCACCTTGGATTATTTCAGCTAATCCAAAAACGCAGGAGGCGCATGGCTCGGCCCTACGACTTCGCTTCGATGACCGCGCTGATCTGCTTCGAGGCCGCGGCGCGCAACGGCGGTTTCAAGGCGGCGGCGCGCGAGATGAACGTGACCCCCGCCGCCATCAGCCACCAGATCAAGGCGTTGGAGCAGGATCTGGGCTGCGCGCTGTTCCTCCGCCGGCATCGCGGGGTCGAGCTGACCGAGAAGGGCGCCTTCCTGCTGGTCGCCCTGCAGCGCGGCTTCGAGACGATCTCGGACACGGTCGGCCAGTTGCGGGCCCGCCCCGATGCGGTCGATGTCACCATCCGCGCCACGACCGCGGTCAGCGCCCTGTGGCTGACCCCGAAGATCACCGCGTTCTGGAAGGCCTATCCCGCGATCACCGTCTCGCAGATCGTCAGCGACGTGCCGCGGGCGGCCAGCCGGCACGACATCGGCATCGGCTATGTCCGGCCGGGCCAGGACGGCGGCGAGCGGCGCGAGATCTTCCGCGACCGCATCCGCGCCTATGGCACGCCGCGCTTTGCCGAAAACCACCGCATCGCCGGAATCGGCGACCTGCTGCGCGCCCCGCTGATCCACCTGAACGACGACGACAATGCCTGGCCCGGCTGGGCGGAATGGTTTTCCGAACTCGGCCAGCCGGCCCCGTCCGGCCGCAGCCTGTTCGTCAACAACCACATGATCGCCCTGCAGGCCGCCCAGGACGATGTCGGCGCGGTGCTGGGCTGGGAGGGGCTGATGGCCAGGCTGCTGGCCGAGGGGCGGCTGGTCGAACTGGTGCCGGAAAGCGTGCCCGCGCCGGCAGGGTTTTCCCTTGCCATCAGCCCCCGCGCCTCGGCCAAGGCCCGGCTGTTCGCCGACTGGCTGGTGCGGAACGCCTGAGGCAAGGGCGGCAAGGCCAACAAGTGGCAGGCGACGCGCGCCCCGGCATGGCGCAACTCCCCCGCCGCCGGGCCTCTGACCGGCCCCGCGCGACGCGCCGCCCTACAGCCCCGCATCGCGAGACCCGCGCCGCGCCGGAGCCCCCGCACCGGGCTCGACTCGGCGGGCTCGACTCGGCGGGGAAAATCCTGTATCAAGCGATTGATTGAATGCAGCGCGAGATCGGCATGGACCCGCATCCCACCCGCATGTCGCTGATCCGGGCCGCCCTGCAGCAATTCGGGCGCGGCGGATTCGAGGCCGCCTCGACGCGCGCCATCGCCGCGCAGGCCGGGACGAACATCTCGTCGATCGCTTATCACTTCGGCGGCAAGGACGGGCTGCGCATCGCCTGCGCCGACGCGGTGGCCGAGCAGGTGGCGCAGGTCGCCCGGCCCCTGCCCGGCTTGCAGGACCGGCCGGATCCCCGCCAGGCCCGGATGATCCTGCGGCGGCTGGTGCGCCGCATCGTCACCTTCATGATCGTCAGCCCCGGCGCCAGCGATGCCGTGGCCTTCGTCCTGCGCGAGCTGGCCGAGCCGGGCAGCCCGGTGCTGGACCGGCTTTATGCCACGCTGGTCGAGCCCCGGCACCGGGCGCTTTGCGCGCTGTGGTCCGCCGCGACCGGCGCGCCGGCAGAATCCGAAGAAGTGAAGCTGGCCGTGTTCTCGCTTGTCGGGCAGGCGGTCTATTTTCGCGTCGCCGCGCCCATCGTCCAGCGCCGCATGGGCTGGCGGCACTATGCGCGGCCCGAGGCGCGGGCGATCACGCGGCGGATGCTGACCAATCTGGACCGGATGACCGGGGGCGGGGATGGCTGATCTCATCTGCTCGCTTGCCTTTCTGGCGGCGCTGTTTGCGCAATGCGGCCCGCCGCCGCCCCTCGGCACCGGCTATGTCGAGGGCGAGTATGTGCAGATCGCCCCGGTGGCGACGGCGCGGGTCGAAACGCTGGCCGTGCAGCGCGGCGACCGCGTCCAGGCCGGGCAGGCCGTGGCAATGCTGGAGAGCCGCGACGCCGCGCTGGCGCTGGCCGCGGCAAGGGCCGCCGAGGCCCGCGCCGCCAGCGAGCTGGCCAATCTGGAAAAGGGCGGGCGCCAGCCCGAGATCGCCGCCGTCGAGGCGACGCTCGCCTCGGCCCGCGCCCAGGCCGAGCGCGCGGCGCGCGAGGCGGCGCGGCAGGAACGGCTGCTGGCGCAGCGCGTCAGCTCGCCCGCGCAGCGGGACGAGGCCCGCGCTGCCGCCGACATGGCCGAGGCGGCGGTGCGCGAGGCCGAGGCGCGGCTGGCCGTCGCCCGCCTGCCCGCCCGCCCCGATGCCATCGCCGCCGCCCGCGCCGCGCTGGCCCGGGCCCGGGCCGACCGGCAGGCGATGGAATGGCAGCTGCAGCAGCGCCGCCTGACCGCGCCCGCCTCCGGCACCGTCACCGACATCCTGCGGCATCGGGGCGAGCTTGCCGGGCCGTCGGCCCCGGTCCTGACCTTCCTGCCCGAGGGCGCAGTCACCCTGCGCTTCTATGTGGCCGAGGCCGATCTTGCCGCGCTGTCGCCGGGCACGCGGCTGCGGGTCGGCTGCGACGGCTGCACGTCCGGCAGCGCCACGGTTTCCTTCATCGCCGACCAGGCCGAGTTCACCCCGCCGGTCATCTATGCCCGCGACGCCCGGCAGAAGCTGGTCTATCTGGTCGAGGCCCGCCCCGATCCCGGCAGCGCGCTGAAGCCCGGCCAGATCGTCGATGTCTGGAAGGCGCCATGACCGGGGCGACGGCCATCGACGTGACCGGGCTGACGAAATCCTTCGGCGGCAGGCGGGTGGTGGACGACGTCGCGCTGCGGGTGGCCGAGGGCGAGATCGCCGGCTTCCTGGGGCCGAACGGCTCGGGCAAGACCACCTGCATCCGCATGATCTGCGGCCTGCTGACGCCCGATGCGGGCAGCGGCACCGTGCTGGGCCTGGACGTGCGCCGCCAGCAGCGCGCGATCCGGCGGCAGGTCGGCTACATGACGCAGAAATTCTCGTTCTACGAAGACCTGTCCATCCAGGAGAACCTGGCCTTCGTCGTCGGGCTCTACGGCCTGCCGCGGCAGGCGGTGCGCGACACGCTTGAGGATCTGGGCCTGACCTCGCGCAGGACGCAGCTGGCCGGCAGCCTCTCGGGCGGCTGGAAGCAGCGGCTGGCGCTGGCCGCCTGCATCATGCACCAGCCGCGCCTTCTGCTGCTGGACGAGCCGACCGCCGGCGTCGATCCCAAAGCCCGCCGCCAGTTCTGGGACGAGATCCACGCCCGGGCGCTGGGGGGCATGACGGTGCTGGTCTCGACCCATTACATGGACGAGGCGGAACGCTGCCACCGCATCAACTACATCGCCTATGGCCGGCTGGTGGTCTCGGGCACGGTGGCCGAGGTGATCGCGGGGGCGCGGCTGGTGACGCTGACCGTGCGATCGGCGCGGCCGGGCGAACTGGCCGAGCGCCTGCGCCGGGCCCCGGGCGTCGGGCAGATCGAGCCCTTCGGCACCGCGCTGCATGTGACCGGCACCGACCGCAAGCAGCTTGAAGCCGCGCTGGCCGCCGAAGGCGTGACGGGCCGGCCGGCCGAGACCAGCCTCGAGGACGTGTTCATCCGTCTGATGGAGCTCTCCGAGGACAACATGCGATGAGCTTTTCCCCGACACGGCTGCGGGCGCTTCTGCGCAAGGAGTTCATCCAGATGCGCCGCGACCGCGTGACCTTCGCCATGATGCTGGGCGTGCCGATCATGCAGCTTTTGCTGTTCGGCTATGCGATCAACAGCGACCCGCGGGACATGCCCGCGGCGCTGGTCGCCCCGGCGCAGGACCGCTTCGGCCGCAGCTTCGCCGCAGCGCTGGAGAACAGCGGCTATTACCGCATCACCCATCCCGCGGCCTCGGCCGGGGAAGCCGAGCGGCTGATCACCCGGGGCGAGGTTTCCTTTGTCGTGACGGTGCCCGCCGATTTCGGCCGGCGCATGCAGCAGGGCGACCGGCCGCAGATCCTGGTCGAGGCGGACGGCTCGGACCCTTCGGCGACCAGCGGCGCCATCGCCGCGCTGCCGCGCCTTGCGGACAGCGCCTTTCGCCGCGACCGGCCGGCCGAACCGGTCCAGGGCACGCCCGAAATCGTCGCGCCTCGCGCGCCGGAGATCATCGTGCATCGCCGCTACAACCCCGAGGGCGTCACGCAATACAATATCGTCCCCGGCCTGCTGGGGGTGATCCTGCAGATGACCATGGTGATGATGACCGCCATGGCGCTGACCCGCGAGATCGAGCGCGGCACCATGGAGAACCTGCTGGCCATGCCCGCCACCCCGGCCGAGATCATGCTGGGCAAGATCACCCCCTTCCTGGCCGTCGGCGCGGTGCAGGTCCTTGTCATCCTGGGCGCGGCCTGGGCGGTCTTCGACGTGCCTTTCGTCGGCTCGCTGGGGCTGCTGCTGGCGGGGGTGATGGTCTTCGTGCTGGCGCTGGTGCTGCTGGGCTATCTGATCTCGACCGTGGCGCGCACGCAGATGCAGGCGATGCAGGTCGCGATCTTCGTCTTCCTGCCCTCGGTCCTGCTGTCGGGCTTCATGTTCCCGTTCCGGGGCATGCCCGGCTGGGCGCAGGCCCTGGGCGAGGTGCTGCCGGTGACGCATCTGCTGCGGCTGGTGCGCGCCGTCATGCTGAAGGGCGCGGGCTTCGCCGATGTCGCGCCGCAATTCGCGGCGCTGGCGGCCATGGTGGCGGTGCTGGGGCTGCTGGCCCTGCTGCGGTTCCGCCGGACGCTGGACTGAGCGCCCGCCGGCACAAGAACCGGGGCGCCCGATCCCGCGGCCGCCGCAAGGACCCTTTCCACCCCGTGCGGTCCCGGCGGCGGGCGGCCGGAACCGGCAGGCCTGCTCAGGCGGCCAGGATCACCTTCATCGCCTTTTCCCGCGCGGCATTGCCGAAGACCTCATAGGCCTGCAGGATCTCGTCCAGCCGGAAGCGATGCGAGACCAGCTGCCCCGGATCGACCCGGCCCGATTGCAGGGTGCGAAGCAGCATCGGCGTGGTATTGGTGCAGACCAGCCCGGTCGAGATGGTGATGTTCTTGATCCAGAGCTCTTCCAGATGCAGCTCGACCGGCTGGCCATGCACGCCGACATTGGCGATGTTGCCGCCGGCCGAGACGATCTTCTGGCAGATGTCGAAGGTCGCGGGCACGCCCACCGCCTCGATCGCCACGTCGACGCCCTGCCCTTCGGTCAGCTCCATGATCCGGGCCACGGCGTCCTCGGCCCCGACCTGGATGGTGTCGGTGGCGCCGAAACGGCGCGCAAGCTCCAGCCGCGCGGGATCGGTGTCCAGCATGACGATCCGCCCCGGCGCGTAGAATTGCGCCGTCAGCAGCACCGACATGCCGACCGGCCCGGCACCCACCACGGCGACGGTATCGCCCGGCTTGACCCGGCCGGCCTGCACGCCGATCTCCAGCCCGGTCGGCATGATGTCCGACAGCATCACCAGCGCCTCTTCGTCCGCGCCGGCGGGGATCGGATAAAGCGAATTGTCGGCATGCGGGATGCGGACATATTCCGCCTGGGTGCCGTCGATCAGATGGCCGAGAATCCAGCCGCCATCCGCGCAATGTGCGTAAAGCTGGCGCTTGCAGTTCGGACAGGCCCCGCAAGAGGTGATGCAGGAGATCAGCACCGCGTCGCCGGGCCGGAAATTGCGCACGGCCTCGCCGACCTCCTCGACCACGCCGACGCCCTCATGGCCCAGGGTCCGCCCCGGCGTCACCGTGGGCACGTCGCCCTTCAGGATGTGCAGGTCGGTGCCGCAGATCGTCGTCCTGGTGATCCTGACGATCACGTCGGTCGGCTTCCGGATCGCCGGCCGGTTCTTTTCCACCCAGTCCTTCTGGCCCGGACCGTTATAGACCAATGCCTTCATGGCCTTTTCCTCCATTGGCATCCGCGCGTCCCTGCCGACTCTACCCTGCCGCGGCGGCCAAGGCCCGTCCGAATTTCGGACAAATCCGCGCATGGGCAAGGGCGGCCGGGGACGGCCGCCCAAGGCGCGGCGCGCTCAGGCGCGCTCGGGGACGGGCAGGTCCAGCCAGTCCTTGTAGAAGGTCTCGATATCCGGCTCGAAGTCGTGAATGACCGGATACCAGGGCGTCGGCGCCTCGACGTCCAGCAGATCGCCGGAAAGCGGGCAGAAATATTCGCGGATCACCTGCCATTCCGGCGAGGGCGCCATCAGGCGGGGATAAAGCTCCTCCATCTTTTCGGCGGTCTCGCGCACGCGGATGCGGGCGTGCAGCTTCCAGTTCTGGTCCCATTCGCAGAAATCGTGGCCGGCCTGGCTGCGGATCATCCATTTCCGGTCCGACTTGCGCTGCACGATGTAAAGCTTGGGTCCCAGCGGCAGGATGATCGGGTCGTCCCAGTCCACCTGTTCCTGCAGGATCTCCAGGTAGATCTGGAAGCGTTCGCGGTCCTTGGGCGTGGACAGCATGGTGTGCAGCGTGTCGCGGTCGATCTTGCCGTCCACCAGGTCTTTAATCTTGGCTTTGGTATAGGCCATCTTTTCCTCCATTGGATGGGCCTGAAAGAACGGCTGCGCCCGAGGGGGCGGGCGCAGCCCCGGGCGTCATTCCTCGACGAATTGCACGGTCCGGACGTCCGGCAGTTCCGAGATGTCCATCGAGTATTCGCGCCCGTAGGACGGGATCGGCAGGTCGGCCTCCATCAGCCGCCAGTCGACCGGCAGGTCCCAGAAGCTGCGGAACTGCTGTTCGAAGCGCGGGCCGAGCTTGAAGGAGGCGGCATACATCTGCTGGACATGCACGCCGGCCTCCTTGGCCAGGATGCGCTGGCGTTCACCCGCCATCCATTCCTGCGTCGGCACCGATTCCTCCAGCCGCTGCTTGCGGATGGCGCGGCGCCGGGCCTCGGTCGCGGCGGCGTCCACGCCCTTCATGCCGTCGCCGGCGCCCTTCAGCACCACGCCATAGACGCTGTCAGCAAAGCGGGGCAGCAGATAGCCGCCGTTCACGTCGTCGGCCACCTTCTGCGGCTCGCGGTCCAAGGGATCGCCGAAGCCCGGCCCGCCGCGCATGTAGTTCAGATAGAGGTCGTAATCCTTGAACATCGCCTCGGTGGTGATGGCCTGCTTGTCGCGCTTGATCCGCGCATCGGGCAGCATCGCCTCCCAAGTCGGGTTCTCGGGGTCGGTGTCGCCGCCATGCGGGATGGCGCCGCCCTCGGCGATGATCTCCTGAAGCCGGGTGTCATGCGCCTCGAAGCGATAGCCCGAGGCCGCCGGATAGCCGCCCATCAGCCCCCAGTCCGAGCTGATATGACCGTTGCCCATGAAGAACATCGTCCAGTCCTTGGCGTTCCAGACCATGCGCAGGCTTTCGAACCCGCAGCCGCCGCGATACTTGCCGGCGCCGCCGGAGCTGGCCTTGATCTGCCGGCCCAGATAGACCAGCGGCTCGGCCAGCTCCCAGATCTCCATGTCGCCCATGTCGCCTTCGGGGTTCCAGACCGCGGCGGCATGGCTGATGCCGTCCATATGCGCGCTGGCGCCGACGCCGTTCGCCGCACATTCGAACGAGTTGACGGCATGGATCTCGTCATACTGGTTGAAGCCGCCGCCCTGCAGCCAGTTCGAGGTATTGGCGTTGCCGGCGTTCACCTCTTCCAGGTAGCCGCGGCCGAAATAGGCCCGGCTGAGACCCCGCCACAGCGCCGTCCAGGAACTGACCAGGAAGTGCCAGGAATAGCTGAAGGCGACGCGCCGGTCGTCCGGGTTCATCCAGGTGCCCTTGGGCAGGCGGAACTCGGTCCCGTAGGCGGCGCCGTCATTGATCATCTCGGTCGGGATCAGCGATTGCGTCATCATCACCCAGATGCCGCTGGTGAAGCTGACCTGATGGGCGTTGTAGGTGTGCCAGCCCCAGCGGCTTGATCCCTCGAAATCCAGCCGCCAGGTGCCGTCGCCGCGGATGGTGATTTCCGACGGGGTATGCATGATCGTGTCGACCTTGGCGAAGTCGGAGGGCACCCGCACGTCCTCATGCGCATAAGGCACGTCCACGAAGCCCACTTGCCGGTATTTGCCGGGGATAGTCATCGCCTTGATGCGGGCCTGCAGGCCGATGCGGCCGTGTTCGACCGATTCATAGGCGAATTTCCAATAGGCCTCGATGCCCTCGTCGGCGATCACCTCCTGCACCAGGTCGCGGATCATGTGGCAGCCGGCGACGCGGGTGCGCTCGTCCAGCATCCAGTAGCGGGTGGTGCGCACCATGCGCTGGCTTTCATGCAGCCAGTCGCGCTTCAGCTCGTCGTTCTCGCCGATCTTGCGGCAGGTGATAGAATAGCCGTCGCCGAAACGCTGCACCTGGCCCGTGGACATCGAGCCGGGGCCGACCGAGCCGGTGTCGATCACATGGGTCACGCCGCCGACCCAGCCGATCAGCTCGCCCTCGTGAAAGATCGGCACGATGGTGTGGATGTCGCAGGGATGGACATTGCCGATCAGGCTGTCGTTGTTGCAGAAGATGTCCTTGTCCTTGATGCCGGGGTTCTGCTCCCAGCCGTTCTCGATCATGTATTTGATCGCCGCGCCCATGGTGCCGACATGGATGATGATGCCGGTCGAGGTCAGGATGCTGTCGCCCGCCGCGTTGTAGAGGGTGAAGCAAAGCTCGCCCTCCTGCTCGACGATGGGCGAGGCGGCGATCTTCTTGGCGGTCTCGCGCGCGTCCACCACCCCGGCCCGCAGGCGGGAAAACAGCTTATTGTACTTGATCGGGTCGCTGTCGCGCAGCTCCAGCCGGTCGAGGCCGGCGTAATGTTTCGTCCGCTTGGTGGCCTCCATCAGCCGGTCACGGTGCTGCTTCAGCGTCTCGCCGCCGCGGACGATGCCGCGCGTCTCGACTTTGGATTGCATGTTCATGATGTTTCCTCCCCGGGAAATCAGACTTCTTTCAGGTGGAACAGGCGGTGACCGTCCAGCCAGGTCTCGAACCCGCCCGGCACCACGAAGGTCGTCGCGTCGGATTCGATCACGGCGGGGCCGGTGATGCGGTTGCCGGGCTGCAGCGCCTCCATCCGGTAAAGCTGGGCATCCACCCATTTCTTGTGCCGGTAGAACTTGCGCGTGCCGAGCTTGGCCTCCTCGGGCGGGGTCGGGCCGGCCTCGGGCTCTTTCGGGATCTTCGGCTTCGGGATCGGCACCGTGCCGCGCATGATCGCGCCGGTCACCGAATAGCCCAGCTCGGGCGAGCGCGCCGAGGCGGCATACACCCGGCCATAGGTGTCGTTGAAGGCATCGACCAGCTTGTCCCAGTCCTCGGCGGAATGCGCCTCGGTGATCGGGCTTTCGATCTCCAGGTCGTTCAACTGGCCGCGATACTGCATGCGGAAGCCCGGTTGCAGCTTGACCCGGTCGGGGCTGTAGCCGTTGATCTCGAACTCTTCCAGCACCCGCTCGCGCAGCTCCTCCCAGGCGGCTTGCAGGGTCTTGGCCTGGTTGGCCTTCAGATCGGCGCTTGCGTCGCTGGCGATGTTGATGTCCAGCGACTTGTCATAGCGGTATTCGAAATCCGCCGCCGCGCAGCCGAAGGCGGAAAAGCCCGCCGCCCAGGCCGGCACGATCACGTCCTCGAAGCCCAGCCCCTCGGTATAGCCGTAGGTATGGACCGGACCGGCGCCGCCATAGCTGAAGCAGACGAAGTTGCCCGGCGTCGAGCCCTTGCCCGAGATCATCGAGCGCAGATAGTCGCGCAGGTCGCTGTCCAGAAGCTCGATCACGCCCGCCGCCGCATCCTCGACCGTCAGGCCCAGCGGGTCGGCGATCTGCTCTTTCATCGCGTTCCAGGCGCGCTCGCGGTCCAGCTTGACCTGCCCGCCCAGGAAATTGTCGGGGTTCAGATAGCCCAGGATGACGTGGCAATCCGAGATGGTCACGGTCTCGATCCCCGACTCGGCCCAGCAGACCCCGACCCGATAGCCGGCACTGTCCGGTCCCAGCTTGATCGCCTTGGTATAGGGATCCAGCCGGATGAACGAACCGGCGCCCGCGCCGACCGAATCCATCGCCACCAGCGGCAGCGACAGCACCAGCCGCGCCATGTCGGGGTCGTTGCGGATCGTCAGCTCGTTCTGGGTGATCAGCGCCACGTCGAAGGAGGTGCCGCCGATATCCGAACAGGCGATGTTGGAATAGCCCAGCACCTCGCCCAGGTATTTCGCCCCGATCACCCCGCCGATGGGGCCCGAGACGATGGTGCGCGCCAGTTCCTTGGCCTTCCAGCTGATGGTGCCGCCATGCGTCGCCATGACCCGGAAGTCGAATTTCGAGCCGTTCTCCTTGAAGGCCGAGGTGATCTTGTTCAGCGTCTGGCGCGAGGGCTCGGCGGCATAGGCTTCCAGGATCGTGGTGTTGGTGCGGTGGGTTTCCTTGCGCACCGGGTAATAGTCGGTCGAGGCGAAGACCGGGATCGCCTTGCCGGATTTCTGGATCTCCTCCAGCACGATGTCGCGCACCCGGCGTTCATGGCCGGGATTGCGATAGCTGTGCAGAAGCGAGATCACGATGCCCTCGACATCCTGGGCGATCAGGTCGCGGGCGGCCTGGCGGGCGGTGTCCTCGCGCAGCGGGATCACTACGGTGCCGGACATGTCCACCCGTTCCATCACGCCGCGCGTCAGGTGGCGCGGCACCAGCGGCTCGTCGTAGTAATGCGTGTTCAGGTGGATGCGGTCCTCGTAGGCGAAGCCCAGATAGGCCTGGATGGCGCGGCCCATGCGGTGGAAATCCTCCATCCCCGCATTGACGATCAGCCCGCAGCGCAAGCCCTTGCGCTGCACCACGCGGTTCAGCATGGCGGTGCCGGAATAGACGCCGGTCTGGATTTCGGACAGCGCCTCCTCCAGCGTCAGGCCCCAATGTTCCAGCCCCTCCCTGGAACTGGCGATCAGGCCGAGCGCCTCGTTCTGCGGCGTCGATTGCGCCTTGCCGACGACGAAGTCGCCCTCGGCATCGACGAAGAACGTGTCGGTCATGGTGCCGCCGGCATCGATGCCCAGCACCTGCACCTTGCGATTGTTGGATTTGTCCAATGGCACGGTTTTCTCCTCCCATTGCGCCACCCTCCCGTGGCGTAGGGTCAGGATGTCGTGCCGGGGGGCGGCCGTGTTGTCCGGTTTTCGGACGGTCCGTCGGACATGCTGCGGACGCCTTGCCGCGTCCGCGAAACCGGCGCCGGCTCAGTCGCGGCGCGGGCGCGGGATGCCGTATTGGTCCAGTTTCAGATACAGCGTCGAACGCGCGATTCCCAGCCGCCGCGCCACCTCGGTCATGTTGCCGCCCGCCTCGGCGACGGCGGCGGCGATCTCGGCCCGCTCGCGGTCGCGCAGCGTCTCTTCGCGGCGGGGACCGGCGGGCCGGGCCAGATGCGCGGGAAGATCGGACCGATCGACCAGCCCGCTGAGCGAGGTCGCACCCAGCGATTCCATGAGGTTGCGCAATTCGCGCAGATTGCCGGGCCAGTCATGCGCCTGCAGTTGCCGCATCGCCGCCGGGGTGAAGCGCAGCGCCTTGCCGCGGCGGCGCTGCGGATAGGCCTGGGCAAAGCGGCGGATCAGCCCGGGCAGGTCGTCGCGCCGCTCGGCCAGGCCCGGCAGGCGCAGGGTGGCGGCGGCCAGCCGGAAATACAGGTCGCCGCGCAGATCGCCCTGCGCCATCCGCTCGGCAAGGCCGACCGAGGACAGCGACAGGATCTGCGGCGGCACCGGCGCGGCGCGGGCCAGCCGGGCCAGCGCCTGCACCAGCAGCGGCTGCGCCTGGCGCGGCGTCTGGGCCGGCTCGTCCAGGCACAGCGTGCCGCCGGCCTCGGCCAGCCGCGCCAGCCGCGCATCGATCAGGTCGCCGCGCAGCGTCTCGGGGTCCAGCAGGCTGCAATCGAGGAACTCCAGCGGCTGGCCGGACAGCGGCCCGGCCAGATGCAGCGCCCGGGCCAGAGTCTCCTTGCCCGCGCCGACCGGCCCCTCGATCAGCAGCGGCACGCCGCTTTCCAGATATTTCCGCGCGGCGGCGCAGATCGGCGCCATGGCCGCGCCGCTTTGCGCGATCTGCGCCAGGCTCACCGCCGGGTCCGGGGCCGGCCGGCCCCGCGCACCGGGGCGCTGCAGCGTGACCATCACCCCCAGCATGTCGCCGCGCTCGACCAGCACGTCCACATCGGCATGGGGCAGGACCTGCCGCAGCCGCGCGGCCAGATTGCCCGGATCGCCCTGATGCGCGTCGGGCGGCAGCGGCAGGGCCGCTCCGGCCTCGTCGCCCCAGGCCCGGCCGGCGGCCGAGCGGAAATCGGCGCTGGACCAGACCGGCTGGCCGAAGCGGTCCAGCACCATGATCTCGTCGCCGCGCTGGCCGCGGCGTTCGGCCAGCAGCCGCTCGATCAGCCGGCGGTGTTCCTGCAGCCCGGCATTGCGGATCGCCTCCTCGATCTGCATGGCCAGCGTGACCGAGAAGGCCGCGACCTGCCCGAAGGACTGCCCCGAGGGCCCCGAGATGTCGATGGCGCCCAGAAGCGCGCCGTTGAACGGGTCGCGGATCGGCGCGGCGGCGCAGGACCAGCGCTGGATCGCCTCGCAGAAATGCTCGACGCCCGAGATGGTGACCGGCTTGGCCAGGTGCAGCGCCGTGCCGATGGCGTTGGTGCCGATGGCGTCCTCGTCCCAATGGCCGCCGGGATGCAGGTGGTTTTCCTGGCCGCGCGACAGGATGCGGGCATCGCCCTCGGCCTCCATCACCACGCCGCCGCGGTCGCAAAGCAGCAGCATCATCCCGGCATCGTTCAGCATGTAGCCGGCGCGGCGGATCGCGGTCTGCGCCGCCGAGCGCAGGCGCTGGTTGCGGTTGCGGATGACGCGCAATTCGTCCTGGGCGACGCTGGGCGCGCGCTTGAGGGTCTCGATCTCTTTCCGCCCCCTGGACCTGACCCAGGATCTGAGCACGACCTCCCGAATGCTGGGGGGCACGCTCCCCAGCGCGCGGAATCGCTCCCAGTCCTCCTTCTGGATGCTTTCCGGCATATGCTGCGCCCTGTGTTGAGGCTGGGCGATAGTAAGGGGCCGGCCCCAGCCGGTGTCAAGAAAAAGCCGGATCGGCCCCGGCCGGCGCGGGCCGCCGGCGCAATCCGCCGAAACCCTGCGAAGGATGAAGCGGCGGCAAAGCCCGGCCGCCGCCGTCGGGCGCGTGGCGCGGGGGCTTACAGCACGATGTCGTCCAGGCTCTGCAGTTCGATCACGCTGCGCGGCGGCCGGCCGGGGGCGCCGCCCCTTTCCACCAGCGCGGCCAACGGGTCGGCCGCCTTCAGCGCGCCGAAATCGAAACCGCTGATGCGCTCGAGGTCGCACAGGCGCAGCTGGAACGTGCGGTAGCTGGCGAAGTCGAAGCCCTCGACCGATTCGATCACCTTCTGCTCTTGCAGCAGCCGCTGGATCAGATCGGCCTGGCTGAGCAGATAGGCGCTGGCGCTGAGGCCCAGCTCGCCGCCGCTGCCCTCGATCTCGGCCAGCATGACGACGACCTTGAAGTAGCGCATGGGAATGCCTGCGGCCGCCCCCTCGGGCCGGGGATCGTCCTCGTGCAGGATCGGGCCGTGGAACAGGACGCAGCGGAAGCCATGCGTGCGCGGGCTGGTCAGGACGTGGTCCTCGATCCCGGTCCAAAGCGCGTTGTCCGGCCCCAGCCCCAGATGCCAGGGACAGGCGACGGGGCAATGGAAACCGTCGGCAAAGGCAAGGGCCGCGGTTTCCTCGTCATCGCCCCAGGCCATTGCCGCCGGCCGGACCAGGGGAACCGCGACGACCGCCGGATCGCCCTGGTCCGTGGCGCCGGCCTGCAGGTCGGCGGCGATGCGGCCGTCCCTGCGCCAGCCCTGCGGGTGGCGCTTTTGCGGGCGCCGCTTGCGGGCATCGATATTCGCCGCCGCCAGCAGCGGCAGCCGGCGCGCCACCGAGAACAGGATGCCGAAATTCTGGTATTTCAGCTCATGCGGGCGCTCGGCGCTGGCATCCGAGGGAACCGCCAGCGGCAGAGGAACCGGATGGGTCTGCAGGAAATCCGGGTCATACCCCGGCCGCCCGGCCAGAGAGGCCGCGGCGGGCGGCGGATCGAGCGGCGAAACGACCACGGTGGACGTGCGGCTCGTCCCCTGCGGGATGCTGTCGAGCACCGCCCGGATCGTCGAGGCGCGCACGGCGGAATTGCCGATGCCGAAGCGCCCGGCGAAATGCAGGCCGACCACCTTGCCGCTGCAGAGCGATATCACCGGGCTGCCGGAATTCCCGCCCAGGGTCGTGCAGTCGTGGCGCAGGATCTGCGGGCCCTCGGCCGCCATCAGATAGCCCGGCGAAAAGCGTTTCACGTCGTAGATGCCGGTAAAATACCGCTCCATCAGCGTCGGATCGTTGCGCAGGGAATCGCGGGCCGGATAGCCGACGACGGCGACCAGCTCGTCCTTGGCGATGTCCTCCTCGGCCAGCGTCAGCGGCTGTAGGGCCAGCGGTGATCCGGCCGGCGGGCAGGCAATGCGGCCGATGGCGATATCGGCGGCGATGTCGTCGGCAAGATAGACGAAGCGGTCGATGGCCAGCACCGTCCGGGGATCGGGGTCCAGGCCCAGCTCTTCGGCGAAATCCACGGCGGCGCCGTATTGGACATTGCCCGGGGCGAACATGTAGACGGCATCGCCGCGCGCGGTGCGCCGCGCCACCAGCCGGGCGACATGGCGGTTGGTGACGACCAGAAGGTGATCGTCGCGCCTCTGCACCACCCAGGCGGTGCCGCCCCAGCTCTGGTCGTGGTTCAGGAACTCGACCCTGCCGACCGAGCCCAGCAGCGGCTCGACCGCGGTGATCCGGCCGTCGATATCGGCGGGGAAATCCGCGCCCAGCTTGTGCTTGCCCTGGACGGCGCCCTGCACCACCATCAGCGGCGGCCGGCCGAGCGCGCGGACGATCGCCTCGAGCTGCGAGGGCTGCGAGCCGACCGATTCAAGCTGCGTCGGCTGCGTCGAAAGCAGCTCGCGCGCGCGATCCGGGGTCAGGCCCAGCTCGCGCAGGATCGGCGGATCGTCGTCCACCAGGACGCGGGCGCGGTCGATGGCGCCGCTGCCCGAGAGCCGTTCCAGCCGGCCCAGGCTTTCCTGTTCATGGTTCATCCTGCCTGCCCTCCTGATCGTAAAGCCTGGGTGATGATGCCGCCGCCCTGTTCCAGGACCGGCAGCCAGTGGCCGTCGCTGCCGTCGCGCCGGCTCAGCACCGCGAGCGGGGCTTGCTGGACCGGGATAATCCCGGCACGCTGCACCAGCGCCAGCCGCTCGTCCAGCCCGGCGCCGGGCGGCAGATCGGCCGCGATCCCGGCCAGCGCGGCGCGCAGCGGCGGCGAATCCGCCGGCGGCGGCCGGTCGGGCGACGCCTGCCAGATGTGAAAGGCGCGCCGCGCCGCCTCCGTGGCGTCGGGCCGGGCCAGAAGCCGCAGCGCGCGCTCTTGCGCCAGCGGGTCGATCCGCGCCTCGCAGGCCCAGCCGGCCGGGCGGTTCCGGCCATAACCCCACAGGCCCAGCGTCGCCTGCTGCCAGCGCGCCGCGGCGCGGGCCAGCACCAGCAGGTCGGGCGCCGGCACCAGGGACGACACCCCACCGGCGAATTCCGCGACCAGCCCCATGGCCTGGATCAGCGCCAGCGCCTCGCGCCCGCCCGAGGCCAGCCGCGCCTGCGCGGTATCCAGCCCGGACAGCCCCGGCATCAGCAGCGCCGACAATTCGCCCAGACGCGGGCCCAGGCCTTCGGCCGCCTGCGGAACCCGCGCCGCGCCGGCATCGGCCAGCGTGTCGATCAGGGCGCGGATCGGCTGGCCGTAGGGATTGACCGGCGCCATCGCCAGCGCCGCGCCGCAGGCATCCATCTCGCGCGGGTCCTGCCCGGCGGGGGCAAGTTCCAGGCCGAAACCGGCCCGCAGCGCCTGCGCCCGCGCATGCAGCGCCAGGGCGGCATGGGGCGGGGCCTCGGGCAGCCAGCGCGCGACGGCGCCGGCGGCCTCGTTCTCGCCGGAAAGCCCCGGGCCGCGCGCGCAGAGCATGGCGAATTCCAGCGCCGCCGCGCGCAGGCCGCCGCGCCCGATCTGCCCCAGCGCGCGGCCGGCCAGCGCCAGGAAATCGTCCTGCCGCAGCCGCGCGCAAAGCTCGTCAAAGCGGAACTCGGCCCAGATTTCCAGCAGCACCAGCCCGGTCAGCCCCACGTCGTCGTGCAGCGCCCCTTCCAGCGCCGCCATGTCGAGGCAGGGCTGAAGCCGGCGGACGATCCCCCATTGCCCGGTCCGCCACTGATGCGCCAGCAGCAGCAGCCCGGTCGGGCCGTCGGCGGGAAAGGGCCGGCGGAACCGCTGGCGGACCAGGAAGGAGGCCTCGCGCAGCGCCCCGGCTTCAAGCATGTTGCGCAGGTCGGTCAGGTCGCCGGCGTTTTCGGGCTGTCCCTCGGCCGGCGGGTCGACGCGCATCAGCCGGGCGCTGCCGGGCGCGACCTGCAGCCAGGCCATGCCGGCGCGGTCGGGGCGGCGGCGGGGACGGGCGGCGCCGGGCGGGCGCGGGGCCGGATCGGCGCGGCGGCGCGGCGGCGCGGTCCCGCGCGCCCGTTCGCCGCGCGCGCGCAGCACCGCGTCGCGCGCCGGGGGCGGCAGGTCGTCGAACAGCCGGCCGGTAAGGCGCAGCGCCAGCGCGGCATCGATCCCGGGCATGGGCTCCCCGGCCCGGGTCAGCTGCAGCAGGTGATACAGCCTCAGGGCCGGATCGCGCCCGTCGTGATGGGCGGCGGCACGGCGGTTGATCTCGGCCGCGCCTTGCGGGTTTTCGGCATAGGTCAGCTCAAGAAACTCGGCCCGCAGCTCGTCGCGATGCACCAGCCCGCCCGCTGGATCGCGCCGGACCAGCCAGGACTGCGCCGCCAGCGTCTCCAGCAGCGCCTCGGCCTCGGCCGGGCTCAGCACCTGATCCAGCGCGGGCGCCACGATGCCGGTCAGGGCCTCGGCATCCAGGCAGGGCAGGATCAGCCCTTCCGAGGCGATGCGGCGGATGTCGGCGGGCACGCGCGACAGGATGGCGCGATACAGATAGCCGTTGGTGGATTGCCGGATCTGCTCTTCCCCCAGCGAACCGCCGCTTTCCTGGACCGCGCGCGTGACCAGCAGCAGGCGCAGGGGGTTGCCCTGCGACAGCCGGGCGATGCGGCGGCGCAGCCCCGGCTGCACGCCGCGCCGTTCCAGGATCGCCTGGATCACCTGATTTTCCAGCCCCTCCAGCGGGATGAGCGCCCGGAGCCGCGGGTGATCCTCGCCGAAGATGCTGCCGCGCCCGGCCGAGACGAGGTTGATCGGGATGCTGCCCGGCGCGGCGAAGCGGTCCAGCTCTTCGAGCAGCCGCCCGACGAAGGTTTCGCCATGGCCGTGCAGCACCTCCAGCGTGTCCAGCAGGAACAGCAGCCGCCGGCCCCGGCCCGCGACCAGTTCGATCATCTGGTGCAGATGCTCGAAGGGCGCCACGGTTTCGGCAGTGTTGGCCCCGATCGAGGTGCGCCGCTCGGCCTCGCGCAGGCGCTGGTCCTGCAGGGCGGCGGCGGCTTCGGGAATGGCGGTGCCGATCTGGCGCGAGATTTCGTCGAAGACCGCCGCGGTGTCGCCGGTCTGCAGCGAGGAGCGGTCGAAATCCAGCCGGATCAGCACCATGTCCGGCAGGTCGCGGCATTCGCGGATCACCTGTTCGAGCAGGAAGGTCTTGCCCAGCCCCGGCAGCCCCTGGATATGGACGGTCCGCAGCGGAGGCGCCCGCTGCGGGGCGGCGAGCGCCGCGCGGATGCGGGCGATTTCTTCGGCCCGGCCCAGGATGCCCTGTTCCAGCAGCGCATCGGTCAGCGCCGCGCCGCGCAGGCGGTCCAGCAGGCTGCCAAGGCCCGCCAGAAGCGGATGGCCCGGCGCGCCCGGCCCCGCCTGTTCCAGAACAGCCACCAGCCCGGCCAGCTCCTCGGCGGCGACCGGCTCCAGCCCGTCGATCAGCCGGCGCAGCCGGTCGGGCGCGAAACCGTCCCGGCCTTGCAGCGCCCGGACGATGGGCGTGTCGGGCAGGTCGCCCGACCGGTCTGCGGCCGGATCTCGGGCCGGAGCAGCGGCCGCGAGCGACTTGTGCCGCGGCAAGAGCCGCATCCGCCACAGCGCGCCGCCCTTTTCCGGGGCGGCGCCGGCTTCCTCGGTGCAGGCCTCGCGCAGCGCCGACATCAGCTGGCCGCGCAGCTGCAAGTCGATGCGCTCCTCGCCCTGCAGCACCTGTTGCAGCAGCAGGCGCGGGGAAAAGCTGTCGCTCAGGGCAGCGCGGAGAAACAATCTGTCGCGCAGCTGGCGGTATCGGTCCGGCATCGCCATCAGCGCATCCCCATCCGTTTCCTGACGCAGCTCTGCAGGCGCCTGGTCGCCCGCCGCATGTGGTCGAAATCATAGATGCCGGGATGCAGCTGCGGCAGGCCATGCGTGACCTGCCGCACCATGTCCTCGGTCAGCATCGGGTCCAGCGCCTCCTCGCCCGTCAGATCGCGCAGCATCGCGGCCAGCGTCACGGCGATGTCGGCATCGGTAAAGCGGCCCAGCGGATCGACCAGCAGCCCCGGCCGCCGGGCGGTCAGCGCCTCTTCGGCGTTCTGGAAGCGCAGCGGGGCCAGGGCATATTGCTCGAACCCGGCCAGGATCAGGCGCAGGTTGCGATGGGCGACCAGCCATTCGACCAGATGCTCGAACTCGGCCAGCACCGGCTCGGCCAGCTCGCCGCCGGGGGGCGTTTCCAGGAAGAACCAGAAGATGCGGTCCTCGGCCTCGGCGCGGCGCTGCAGCTCCTGGGCCAGGCGCTGCGCGCGGTCGCGCTGTTCGGCGACGCGGCTGGTCTCATGGCCGCGCACCCCGGCATGGGCCTCGGCGGCGGGGCGGTCCAGCGCCATCCGCGCCAGCCCGTCCAGCAGGTTTTCGGTCGAAAGCGCGGTCGGGACGCGCCAGAGCACATCGCGCACCATGGCCTGCGCGGCGGGCCGCTGGCTGGCCAGAAAGGCGCGCAGCATGTCGAAGCTGAAGCCCAGCCCGGTCGCCCGGCTGGTGTCGAGCCGGCGGATCCACAGCCCGCGCAGCAGCGAATCCGGCTGTTCGACCATCGCCGCCAGCCCGGCGAAGAACTGCTGGCGGCCGATGATGATCGGCCCGTCCAGATTGCCGTCCAGCGACCACAGATAGCGCGGCGGGCAATCCTGCCGGATCGCGTCCAGAAAGGCCGGCTCGGCCGCGAACTGGCTGTGCGGCACCAGCCGGCCCCGGCCCCCGGCCCGGCCCTGATGCAGCCCGATGAAGCGCAGGTCGGTATCGAAGCCCGGGCCGCCGGAGGAACCCGGCTCGGTGGCGATGTCGTGCTGCAGGCGGATGTCGTCCTTGCGGCGCAGCACCCGGCCCGAGACGAAGCCCCGCGCCTTGCCGCGCGGATAATGCACCAGCGCCAGCATCCTGGGGCCGGTCCATTCGACGGGCTGCGGGGGCAGCTCGATATGGCCGTAGCTGTGCCCCAGCGGCAGCAGCACCCGCAGCAGCGCCACGTCGCGGTGGCTGGCCGCCTCGGCAGGCGGCGGCAGGCCGCCGTCGTGCTCGCAGGCATGGACCGGCGAATGCCAGACCAGCCGGGCGGGATAGCGCCTGCCATCCGAGGCGAGGATGCGGATCTGATGCAGGTGAGGGCCCGCCGCCGGCACGGCTGCCGGATCGGCGCCGGGAAGGGCCGGCTGCGGTTGCCGGGCGCAGATGAGCTCCTCGATCACATGGGCCGCGGTCAGCACCAGCCGGGCCGAGACGAAAGCGCCCGACCCCATCACCCGCCGGTCCAGCAGGATGCGGCAGCGGAATTGCCGGGCCCGGGTGGCAAAGGCCGCCAGCGGGTCGAAGGGAAAATCGTTTGGCTCCGGTTCGGGGATCGCGCTTTCGGCGCCCCGCCGGCGCCGCACCGCATCCCAGATCGGCGCATTGGGCTGCAGGGGGCGCAATTCGATGCCGCGCGCGCCCAGAAAGGCGATGAAGCTGCCGCTGGTGCCGCTGTCGTTCAGCACGGCGGCAAGGACATCGGCCAGGTCGTCGCCCTCTTCGGCGGCCTCGCGCAGCCCGTCCAGATTCACCGGCCGGTCGGGATCGGGGAACAGGAAGGCCAGCGCCTCTTCCACGGTGGCGGCATGGGCGCCCAGCACGGCGCGGATGCGGTTGGCCGTGACCGCCATCGCCGCCCCGTCACAGGCCGACCGCGGCGCGCAGGGCGGGGGCGTCGCGCAGGACCCGGGCCAGGGCCTCGGTGGGCTGGTCCGCGCCGGCCACGGCCGGAGGCATGGCTGCGGGGACACCGGGGGCTTCGGTCCCGGCCACGGCCTCGGCCAGCGTTTCCAGCGCCCTTTGCCGGGCCGCCGCGCGATAGCTCAGCCAGATCAGCTCGGGCGCCAGGTCCGCCATGGCGGGGTCGACCTCGCCCAGGATGCCTTCGTCGATGCCGGCAAGATGCATCTGCAGGATGTCGAGCGTCGGGGCCGCATCCGGCGGCGGCGCCGGCGGTGCCTCGGTCGCGGCCGGCAGCGCGGCGCCAAGCGCCCGGGCGGCGTTGATGACCCCCGCCCCCAGCCGCTGCGAACCGTTCCAGACCGGCGGCGGCGTCATGCCCTGCGTCGCGCAATGCACCCACATCGCCTGCACCGTGGTGCCGCGCTGCCGCGCCGCCTGCTGCAGCTTGGCCCGCCCGCCATGCCTTGCCACCCACAGCGCCGCCACCCCGGCGCTGGTCGAGGTCGCCAGCGTCGTGCCCTGGCTGGCGCGGATGCCGGCATCGCTGTCGCCGGCGCGGTTCTTCGCCGCCCCCCAGACATGCTCGCCGAAGGCCGAGAAGGTCACCTGCGGGCCCCTGCCGGTCTTGGCCCAGGGCCGCAGGTCGGGTTGCAGCGCCGCCACCGCGGTGCAGATGCCCAGCGGCGCATAGGCGGCCGGGAACACCACCAGAGGCCAGCAATTGCCCGCGGCGCAGACGATGACCACGCCCTGCGCCACGGCGCGGCGCAGGGCCGCCTCGGTGCTGGCGACGCGCGTCGGGCCGCCCAGGGCCATGGCGATGACGTCCGCCCCCTGCGCGACGGCATGGTCGATGGCCGCGGCGATCTGGCGCTGGCTGAAATCCACCACCGACCGGATGGTGCGCAGCGGCATGATCCTGGCCTCGGGCGCGGTGCCGGTGATGCCGCCGGGCTTCTGCGTCTCGCCCGCCGCATTGGCCGAGCCGCGCGAGGCGATCACCGACATGACCAGCGTGCCATGGCCCGGCTGCATCAGCGGCCCGGTCGAGAAACGGTCGCGGGCATCGGTGCCGCCCTCGACGAAATTGCGCTCGGCCCGCAGGTCCAGGACATCGGCCAGCTCGTTATGGCTGCTGTAGCCGGTATCGATGACCGCCACCGTCGCCCCCTGCCCCCGCGTCGTCTGCCAGGCGCCGATGGTGTCGATCAGCGGGTGATGCCAGCCCCAGGGGCGGCTGCTGTCGGGCCTGGTCGCGCAGAGCCCGGCCAGGCTTTCCTGTTCGGCGCCCAGATGGGCCGAGCCGTAAAGGCTGTCGGGCAGGACCGGATTGGCCTCGGCCGCGCCGACGGCGGCGCGCAGCTCGCGGGCGAAGGCGAAGATCTCGCGCTCTTGCCCATGCGGGTCGATCCGGGGGAAATCCACGAAGAAATAGCGGTCGGCCTCGGCGTCGAAGACCGGCTCGACCGACAGTTCGGCATCCGGCAGGGTGGCGGCCACCCGGGTCCGCACCGCCTCTGCCGGCTGCTCGGCGGCATAAACCAGTTCGACGGTCAGCGGGTCCACCCCCTCGACCGGAATGCCCTGACGCAGGGCCATGAAAGACGCCATCACCATGTCCACCTCCTCCTGCCGCCGCCCCGGCCTGCCGCGGGAATCGCGGGGCCGGTCCGGCGGCGGCGGCGTGCGCCCCGAATGCCGGATCGCCCGGCGCGGAAGGCCGATTGCGAATTGCCGCCGCGGTTGAAAGCGGCGCGAAAAACCAGCGCATTATCCGGGATACCGCCGATGCAGCGGCCTTGGCCGGGCATTTTCAATCCCGGCCGGACTTCGGTCCATGTCGGGCTGTCTGAAAAAACCCGGACATTCTGGCAATCGCGAAACGGTAATGCACACATCTCAGAGCTCATAAACGGGTGGGTCACTCTGATCTTCCTGAAAGTTAGCAGATTTTAATCACAGGTAAAGCGATTCGGCATGCAATGCGGCGAGGCGGGGATTCTGCGGCATCGGGTTTTCCCGGAGCCTGTGCATTTCTTGCCGGAATCCCCAGGCTGCGAAAGTTTTTGGAATGGGATTTTCCGAATCTTTTTGTTTTATTCGGGGCTGCGCGATGAATGCGCATCCGAAATTCCATTCGTTCGGGGTCGCCATGCCGGCCGGCGCGGTCTCGCGGGGTTGTGGCGGAGCCGGGCAGGATGAACGGCCCGCCGCAAAAGGTGGTCGTCAGAAACCCCGGGAAGCCCATCCGCTGGCAAAGGGGCGCTGGCTCCGGCCCGAGCGATTCCGGCTTGCCGGACTGGGGCAAGAGATGGCGCGCCCGGCCGGCATTGCGACGGATTGCGGCAAGATTGTGACGCTTCCTCTACCCAAGGATGTATCCGGCGGCGGATCTCGCACGGATGCAGATTTCCTCGGACCCGGCCGGTCAACGATTCGGCCTCCCGCGGCGGTGCGGTGCGCCGGCAAGCCGGGCGCCGCGCCGTCCTTCAGGCCCGCGCCCCGTCACGCGGCGGGCGCGCGGGGCGGCAGTCTTGCCGCATGATTTTGCTGGTCTTTCCCTCCCTGCCAGGCGGTGGCATCGCAGCGACAGGGCGGGCCGGGTTTCGCCGGGACGCCCGGCTGCCCGTAAATCGGGCAGGAACCTTTTTGACTCTTCACGGTTTTGTGGGAAGAATGAACCAAGGCGTCCACCGAAGCTTCCAGCGACGCGCCTGCACGCGAAGGTTGCCAGACCATGATCGATTCCGCCAAAGAAGCCGGTCATCCCCCGCAGCGCAAGCGGGACGAAATCCTTGCCTTCCTGATCCTCGCCGTGGTGATCTGGCCGATCCTGTCGGTGGCGATCGTCGGCGGCTACGGCTTCCTGGTCTGGATGTGGCAGATCATCTTCGGACCACCCGGACCCATACATTAGGGAAAGCCCATGCGCGAGCCAGACAGGACCCCCATCCAGCGACGCGACATTCTGACCGGAAAGCTGAAACAGGCAGAGCCGCGCTTCCTTCACATCTCCAGCGCCATCGTCACCACGCGGCCGGAACGGGCCCCTGACGTCGCCCGGCGCCTTGCCGCCCTGCCGGGGACCGAGGTGCACGCGGTCCAGGGCGCCAAGATCGTCCTGGTCCTTGAAGGCGGCTCGGTGGGCGAGATCGGCGGCCGGCTGGCCGAGATCTCGGTCATGGAGGACGTGTTCTCGGCCAATCTGGTTTTCGAACAGGTGCTGCCCGCCGATGAGAAGGAGGCGCTGGCATGAGCATTTCCAGACGCGACCTGCTCAAGGCGCAGGCGGCGGGGATCGCCGCGATGGCCGCCAATATCCCGCTTTCCGCCGATGCGCAGCCGGTGCCCGGCGGCGTCGAATCGCTGCAGATCACCTGGTCCAAGGCGCCCTGCCGCTTTTGCGGCACCGGCTGCGGCGTCATGGTCGGCGTCAAGGACGGCCGGGTGATCGCCACCCATGGCGACCTGCTGGCCGAGGTGAACCGGGGCCTGAACTGCGTCAAGGGCTATTTCCTGTCCAAAATCATGTATGGCCAGGACCGCCTGACCCAGCCGCTGCTGCGCAAGAAGGACGGCGTCTATGCCAAGGACGGCGAGCTCACCCCGGTCAGCTGGGAGGAAGCCTTCGACACCATGGCCGCCCAGGCGAAGCGGGTGCTGAAGGACAAGGGACCCACCGCCGTCGGCATGTTCGGTTCCGGCCAGTGGACCATCTTCGAGGGCTATGCCGCGACCAAGCTGATGCGGGCGGGGTTCCGGTCGAACAACCTCGACCCCAATGCGCGGCATTGCATGGCCTCGGCGGCCTATGCCTTCATGCGCACCTTCGGCATGGACGAGCCGATGGGCTGCTATGACGATTTCGAGGCGGCGGATGCCTTTGTCCTCTGGGGCTCGAACATGGCCGAGATGCATCCGATCCTGTGGACGCGGGTGGCGGACCGGCGGCTGGGCCATCCGCATGTGAAGGTGGCGGTGCTGTCCACCTTTACGCATCGCAGCTCGGACCTTGCGGACATTCCCATCGTCTTCAAGCCCGGCACCGACCTGGCGATCCTGAACTACATCGCCAATCACATCATCCAGACCGGCCGGGTGAACCGCGATTTCGTGGATCGCCACACCACCTTCGTCGCCGGCGCGACCGGCATCGGCTACGGGCTGCGCGACGACGACCCGCGCGAGATGGCCGCCCGCACGGCGGAAGATCCGGCGGCGACCACCCCCTCGACATTCGAGGAATTCGCCGAACTGGTCAGCGAATACACGCTGGAAAAGGTGTCCGAGCTGACCGGGGTCGAGCCGGGCTTCCTGGAGCAGCTGGCCGAGCTTTACGCCGATCCCGACCGCAAGGTCATGTCCTTGTGGACCATGGGCTTCAACCAGCATGTGCGGGGCGTCTGGGCCAACCAGATGGTCTATAACCTCCACCTGCTGACCGGAAAGATCTCGGAACCGGGCAACAGCCCGTTCTCGCTGACCGGCCAGCCCTCGGCCTGCGGCACGGCGCGCGAGGTGGGCACCTTCGCCCATCGCCTGCCCGCCGACATGACGGTGACCAATCCCGAACACCGCAAGCATGCCGAGGAGATCTGGCGCATCCCCGAAGGCGTGATCCCCGACAAGCCCGGGCTGCATGCGGTGGCCCAGGACCGGGCGCTGCATGACGGCACGCTGAACTTCTACTGGGTGCAGGTGAACAACAACCTGCAAGCTGCGCCCAACAACAGCGGCGAGACCTGGCCGGGCTATCGCAACCCGGAAAACTTCATCGTCGTCTCGGACGCCTATCCGACGGTGACGGCCATGGCCGCCGACCTGATCCTGCCCGCCGCCATGTGGGTCGAGAAGGAGGGCGCCTATGGCAATGCCGAGCGGCGCACCCATGTCTGGCACCAGCTGGTCGACGCGCCGGGCGAGGCGCGCTCGGACCTGTGGCAGATGATGGAGTTCTCGAAACGCTTCACCACCGACGAGGTCTGGCCCGAGGAGATCCTGGCCGCCAACCCGAACTATCGCGGCCAAAGCCTGTTCGACGTGCTGTTCCGCAACGGCAGCGTGGACCGCTTCGACATCTCGGAGCTGAATACCGATTACGCCAACCAGGAGGCCAACCATTTCGGCTTCTACGTCCAGAAGGGCCTATTCGAGGAATATGCCGCCTTCGGCCGCGGCCATGGTCACGACCTTGCCCCCTATGACACCTACCACGAGGTGCGGGGCCTGCGCTGGCCGGTGGTGGATGGCAAGGAAACGCTGTGGCGCTATCGCGAGGGGCTGGACCCCTATGTCGAGCCGGGCGCGGGCGTGCAGTTCTATGGCAACCCGGACGGCAAGGCCAAGATCATCGCCGTGCCCTACGAGCCGCCGGCCGAGCCGCCCGACGAGGAATACAACATCTGGCTGGTGACCGGCCGGGTGCTGGAGCATTGGCATTCCGGCTCGATGACCATGCGCGTGCCCGAGCTTTACCGGGCCTTTCCCGGCGCGCGCTGCTTCATGCATCCCGAAGACGCCCGCGACATGGGCTTCAACCAGGGGGCCGAGGTGCGCATCGTCTCGCGCCGGGGCGAGATCCGCTCGCGCGTCGAGACACGCGGCAGGAACCGGATGCCGCGCGGCGTGATCTTCGTGCCGTGGTTCGACGCCAGCCAGCTGATCAACAAGGTCACGCTGGACGCCACCGATCCCATTTCCAAGCAGACGGATTTCAAGAAATGCGCGGTCAAGATCCTTTCCGTCTGATCCGGCCCGCCGCCATGGCCGGCCTCGTGCTGTTCGCGCTGGTCAGCGCCGCCCTGCCGCAGGCCGAGCCGGCGGTGCAGATCGTGCCGCCGCTGACCGGCTGGGCCGAGCCGATGACCGAAGGCCAGATCCCGCCGCTGGGCCGGCCGATCACCGACGACGTGCGCCGGATGCGCAACTATCCCGAACAGCCGCCGGTAATCCCGCATTCCATCGACGGCTACCAGCTGACGGTGAACACCAACCGCTGCATGGACTGCCACAAGCCGCAATTCACCGAGGGTTCGGGCGCGCCGATGATCAGCGTCACGCATTTCATGGACCGCGACGGTCAGATCCTGACCGACGTGACGCCCCGGCGCTATTTCTGCACCGCCTGCCATGTCCAGCAGACCGACGTGAAACCGCTGGTGCCGAACGCGTTCCGCGACGGCTACCAGAATGCCGGGGGCCCGTGACATGGGCTGGATCAGCAGGGTCATCCGCTGGGTCTGGGGCCGGGTCACCTGGTTCTGGCGGGTCATCAGCCGGCCCAGCAGCTTTCTCAGCATCGGCTTCCTGACGCTGGGCGGCTTCATCTGCGGCGTGGTCTTCTGGGGCGGCTTCAACACCGCGCTGGAGATCACCAATACCGAGAAATTCTGCACCAGCTGCCACGAGATGCGCGACAACGTCTATCAGGAGCTGATGCCGACGGTGCATTTCTCGAACCGCTCGGGGGTCAGGGCCAGCTGCCCCGACTGCCATGTCCCGCATGAATGGACCGACAAGATCGCCCGCAAGATGCAGGCCTCGAAAGAGGTCTGGGGCAAGATCTTCGGCACCATCAGCACGCGCGAGAAATTCCTGGAAAAGCGGCTGGAGCTGGCGAAGCACGAATGGGCGCGGCTCAAGGCCAACGACTCGCTGGAATGCCGCAACTGCCACGCGGCGGTGGCGATGGACTTCACCAAGCAGACCCGCCGCGCGGCCGAGATCCACGAGCGCTATCTGATCCCGGGCGAAAAGACCTGCATCGACTGCCACAAGGGCATCGCGCACCAGTTGCCCGACATGACCGGCATCGAGCCCGGCTGGCTGGAGCCCCCTGCCCTGCGCGACGACGACCAAGCCTGGCTGCACCAGGACGGCGAGGCGGTGCGGCGCTATCTCGCCACCGTCGAAACCCGCTAGCCGGCCCCGCGCCGGGCCGGGCGCTATGGCCGGACCAGCCGGCGCCGGTGAAGCCACGCCAGCGTCGGTTCGGTCGGCCCTTCCGGCCGGTATTCGGCGCCAAGGGGCCGCGTCCAGCCCAGATCCTCCAACACCGCACAGACATGGCGGTAGTCAAGCTCGCCGTGATCCGGAGGGCCACGGTCGGGGACCGAAGCGATCTGCACATGGCCCAGGATGTCGCGATGCGCCCGCAGCCGGCGCGAGATGTCGCCCTCCATGATCTGCAGGTGGTAGCAGTCGAACATCAGCCGCAGGTTGTCGTGCCCGGCCGCCTCGATGATCCGCGCCGCCTGGTCCGAGCCGGTCAGGAAATAGCCGGGCGCGTCGCGGCGGTTCAGCGGCTCGATCAGGACGGTGATGCCCTGCCGCCGCGCCAGCCGGCAGGCATGGTCGAGATTGGCCAGGAAAACCTGCTGCGCCGCGTCGCCCTCGGCATTGCCCGCCATGACATGCACCGCGCCGCAGCCGATGGCGGCGGCATAGTCCAGCGTGCGCTCGATCTCGGCCCGGGCCTCGGCCTCGCGGCCCGGCAGGGCGGCAAGGCCGTTCTCGCCCGGGCGGCCGCGGCGGGTGTTCAGGCCCAGCATCGGCAGGCCGGTGTCGGCCAAAGCCGCGGCGACCTGTGCGGGCGGCACCTCCTGCGGCCAGTGGCATTCGACCGCGTCGAACCCGGCGCGATGCGCCGCACGGATCGCCTGCGGCAAGGGCAGGTCGGCCCAGAGAAGGCCCAGATTCGCCGAAAACCGTGTCATCCATTTCTCCTTGCGCCGCGCCTGCCCGGCGCAGCAATCCCTCGGCCGCGGCGGCTGTCAACAGCCCCGCGCCGGCAGGCTCGTTTCATGCCCCGGCCCCTGCCGCAGCGGGAGCGCCTTGCCCCGGCAGGCAGGGGCCCGGCACGACCGGATCGTCGCAGCGTTCGGTTTCGGCGCGCAAGCCCGGCAAGCCTCTGCCCGCGGGATTCAGGCGGCGGGGACGGGAATCCGGGGGATGCGCTCCAGCGCCTCGGCGTTCAGGGCGCGGGCGCGGTCCTCGGTCTCGGCCTCGGTATAGCAGCGCAGTTCCGGCGCATTGCCCGAGGGGCGCAGGTGGATGATCGCGCCGCTTGCGAATCCCATCCGCAGCCCGTCGGTCTGGTCGATCCGCTGCAACCGGCCGGCAAAGGGGAATTGCGCCTCGATCCGCGCGCTCCGCTCGGCCTCGTCGCCCGAGCTCAGCCAGGCCAGGATCGCCCTGGACCGGCTGGTCGGGAAATCCTTCAGCCGCTCGCTGAAGGTCGCCCGCTGCGGCAGCCCGGCGCAAAGCTCGGCCAGCGGCCGGGTGCGGGCCGCGGCCAGCACGGCGACCACCGGCAGCACCGCATCGCGCGTCGGCAGGGCGGCGAGCCGCCGCCCCTCGCGCCGGATCTCGCTGCCCAGCAGGAAGCCGCCATTCGCCTCGTAGCCGCAGACGGGACCGAGGGTCTCGCGCGCCGCCTCCTCCATGGCGGCGATGACATAGGGCGAGCCGATGCGGGTGCGGATGGTGCGGGCGAAGGCGCCGCTCAGCTCCAGCGCGGTGTTGCTGCTGACCGGCGTGACCACGCATTCGGCGCCCAGCTCGCGGGCGCAAAGCAGGCCCAGGATATCGCCGCGCAGCCATTCGCCCCGGTGATCGGCCAGAAGCGGCCGGTCGGAATCGCCGTCGGTCGAGATGATGGCGTCCAGCCGGTGCTCGGCCGCCCAGCCCCGCGCCAGTGCGACATCCTCGGGCCGCAGCGCCTCGGTATCGACGGGGATGAAGCGGTCCGAGCGGCCCAGCGGCAGCACCTCGGCGCCAAGCGCGCGCAGGATGCGGGCCAGCAGGTCGCGGCCGACCGCGGAATGCTGATAGAGCCCCAGCACCAGCCCCGAAAGCGCATCCGGACCGAAGAAGTCGAGATAGCGGCGCAGATAGTCCTGTTCGATGTCGCGCGGCTCGGGCAGCGGCGCGGCATCCGCCAGACCGCCGTCGCGGCCGAAACGGGCGGGGTCCAGCACCAGCGCCTGCCGGGCGATGCCGGCCTCGTCGGGCTTCAGCACCTCGGCCCGGGCGCGGTGGAACTTGATGCCGTTGCGGTCGTCGGGGATATGGCTGCCGGTGACCATCAGCGAGGGCATGTGCCGCGCGAAGGCATGATGCGCCAGCGCCGGGGTCGGCACATGCCCGCAGAACGCCACCTGCCCGCCCGCGTCGCGGATGGCCTGGGCGCAGGCCCGCAGGATGCGCGGGGTCGAGGGGCGCAGGTCGCCCGCCAGCGCGACCTCGGTCCCGGGGGCGAATTCGCCGATCTCGCGCAGGTAGCGCAGGAAGCCCTGCGTATAGCCATAGGCCACCCGGTCGGTCATGGCGGTGACCAGACCGCGCGCGCCGCTGGTGCCGAAGGCGACGCCGCTTTCCTCGATGAGATCGCTGACGGTGAAGGGTCCTGTCTCGGTCATGGTCGAAGCTCGCTGTTTGGAAAGGTGATCATGCAGGCGCGGCAAGGCATTCGTCCAGTGCCGGCGTGGCGAAATTCCCATGCCGCGCCGCGGCGATCATGCCGGTCCTTCGCGGCGCTGGCCAGCCGCCGAAGGCGGTGGCAGAATGCGGCGATGCAACAGGATCAGGTTCTTAGCCGTCTTGCCGTGTCGCTGGCCATCGGCCTGCTGGTCGGACTGGAACGCGGCTGGCGCACCCGCGCCGAGCGCGACCACCAGCGCGCCGCCGGCCTGCGGACCTTTGCGCTGGCCGGGCTGACCGGCGGCGCCACCGGCGTGCTGGCGCTGGAATTCGGCGGCCTGGTCATCGGCATCGTGTTCTGCGGCTTCGCGCTGGTCTTTGCCGCCTTCCAATGGCTGGAATCGCGGCTTGACCAGGATGTCAGCGCCACCTCGGCGGTGGCGGGGATGCTGGTGTTCCTGCTGGGGGCGCTGGCCGTGACCGGGCCGCTGATCCCCGCCATCGCCGCCGCCGTGGCGATGACGCTGCTGCTGGCGGCGCGCGAGCACCTGCACCGCTGGGTCGCGGCGCTGAGCTGGGCCGAGATCCGGGCGATCCTGACGCTGGCGGCGATGTCCTTCCTGCTGCTGCCGGTGATCCCCGACCGCAGCATCGACCCCTGGGATGCGGTGAACCTGCGCGAGATCTGGCTGCTGGCCATCCTGATCGCGGGGATCTCCTTTTCCGGCTATGTCGCGGTCAGGGCCTTCGGCGACCGGCTGGGAATCGTGGTGATGGCGGCGGCCGGAGGGCTGGCCTCATCCACCGCGACCACGCTGGCCTTCGCCCGGCTGGGCAGGGCCGAGCCGGGCGCCGCCCGGCTGCTGGGCGCGGGGGTGCTGATTTCCGGCATCGTGATGCTGCTCCGCGTCGGGGCGGTGGCCGTCGGGCTGAACCGGGCGCTGCTGCCGCATCTGGCCCTGCCGCTGGCCGCGGCGGCGCTGGTCATGGGCTTTGCCGCCGCGCTGCTGCTGCGGCAGAGCCGGGCGCAGCACGGCCCGGCGCTGCCGATCAACAATCCGCTGGCGGTGGGGACGGCGCTGAAGATCGCCGGTTTCATCGCCGCGGTGCTTCTGGCCGCCGAGATCCTGCGCCGGCAATACGGCGATGTCGGGGTGCTGATCGTCGCCGCGATCTCGGGCATCGGCGATGTGGATGCGGTGTCGATCTCGATGGCGCGGCTGGGCGGCGGCGATCTGGCCATCGCCACGGCGGCGCAGGCGATCCTGGTGGCGGTCGGGGTCAACACCGCCTCGAAGGCGACGATGGCCGCGCTGGTCGGCGGCCGGAGGATCGGCACCGTGGTGATCGTGGCCAGCGGGCTGGCCATCGCCGCCGGGCTGGCGGCGATCCGGCTTCAGGCGGCGCTGCAAGGGGCATGAGGCCCCTGCCCCGCATCGGGCTGCCTCGTCACCGCTGCCGAAATCGTGGTTGTCGAAGCTCCCGGCGATGCGATGCGCATATTCCGGGCTGTCCAGCCGGTCGGCCCGCTTGTCCATGGTGGCGATGAAGGCCCGCACCTTGTCCGGCGAGAGCGGCCGGAACATTGCCGCCAGCGTGCGGTTGGGCATCAGGTCGGCGCGGTCGCGCACGGCCTGCCCGGCCGGGGTCACGAACAGGCCGAAGCGCCGGCCTCGCCCCCTTCCCCAAGCCCCGCCGCTCCTAGGCCGGCGGGCTGGGTCCCAGATAGCGGTCGAGGATGGCATCTGCGACATCCCCGACCGTCCGCCGCGCCGTGACGGGATCGGCGCCGACGATATCGTAAAGCGCGATCATCGCCTCGGTGCCGGTCGCCAGCGACAGCGCCCGGACCAGCGCCTGGGCCCGAGCCGGCACCAGCCCGCCGCCGTCCTCTTGCAAGGCCTGCTCATACAGCGCCACCCGGCGGGCGCCGCGCATCTGCGGCGACCCCGCCTTCGCGTCAGGCGTCCAGGCCGCCAGAGTCATGCCGACAAAGCGGCGAAACCCGGCCTCGTGGCTGACCGAAAGGTCGAAGATATAAAGGCTGATCGCCTTGAGCCTTTGCCGCAGATCGCCAGCGCCCGACACGATCTGCTCATAGGGCTCGACCGCCACGTCCAGCCCCGCCTCGGCCGTCAGCATCGCCGGGTCCGAGAAATAGCGGTAGGCCGTCGCCTTCGAAATGCCGTGCAAGGCGGCGGCGGCCGTCACCGTGACCGGCCGCCCCTCGCACATCAGCTGGCGCGCGCCCTCGAGGATGGCGCGGCGGGTGCGTTGTTTCTGGGCCGTGCGGCCCTTTGCGGTGGTCATTGTCGATACCATTGTCTTATTATGAGACTCTGGTATCATAAATACCGACTCGGCTCAACCAGGATTCTCAGCCATGACCAGCACGGCGCGGAAATACAATGTTCTCAATATCCTCATGTCGTTTCACGCTTTTCCCGACGAGGTGCAGGGCAAATATTGCCTGGTGGAATGTATCGTCCCGGTCGGGGCCGGAGCACCGCCCAACCACCACGCCGGCGAAACCGAGGCATTCTATATCCTCGACGGAGAGGTCGCATTCCTGATCGACGGGGAAGAGCGCCTGGCCCGCAGCGGGGATTTCGTGCCGATCCCGGACGGCGCTGTTCACGCCTTCAAGGCGGTTGGGACCGCACCGGCACGCTTGCTGATCCTGAACGCACCGGGCCGCATGCATCAGCAATTCTTCACCAGTATTGGTGAGGCACTGCCCGAGGATTTCATCGGCCTGCCGGCTCCGAAAGAACCCGACCTACCTGCCATACTGGCGAGCGCCGCCGCGGCCGGAATGACTATCCTGCCGCCGAACTGATCGGCGCGCTTCACCGGGCTTTCTGCCGGATGCATGGAACGAACCGGCCATGGCTTGGGCGCGACGGGCTGGGGCCATCGCAAGCGGCGCCGTGGAAATTGCCAATTGGCAATTTCCTAAAGCGGGTTCTTCTCGGCATAGCTGCGGAAGAAGGCCAGGAAGGCGCGGTCCGGGTCCTTGGCCGGCTCCTTTCCCGCGCTCCAACTCCTCCATTCGCCCTCCACGAAATAGATGTCGTAGCCGGGATGGCGCAGGCGCGCCGTCTCATAGGTCGCGGTCTGCAGGGCCGGGCCGCGCGATTGCAGCCAGGCGGGGCGCGGGCGGGGCGCCTGCCCCGCCGACACCTGCTCGGTGCGGCCCTCGGCCTTTACGCGCCGGCCGACCTTGGAAAACTGCAGCGCCCGGTCGGCCGCGCCGCTGGCATCGCCATCCTTGCGCCACCAGCGCATCTCGACATGGGTCACGGCCCGGCCGGTCTTGATCGGCGAGATCTCGACCATGTAGTCCGAAAGCGCGTTCACCTCGGCCACGGCAGGGTCGATCGCGCGCAGTTTCAGGTTCGACCAGGACGAAAGCTTACCTTTTGGGACCCCCATGATCCCGCGCAAGGCCTCGAGCGTGAACCGTTCCGAAGCCTTCCAGCGCAGGTTGCCGCGTTTCTGCACCATCTCGTAAAGCGTGAGCGCGTATTTCGACGACAGGGCGAACATCACCTCGCGTTGAAGCCGGGCAAAGACCTGGCTGTTGCGGATGATCTTGCGCAGACGCGCGGGGATCTCGTATTCCAGCAGCCCGTCGGCCCGGCCGCTTTCCAGGTTGCCGCCCAGCAGCTGCACCCGCTCGATAGCCGGTTCCCCGTCCCAGATCACGGCAACCTTCACGATGGCCGACATGAGCCGTTCCAGGCTTTCCCCCACGCGATCATTGGAATTATGGCTGCCTCGCAAGGTCGACTTGGCGATGACATGCGTCACCGGCTTGTCGATGGCATCCCAGGCATTTTCCAGCAGCTGGTTATAGATCCGCCGGTCGTTCAGGGTCAGCGGCGTGACCTCGATCAGATCGACAAGCTCTCCCGGCTTGATCAGACTGTCCGCATTCGGACGCGCCTCTACTGTTCGAATCGCCGACTCGGCCATGTTCCCCTACCCTGCCGTTCTTACTTTTGTATCGGATGAAATGTAAGTTTTCAAGCGAGCAGCGAACGTTGCACCCAAAATGTAAGCAACAGCGGGAACCAGTCCGAAAAGGTGATTCGCAGCCCCTTGCTTTCGCTGGGAAATTCCGGGCGTTTTTTCCTGCCGTCCACTCCACCCGATTCGTAAGGTTTGGAGCGCACCCGGCATGTAAGAACATGCTGCCCGATCCGTAAGGCCAGCCATCCCGTAAGGTAGGGGGAATCGTCCCGATCTGTAAGCCTTGGAGGAATTCTTGCCGTCTTTTCAGGTGGATGGCGCATCCGAATCTAGAATCCAAGAATCAGAATGAAGCGGATGGTTGTTTATCCACAGGATTCATGGGAGCAATCTGCCAGCGAACGGCGCAACCCTTACAAATCGGGATGATTGCAGCCTAAAAAGCAGCGTCACCCGGCCAGAGATAAGGGAATTTCCGGTGCCTGGACGCAACCGCGCGAACTTCCGCTTTTTCACCTGCAAAGCCCATAAATCCGAACTTTACGGTTGGCGCCGTTTTGGACATAGTGACGAAAACGAGCAGAAAAGATAGCCATGACCCCAGCCTTTCCTCCCGTCACCCTGGAAGAGCTCGCGGTGCTTAGCCGCCGCGCCTCGACCGTCATCGAACGCCTGCGCGAACGCGTCTTCGCGCCCGGCACCCGTAAGCAGCTGGAGCTGCTGTTCAATGTCCGAACCGCGGCCGAAATGGTCGGTCGCTCGGAAAAGGCGATCCGCGACGCCGAAGCCGATGGCCGGCTGCCCGAACCCGTGAAGGATGCGACCACCAATCGCCGCAACGGGTACACTCTGGCCGAAGTGAACCGGATGCGCGAGGTCTTCGGCACGCTGCCGCATCGCGCGCCCGAAGACCCGCCGCTGGTCATGGCGGTGCAGAACTTCAAGGGTGGGGTCGGGAAATCCACCCTCGTGGTGCATCTGGCGCAATATTTCGCGCTCAAGGGCTATCGGGTCTGTGTCGTCGATTGCGACTCGCAGGCCTCGACCACGGCTGTCTTCGGCCTCAACCCCGATGTGGATGTCGATGAGGACGAGGATACGCTTTATCCGTTCCTCCAGCATGGCGGCCCCCGGACGCTGCATTACGCGCTGCGGGCGACCTATTGGCCCGGCATCGCGCTGATTCCGGCGAATCTGGGCCTTTACGACGCCGAATATGAGTTTGCCGCCCGCATGGCGCGGGATCCGGCCTTCATTCTGGACCGGCTGCGCGAAGGCGTGGCCTCGATCGCCGATCAGTTCGACATCATCCTGCTGGATCCGCCGCCGGCGCTTGGCATGCTGTCGCTGTCGGTGCTGCGGGCGGCCAATGCGCTGCTGATCCCGGCGCCGCCGAACAATATCGACTTCGCCTCGACCGCGCATTTCCTGAAGATGATGGAATCCACCCTGGTCGAGCTGGCGCGTCACGGCGGGGCCAGGGAATACAGCTTCGTGAAGATCCTGACCTCGAAGATGAACGACCAGAAATCGGCCCATCAGGCGATCAAGCGCATGATGGATGCCGTCTTTCCGCAGGACATGCTGAACGCCTCGCTGAAGGATTCGGCAGAAATCGACAATGCCACCGCCAACCTGATGACCGTCTATGAGCTGACCGGCCCGGCGACGCGGACCGAGACCCACAAGCGTTGCCGCGCCTATCTGGACGCGGTCGGGCGCGAGGTCGAGCTGCTGATCCGCAAGACCTGGCCTAGCCATCACCGCCAACTGCGCAAGGAGGGCCTGCTGTGAGCAAGCGCCATGATGCGATCTTCGACGACGTGCTGAAGGATCTCTCGGTCCCGGAATCGCCCGACCGCGGCGGCGCGCGGTTCCTCAAACGGCAGAATGCGCTGTCGGAGAGCGGCGAGCGCGAGGAAAAGGTGCTGCGCTGGGTGGATCCGGACAGCTGCGTGATGTGGGCGCGCCACAACCGCGCCTATGAGCTGCTGACCGAGGAGAACTGCCGGGACCTGATCGACAGCCTCAAGGCCCAGGGCCAGCAGGAATTTCCCGCCGTCGTGCGCAAGCTGCCGCCGGGGCAGGGGGCGGAATACGAGGTGATCTGCGGCGCCCGCCGGCATTTCGCCGTCAGCTGGCTGCGCGCCAACAACTATCCGCAATTCCGCTATCTCATCGAGATCCGCGACCTGACCGATGAAGAGGCCTTTCGCCTGGCCGATATCGAGAACCGCGACCGCGCCGATCTGAGCGATTACGAGCGGGCGCGGGACTATCTGCAGGCGCTCGAACTTTATTACGGCGGCAAGCAGAAGGCGATGGCGGCCCGGCTTGAGGTCTCGGAAGCCTGGCTCTCGCGCTATCTCTATCTCGCGCGCTTGCCGCGTGTGGTGGTCGATGCCTGGCCGCAGATCACCGACCTGAAAGAGCTGCATGCGCGCAGCTTGCGGCCCTTGCTGCAGGATGCCGAGGACAAGGTGCTGGCCGAGGCGGCCGCCATCGGCGCCGAGCAGGCCGCCGCCCGGGCAGGGCAGGGGGCATTCCTAGCGGTGCCGCAGGTGCTGGCGCGGCTGAAGGCCGCGGCGCTCGGCCCGAAGCCGCAGGCCGAGGGCGAGGGCGAGGTGATCGGAACCGGTGGCCCCAAGGGCGGACTGACCGTCACCCGGCGCGGCCGCAAGATCCGGCTGGAGTTCCGCCAGGACATCGGCCACGAGGAGCTGCAGGCGGCGTTTCACGAATTCCTGCAGCGCCAGTTCGGCGGCTGATGGAAATTGCCAACTGGCAATTTCCCGGCGGGCGCATGCAAGAAACCTGTAAGCGAGGCTTGCCGAATAGCCGGCACGCCCCCTTTCTGGCTGACCCGCCATCGGCTGCCGGCCGGGGTTCAGCACCCTTTTCAAGGTATTTTCAGCTTGTCGATAATTTAAAGGAAATACAACTATAAGCCAGGTATAATCCGCAGAACATCTGCATAATGCGGTTTACAGCTTTGCACCTTGGCATTGGCGCGTTTCAGCCGATTTCAGGCGAAAAGCTCGCTCCACACCGGACGGGCGCGGCTGCAAGCCTGCCGCCAGCAAGCCATATCCTGGACGGGCATGGCGGAGCCGCGATGGCATAGCCGGGGGCGCTCATGCCGCATTCTGGCCGGGCCAGCCTGTGGCGGCCGAAGGAACATTCCGGCGGATGGCGGGTTTTCTGCTGCGGATCACCGGGAAAGGGGCGGGGATGTTCGCAGATCGCGTTGATGCGGGCCGGCAGCTTGCCGCCGCCTTGGCCGGGCAACGGGACGAGCCGCTGCTGGTCCTGGCCTTGCCGCGCGGCGGAGTGCCCGTCGGCTATGAGGTCGCGCGGGCGCTTGGCGCCCCGCTGGATGTGATCCTGGTGCGCAAGATCGGCGCACCGGGCCAGCCGGAGCTCGCCATCGGGGCGGTGGTGGACGGCTCGCCCCCGCAGCTGCTGCTCAACGACCGGCTCGTTGCCGCGACCGGCGCGACGCCTGAACATGTCGCGGCGGAGGAGGCCCGGCAGATCCGCGAAATCGCCCGGCGGCGGCAGCTTTACCGCGGCGACCGTCCGCCGCCCGAGATCCGCGGCCGCACCGTCATCGTGGTCGATGACGGCGTCGCCACGGGGGCGACGATGCGCGTCGCGCTGCGGGCGCTGGCGCGATCCGGCGCCACGCGGGTGATCGTGGCCGTTCCGGTGGCCCCGGCGGATGCGCTGCGGGACATCCGGGCCGAGGCCGATGCGGTGGTCTGCCTTGGCACCCCCGAGCCGTTCCACGCCGTCGGGCTGTATTACCGCGACTTCGAGCAGGTCAGCGATGCCGAGGTGACGCGGATCCTGGCGCGTGCCAATGCCGGCAACGGCTGAGCGCGCCCGCAATCTCGGAGCCGGCCGGCGTCTTGGTCCGCCGGCCCGGTCCCTCAGAGCATGGCCCGCCGCGTCAGCGCCTTCTCGACCTCCAGGATCACCATCGTGGCAAAGCCGATCAGCAGGATCACCAGCCCGTCGGCCGGCGCCACCGGGGCGCTGTCGAACAGCTCGTGCATGAAGGGCGCATAGGTGAACAGCAGCTGCGCCGCGACCACCACCGCGATCGCCCCCAGAACCGCCGGCGTGCCCATGGCGCCGATCAGGCTGAACGAGCTGCGGTGCAGGTAGCGCACGTTGAACAGGTAGAAGATCTCCATCACCACCACCGTGTTGACGACCATGGCGCGGGCTCCTTCGATCCCATAGCCGCGCATTCCGGCATAGGCGAAGATGCCGAAGGCCCCCAGCATGAACAGGACGGACACGAAGCCGATGCGCCAGACCAGGAAGCGCGACAGGATCGGCGCGTCGCGCGGCCGGGGCGGGCGGTTCATCACATCCGGCTCGGGCGGCTCGAAGGCCAGGACCAGCCCCAGGGTGACGGTCAGGATCATGTTGACCCACAGGATCTGCACCGGCGTCATCGGCAGCGTCAGGCCCAGCAGGATGGCCAGAATCACGCAGAGCACCTCGCCGCCATTGGTGGGCAGCGTCCAGCCGATCACCTTGCGGATGTTGTCGTAGACGGTGCGCCCTTCGTGCACGGCGGCGACGATCGAGGCGAAATTGTCGTCGAGCAGCACCATCTGCGCCGCCTCCTTGGCGGCTTCGGTGCCCTTGCGGCCCATGGCGACGCCGACATCCGCCTGCTTGACCGCCGGCGCGTCGTTCACCCCGTCGCCGGTCATGGCGACGATATGGCCGTTCGCCTGCAGCGCATCGACGATGCGCAGCTTGTGCTCGGGCGTGGCGCGGGCGAAGACGCTGACCTCCTCGACCACCCGGCGCAGGGTTTCGTCCGGCATGCCGTCCAGCGCGGCGCCCTCCAGCACCTTCGGATCGTCGGCGATGGCGAGCTGGCGGGCGATGGCCGCTGCCGTGCCCTTGTGGTCGCCGGTGATCATCTTGATGGCGATCCCGGCCGAGCGGCATTCGGCCACCGCGGCGATGGCCTCGTCGCGCGGCGGGTCGATGAAGCCGGCAAGGCCCAGGAAGGTCAGCCCGGTCTCGACCATGTCGAAGCCCAGCCGCTCGGTCTCGGGGTCGACGGCAAGGGTGGCAAAGCCCAGCACGCGCTCGCCGCCCGCGGCGCAGGCATCGATGCGCGCCTGCCAGTAGTCGGGATCCAGGGGCAGGGGGGTGCCGCCGCTCGCCTGTGTCGCGCACATGGCCAGCACCCGCTCGGGCGCCCCCTTGACAAAGATGCGCCTTGCGCCCTGCGGATCGTCGTGCAGCGTGGCCATGAAGCGGTGCTGCGCGTCGAAGGGGATTTCGTCCAGCCGCCGCCACAGCGCCCGCTCGGTCTCCGGGTGCAGGCCGGATTTGGCGGCGGTGGCGACCAGCGCGCCCTCCATCGGGTCGCCCAGCACGGTCCAGTGGCCGTCGCGTTCCACCAGCCGCGCGTCGTTGCAAAGCAGGCCGGCGCCGATCAGCGCGTCGCGCTCGGGTTCGGGCGCGGGCTCGCTGCCGTCCGGGGCCTGGAACCGGCCCTCGGGCGCATAGCCCAGGCCCGAGATCTCGGTCACGCTGGCGGCGGTCACCAGATGGCGCACGGTCATTTCGTTGCGGGTCAGCGTGCCGGTCTTGTCCGAGCAGATCACCGAGGTGGCGCCCAGCGTCTCGACCGCCGGCAGGCGGCGCACCACGGCGTTGCGGGCGGCCATGCGGCGCACGCCGATGGCAAGGGTGATGGTGATGACGGCGGGCAGCCCCTCGGGCACCACGCCGACGGCCAGCGCCACAACCACCATCAGCGCGTCGAGCCAGTCGTAACCCCGGAACACGGTGGCGAAGGCGAAAAGCAGCGCCCCCGTGGCGATCGCGAACCAGGTGAAGCGGGTGCCGAAGGCGTTGATCTGGCGCAGAAGCGGCGTGGTCAGGGTCTGCACCGCGCCGATCATGCCCGAGATGCGGCCGATCTCGGTCTGCGAGCCGGTCGCCACCGCGACGCCGATGCCCTGGCCCGAGGTGACCAGCGTGCCGGAATGCAGGATCGGCGCGCGGTCGCCAAGCGCGGCGTCGGGCGCCACCGGCGGCTCGGTCTTTTCGGCGGGGACGGATTCCCCGGTCAGGATCGCCTCGTCGGCGCTGAGCCCGCGCGCCCGCAGCAGGCGCAGGTCGGCGGGCACCTTGTCGCCGGCCTCGATCACCACGATGTCGCCGGGCACGATCTCGCGGGTGTCGAGGGTGTGCCGCTCGCCCTCGCGCACCACGACGGCATGCGGGGCGATCATGTCGCGGATCGCGTCCAGCGCGCGTTCGGCCTTGCCCTCCTGGATGAAGCCGACGATGGCGTTGATCAGCACCACCACGACGATCACCGCACCGTCGATGACATGGCCCAGCGTTATCGCCGCCACCGCCGCCGAAAGCAGGAAATAGATCAGCGCATTATTGAACTGCGCCAGGAAGCGCAGCACCGGATGGGTGCGGGCGGCCGGCGGCAGCGCGTTCGGGCCGAAGCGTTCCAGCCGCCGCGCGGCCTCGTCGCGGCTGAGCCCGTCGAGGCCGGTCGCCAGCGCGACGCAGGTCTCTTCGCCGCTGCGGGCATGCCATGCGCCCTGTTCCGGCGCGATATCGGCGGGCTTCATGCGGCTCTCCTTCGGCAGTTTCCCGTCGCCTATCGTGTTTGCAGGCATTCGCCGGCCAGTTCAATGCATCGGGGCGCCCGGCGTCGGGAATGCCGCAGCGGCAGGCTATCGCTGCAGGACATAGGTCCCCGGCGCCTCGGCCAGCGGCACATAGCCCTTGGCCGGCGCGCCCATGCCGGCGGGGGCGGCGACGCGTCGGGCCGCCGAATGCGCGGCCAGCCATTCGGTCCAGGCCTCCCACCACGATCCGGGACGGGCCTCGGCGGTCTCGGCCCAGGTGTCGGCGCTGCGGCAGCGGCCGCCGGCCTCGCGCAGGGCGATGCGATAGCGGCGATGCGGCCGCCCGGGCTCGCTGACGATGCCGGCATTGTGGCCGCCGCTGGTCAGCACGAAGGTCAGCGCGGTATTGCTGAGGTAATGGATCTTGAAGACCGAGCGCCAAGGCGCGACATGGTCGCGCTCGGTGCCGACGACGAACATCGGGACGCGGATGTTCTGGATCGCCGCGGGCCGGCCCTCGACCATGAAGCGCCCGGCGGCCAGCTCGTTGTCCAGGTAAAGCCGCTTCAGGTATTCGGCATGCATACGATAGGGCATGCGCGTCGAATCCGCGTTCCAGGCCATCAGGTCGATCATCGGCCGCCGCTCGCCCATCAGGTAGTCGTGCACCATGCGCGACCAGATCAGGTCGTTCGAGCGCAGAAGCTGGAACGCCCCCGCCATCTGGTCGGCCGACAGGTAGCCGCGGTTCCACATCATGCTTTCCAGCAGGTTCACCTGGCTGTGGTCGATGAACAGCGCCAGTTCCCCGGGCTCGCTGAAATCGGTCTGCGCCGCCAGCAGCGTCAGGCTGGCCAGCCGGTCGTCGTCATCGTCATGCGCCATGTCGGCGGCGGCGATCGACAGCAGCGTGCCGCCCAGGCAATAGCCCACGGCATGGACCCTGCGCTGCGGCAGGATGGCCTTGATCGCCTCCAGCGCCGCCATAACGCCCATCCGCCGGTAATCGTCCAGCGTCAGGTCGCGGTCCTCGGCCTGCGGGTTGCGCCACGAGATGCAGAAGACCGTATGACCCTGCGCTACCAGATGCCGGATCAGCGAGTTCTGCGGCGAGAGGTCCAGGATGTAGTATTTCATGATCCAGGCCGGCACGATCAGGATCGGCTCGGCCAGCACCGTCCTGGTGGCGGGGGCGTATTGGATCAACTCGATCAGGTGGTTGCGATAGACCACCTTGCCGGGCGTGACCGCGACGTCCTTGCCGACCGTGAAATCCTCGGTCCCCACCGGCGGCTGGCCGGTCGCCATGCGCAGCACGTCCTCGGACCAGTTGCGCATGCCGGCCAGCAGGTTGGTGCCGCCGGTCTCCAGGGTGCGGGCGATCACCTCGGGATTGGTGAAGGGCAGGTTCGAGGGCGAGAACACGTCGAGGATCTGCCGCGCGGTGAAAGAGACGATCTCCTCGTGATGCGGATTGACGCCCGGCACCTCATGCGTGGCGTTGTGCCACCATTGCTGCTGCAGCAGGAAGGCCTGCGCCCAGATGCTGAAGGGCGGCTTCTTCCAGCCCTCGGCGGCAAAGCGATAGTCGCCGGGCAGCGGCTCGATGCAGGCCAGTGCTTCGCGATCCCCGCAAAGCGCGGCGAGATGGGACAGAAGCCGCGCCGCCTTGCGGTTCGCCTTGTCCATCAGCTCCAGCCGCTTGCCGGGGGCGGCGGCCAGATGCATGGTCCAGTCCTGCAGGGCCAGGGTCAGGGCCGCGGGCGACAGGCCGCCGGTGAACTGGCCCAGCATCGCCTCGCGCATGCGGTCGAAGGTGCGGAACACCTCGCTGCCCAGCGTCTCGATCCGGGCGACCGGCGGCAGGTCCGCGGCCGGGGCAGGGGGCAGGGCGGGGGCGGGCTTGTCCATGGCGTCTCCTGCGGCGGCTCTTGGCGGGATGGCTGTTGCTGCCGCGATCCTGCCACGCGTCTTAGGGGGATTTGTGCGCCATCCTGCGGATGTCAATCCGGCACAGCGTTGATTCAGGTCAAGACGGCCGGGTTTTCCGGGCTCCTGGGCCAAAGAGCGTGACCTTGGCCCGTCGGGGCCCCGACGGCCAAGCCGCATTGCGCAGGGCCGCTTTCCCGGGTTCTATGGTCCGGTTGCAGGCGACGGGGGAAACATGCGGCAAGGCGGGACGGCCGAGCGTGGGCTGATCGACGGGATTTTGCAGGGCATGGAGCTGCGCTCGGCCGCGTTCATCGTCACCGTCTATGGCGATGTGGTCGTGCCGCGCGGCGGCGTGCTGTGGACCGGGACGCTGATCGAGGTCTGCGGCCGCGTCGGCATCAACGAATCGCTGGTGCGCACCGCCGTGTCCCGGCTGGTCGCCGCCCACCGCCTGCGGGGCGAGCGGCTGGGCCGGCGCAGCTATTACCGGCTGGACGCCTCGGCCCAGCGGGAATTCGACCAGGCGGCGGGGCTGCTTTACCGGGCCGAGGTGCCGGCGCGCGGCTGGCAGATCCTGCATGTCCCCGCCCTGGCCGAGGACGAGGCCCGCCGCCAGCGCATGGGACATATGGGCGGGGCGGTGTTCATCCGCCCCGACCGCGGCCAGCCGGTCCCCGAGGGCGCGCTGCTGTTCCCGGCCGCGGACCCGGCCGAGCTGGGCCGGATCGGCCAGTTCTGGGACCTTTCGGCGCTGCACCGGCGCTATCTCGACCTGCTGGCGCGCTTTGCACCGCTGGCCGAGGCGGGCGCGGCACCCTCGGACGAGACGGCGCTGATCGCCCGGCTGCTGCTGGTCCACGACTATCGCGGCGTGCTGCTGCGCGACCCGCGCCTGCCGCAGGCCGCCCTGCCCGGCGACTGGAAGGGACACGAGGCGCGGGCGCTGTTTCGCGATCTCTACCGGCGGCTGACCCCGGCGGCCGAGCGCTGGATCGCCGCGCATTTCGAGGGCAGCGACGGCTTCCTGCCCGGCCAGACGCCCGAAAGCCAGGAGCGGCTGGCCGATCTGTCAGAAGCAGCCCGTTGAATTTACGCCTCTTTTTTCATTCTTGGCCAAAACATTACAAGACAGCCGAATAATTTTCTTCCTTTGTGATGTTTTGCCATGTATAAACTGACCAACCGGTCGGTGAATTGGAGAATCACCGGCTTTGCCAGCAAAAGGGAGAGAGCATGCAGGACGCCTTCATCTGTGATGCGGTGCGCACGCCGATCGGTCGCTATGGCGGGGCGCTGGCCTCGGTCCGGGCCGACGATCTGGCGGCGCTGCCGCTGAAAGCCCTGATGGAGCGCAATCCCGGCGTGGACTGGTCGGCGGTGGACGATCTGATCTATGGCTGCGCCAACCAGGCCGGCGAGGACAACCGCAATGTCGGCCGCATGGCGGTGCTGCTGGCCGGGATGCCGGTCGGCGTGCCGGGGACCACGGTGAACCGGCTTTGCGGCTCGGGCATGGATGCGGTCGGCATGGCGGCCCGCGCCATCAAGGCGGGCGATTGCGATTTCGTCATCGCCGGCGGCGTCGAAAGCATGACCCGCGCGCCCTTCGTGATGCCCAAGGCGGAAACCGCCTTCTCGCGCGCCAATGCCGTCTATGACACCACCATCGGCTGGCGCTTCGTCAACCCGGCGATGAAGGCGCAGTTCGGCATCGACTCGATGCCGCAGACCGCCGACAACGTGGCCGCCGATTTCGCCGTCAGCCGCGCCGACCAGGACGCCTTCGCCGCCCGCAGCCAGGCCCGCTGGGAAGCGGCGCAGAAGGCCGGCATCTTCCGCGACGAGATCGTGCCGGTTACGGTGCCGCAGAAGAAGGGCGAGCCCATCGTCTTCGACACCGACGAGCATCCGCGCCCCGGCACCACCGCCGAGACGCTGGCCAAGCTGAAAGGCGTGAACGGTCCCGACCTGACGGTCACCGCCGGCAATGCCTCGGGCGTGAATGACGGCGCCGCGGCGCTGGCGATCCTGTCGGGCGAGGCCGCGAGGCGGCACGGTCTGACGCCCAAGGCGCGCATCGTCGCCATGGCCGCTGCGGGGGTCGAGCCGCGCATCATGGGCATCGGCCCGGCCCCGGCGGCGAAAAAGGTGCTGGCGCGTGCGGGGCTGACCATCGGGCAGATGGATGTGATAGAATTGAACGAGGCCTTCGCCAGCCAGGCGCTGGCGACCTTGCGCGACCTTGGCCTGCCCGACGATGCCGCCCATGTGAATCCGAACGGCGGTGCCATCGCGCTTGGCCATCCGCTTGGCATGTCGGGGGCCCGGCTTGTGACGACGGCGATGTATCAGCTGCATCGCACCGGCGGGCGCTATGCGCTCTGCACCATGTGCATCGGTGTGGGACAGGGGATCGCCATCATCATCGAACGCGTTTGATCCAGGGGAGGATCCAGCCATGTATGCCCAGCTTGTGAAATCCGAAGGCACCAAGACCCGCGAGGAGATGACGCCCGAGGAGCTTGCCTTCCAGGAGCGTATCGACCGCGGCGAGAAGATCGAGCCCAAGGAATGGATGCCCGAGGGCTATCGCAAGACGCTGATCCGCCAGATCGGCCAGCACGCGCATAGCGAGATCGTCGGCCAGCTGCCCGAGGGCAACTGGATCACCCGCGCGCCCACGCTGGAGCGCAAGGCGATCCTCTTGGCCAAGGTGCAGGACGAGGCCGGGCATGGGCTCTATCTCTATTCGGCGGCCGAGACGCTGGGCGTCTCGCGCGACGAGCTGATGGAACTGCTGCACGCCGGCAAGATGAAATATTCCTCGATCTTCAACTACCCGACGCTGACCTGGGCGGACATGGGCGCGGTGGGCTGGCTGGTCGATGGCGCGGCGATCATGAACCAGGTGCCGCTGCAAAGGACCAGCTACGGCCCCTATTCCCGCGCCATGATCCGCATCTGCAAGGAGGAGTCGTTCCACCAGCGCCAGGGCTATGCCATCATGATGAAGATGGCGCAGGGCACGCCGGCGCAGAAGCGCATGGCGCAGGATGCGCTGAACCGGCTTTGGTATCCGGCGCTGATGATGTTCGGGCCGTCCGACAAGGACTCGGTGCATTCCGCGCAGTCGATGGCGTGGAAGATCAAGATGAACACCAATGACGAGTTGCGGCAGAAATTCGTCGACCAGACCGTGCCGCAGGCGGAATATCTGGGCCTGACCGTGCCCGACCCGAACCTGAAATGGAACGAGGAAAAGGGCGGCTACGATTTCAGCGAGCCGGACTGGTCGGAATTCTTCGACGTGATCGCCGGCAACGGGCCTTGCAACAAGGACCGGCTGGGCGCCCGCGTCAAGGCCTGGGAGGACGGCGCCTGGTTCCGCGAGGGGCTGATGGCCCATGCCGAGAAGGCCGCCGCCCGCCGGGCGCAGGCCGCCGAATAACCCGTCATCGCCAGGAACACGCGCCAGTCGCAGAACCAAGTTTAGGGAGAGAACCATGTCCAAGGAATGGCCGCTCTGGGAGGTCTTCATCCGGGGCCAGCACGGGCTGAACCACCGCCATGTCGGCAGCCTGCACGCGCCCGACGCCGAAATGGCGATCATGAACGCCCGCGACGTCTATACTCGCAGGAACGAGGGCGTGTCGATCTGGGTCGTGCCCTCGGCGCAGATCACCGCGTCGAGCCCCTCGGACAAGGGCCCGCTGTTCGAGCCGTCGAACAGCAAGGTCTATCGCCACCCGACCTTTTTCGACATTCCCGAAGAAGTGGGGCATATGTGATGCCGTCGCTGCCCGACATGAACACGCCCGAGGTGGCGGACCTCGCCCGACGCGAGGCCGAGGCCCATCCCGCCCATCCGACCGTGCCCCAGCCCGATGCCGGGCAGGAGGTGCTGTTCGAAACCCTGCTGCGCATCGGCGACTCGACGCTGATCCTGGGCCACCGCGTGTCCGAATGGTGCGGCCATTCGCCGGCCCTGGAAGAGGACATTGCGCTGGCCAATGTGGCGCTGGACCTGATCGGCCAGACCCAGCTTTGGCTCGGCCTCGCGGCCGAGGTCGAGGGGCAGGGCCGGACCGCCGACGACCTGGCCTATCTGCGCGACGCCTGGGATTTCCGCAACCTGCTGATTGTCGAGCGCCCGAACGGCGATTTCGGCCATACGCTGATGCGGCAGTTCCTGTTCGACGCCTGGCACCATGAATTGCTGAAGGCGCTGTCCGTGTCCTCGGACCCGCGCGTGGCCGAGATCGCGGCCAAGGCCGGCAAGGAGGTCGCCTATCACCTGGAACGCTCGTCCGACCTGGTGGTGCGGCTGGGCGACGGGACCGAGGAAAGCCATCGCCGCATGCAGGAGGCGCTGGACGCGCTCTGGCCCTATACCGGAGAGATGTTCCTGGGCGACGACAAGGATGCCGAGATGGCGGCGCGCGGCATCGCCCCCGACCCGGCCAGCCTGCGCGCCGGCTGGGACGAGACCCTGCGCCATGTTCTGGGCGAGGCGACCTTGCAGGTCCCCGAGGGCGATTTCGCGCATAAGGGCGGCAAGCAGGGCACCCATACCGAACATCTGGGCTATATCCTGGCCGAGATGCAGTTCCTGCAGCGCGCCTATCCGGGCGCAAGCTGGTAAAGCGCCATGGCCGCAGCGACCCATCCCAGCGTCGAGGAGGTCTGGGGCTGGCTTTCCGAGGTGCCCGACCCGGAGATCCCGGTGATCAGCCTGACCGACCTGGGCATCATCCGCGGCGTCGAATGGCAGGGCGATACGCTGGTCGTGAAGGTCACGCCGACCTATTCCGGCTGTCCCGCGACCAGCATCATCAACCTGGACATCGAGACCGCGCTGCGCGGCCGCGGCATCGACAAGCTGCGGCTGGAACGCCAGATGTCGCCGCCCTGGACCACCGACTGGATCACGCCGGAGGGGCGGGAAAAGCTGCGCGCCTATGGCATCGCGCCCCCCATCGACGGCACGGCGGCGGACGGGCAGATCGCCGGGCGCATCGCCCGGATGACCGGCGCGAACCTGACCATCGCCTGCCCGCGCTGCGGCTCGGCCAATACCGAAAAGATCAGCCAGTTCGGCTCGACCCCCTGCAAGGCGAGCTATCGCTGCAAGGACTGTCTGGAACCCTTCGACTATTTCAAATGCATCTGAGAATGCGTCCCGCTTCAGGAAGGATACCCACATGGCACGCTTCCACCCGCTGAAGGTCATCGATGTGAAGCGCGAGACGCGCGACGCGGTGGTCGTCACCCTTGCCCCCCGCGACGAGGATCGCGCGCTGTTCGACTTCACCCAGGGGCAATACCTGACCTTCCGCCGCGACTTCGACGGCGAGGAGCTGCGCCGCAGCTATTCGATCTGCGCCGGCAAGGACGAGGGCGCGCTGCGCGTCGGCATCAAGCGCGTCGATGGCGGCGCCTTCAGCACCTGGGCGAACGAGAATCTGGCGCCCGGCGACGAGATCGAGGCGATGCCGCCGATGGGCAAGTTCTTCACCCCGCTCGATCCCGGGGCGGAAAAGCAGTATCTGGGCTTCGCCGCCGGTTCGGGCATCACGCCGGTGCTGTCGATCATCAAGACCGTGCTGGCGCGCGAGCCGCGGGCGCAGTTCACGCTGGTCTATGCCAACCGCCAGATCAACACGATCATGTTCCGCGAGGAGCTGGAGGATCTGAAGAACCAGCATCTCGGCCGCTTCTCGGTCATCCATGTGCTGGAGCAGGAGGGGCAGGAGATCGACCTGTTCACCGGCCGCATCGACGCGGGCAAGATGACGGCGCTGTTCCAGCACTGGCTGGACGCCGAGGCCGTGGACACCGCCTTCATCTGCGGCCCGGAACCGATGATGCTGACCGTCGCGGCGTCCTTGCGCGACCACGGGCTGCGCGACGATCAGATCAAGTTCGAGCTCTTCGCCTCCAGCCAGCCCGGCCGGGCCAAGGCCCGCGCCGTCTCGCGCGAGGCGGTCAAGGCCGGCGAGGGCGTTGCCGCCACGGTGACGCTGGACGGCGCCACGCGCAATTTCCAGATGCCGCGTCAGGGCGAGACGATCCTGGAGGCGGCCTTGGCCAACAGCATGGACGCACCCTATTCCTGCAAGGCGGGCGTCTGCTCGACCTGCCGCTGCAAGGTGCTGGAGGGCGAGGTCGAGATGGCGGTGAACCACGCGCTGGAGGATTACGAGGTCCGCGCCGGCTATGTGCTGAGTTGCCAAGCCTATCCGGTCAGCGACCGCGTGGTCGTCACCTATGACGAATGATCCGGGCGCAGGAGGGGAACCCATGTCCGACACCATGAATATCGAGGACTATCTGGCGCAGGGCGGGGTGCTGACCGCGCCCGGCAACGCGCCCGCCCGCTATCGCGGCGAGCTTCTGCGGCTGATGTCGTCCTTTGTCGACAGCGAGCTTGCCGCCTCGGCCGGCTTCGCCAATGCGATCAACTTCGCCCCCGGCATCAAGGAGCGCATTGCCGCCAGCCGCATCACCCTGGAAAAGGCCGACCATGCCGAGCGCGTGCTGCGGGTGATGGCCGAGTTCGGCACCGATGCCGCGCGCTATCAGACCAGCCACGACTGGGCCGCGCGGGTCGAACGCGATGCCGATCTGGGCGCCGCGCGCCGGCCCGGCGACATGCGGCTGTCGGTGTTCCACTATCCCGTCACCGGCTGGACCGATGCGGTGGTGATGAACGTGCTGCAAGGGCTGGCGACCGGGGTGCAGATGACCGAACTGACCCGCGTCTCCTATGGCCCCTTGGCCGAGGTGTTCCGCGAGATCGCCCCGCGCGAGGCGCGCCATGCCGAGCTGGGTCTTGAGGGGCTGGAGCAGATCGCCGCGACCGAAGAGGGGCGCGAGGAAGCCCGCGCCGCCGTCGCCTATTGGCGGCCGCGGGTGACGGCGGGTTTCGGCGTGGCCCATTCGGACCGCTACGACACGCTGGCGCGCTTCGGCCTGCGCCACAGCCCGAACGAGGCGCTGCTGGCCCGCTGGGAGGCGCTGGCCTCGGAACATCTGGCCGCGCTCGGCCTGTGATCGGCGTTCCGGCCGCGTTCCCCTGGGCGCGGCCGGCCGCCTGACCAAAACCAAGACTGACCAAGGAAACGCCAATGACCACTCCGCGCCGTCTTGAAAGCTATGTCTGCGGGGGCTGGACCCCCGGCAGCCAGCAGGGCCAGACCCTGCTGGACGCCGCCACCGGCGAGCCGGTCGCCGTGATCGATTCAAGCGGCATCGACTTCGCCGCCGCGCTGGCCCATGGCCGCGAGGTGGCGGGGCCGAAGCTGCGCGCCATGTCCTTCCACGAGCGCGCCGGCATGCTCAAGGCCCTGGGTCTGGCGCTGATGGCGCAGAAAGAGGAGTTCTACGCCGAAAGCCTGCATACCGGCGCCACCCGCACCGACGGCTGGGTGGATATCGAGGGCGGCATCGGCACCATGCTGACCTATGCCTCGAAGGGCCGGCGCGAATTGCCGAATACCCGCGTGCTGACCGATGGCGATGTCGAGGTCCTGTCCAAGGACGGCAGCTTCGTCGCCCAGCATATCCTGACGCCGCTGCATGGCGTCGCGGTGCATATCAACGCCTTCAACTTCCCGATCTGGGGGATGCTGGAAAAGATCGCGCCGACGCTGCTGGCCGGGGTGCCCTGCCTGGTGAAACCCGCCAGCCAGACCGCCTATCTGACCGAGCTGATGGTGCGCCGCATCGTCGAGACCGGCATCCTGCCGGAGGGCGCGCTGCAGCTGATCTGCGGCTCGGTCGGGGATCTTCTGGACCATGTGACCGAACAGGACGCCGTGACCTTCACCGGCTCGGCCTGGACCGGGCGCAAGCTCAAGACCCATCCGGCGATCGTCGCCAATTCCGTGCGCTTCACCATGGAGGCGGACAGCCTGAACGCCTCGATCCTGGGTCCGGACGCGGTGGCGGGCACGCCCGAGTTCGAGCTGTTCGTGCGCGAGGTCGCGCGCGAGATGACGGTCAAGGCCGGGCAGAAATGCACCGCCATCCGCCGCGTCATCGCGCCGCGCGTCCAGGTCGATGCGCTGGTCGCCGCGCTGGACGAGCGGCTGGGCAAGACCGCGCTTGGCCTGCCGGGCGACGAGGGGGTGCGCATGGGGCCGCTGGCCAGCCTCGATCAGCGCGAGGAGGTGCGCGAGCGCATCCGCGACCTGCAGGCGGCGGCCGAGATCGTGGCGGGCGACCCGGACGCGGTGCGCGTGACCTCGGGCGATCCTGCCAAGGGCGCCTTCCTCAATCCGGTGCTGATGTATGCGGCGAAGCCCTTCGAGGCGGCGGCGGTGCATGAGGTCGAGGCTTTCGGTCCCGTGTCCACGGTCATGCCCTATGACGACCTGGACGAGGCGGTGGCGCTGGCGCGGCTGGGCAAGGGTTCGCTGGTCACATCGGTCTTTACCGACGATCCGAAGGTCGCCGAGCAGGCGGTGCTGGGCGCGGCCCCCTGGCACGGCCGGGTGCTGATCGGCAACCGCGCCTCGGCGAAAAGCTCGACCGGGCACGGCTCGCCCCTGGCGCCACTGGTGCATGGCGGGCCGGGGCGTGCGGGCGGCGGCGAGGAGATGGGCGGCATCCGCGGCGTCAAGCATTACATGCAGCGCACCGCCGTGCAGGGCGCGCCGCGGCTGCTCTCCGCCGTCACCGGCCGCTGGATCGAGGGCGCCGATGCGCAGCAGGGCGTGCATCCCTTCCGCAAATCGCTGGCCGAGCTGCGCATCGGCGACCAGCTGGTCACGGCGACGCGCACCATCACCCGCGAGGATGTCGAGCATTTCGCGCATTTCACCGGCGACACCTTCTATGCCCATATGGACGAGGCGGCGGCCAAGGCAAACCCGTTCTTCGATGACCGCGTCGCGCATGGCTACCTGATCGCCAGTTTCGCGGCCGGCCTGTTCGTCGAGCCGAATCCGGGTCCGGTTCTGGCCAATTACGGCGTGGACAACCTGCGTTTCCTGACCCCGGTCTATTTCGGCGACACGCTGCAGGTGCGGCTGACCTGCAAGGAGATCAACCCGCGCGAGAATGCCGGCCATGGCGAGGTGCGCTGGGATTGCCAGGTCACCAACCAGAAGGGCGAGGTCGTTGCGCAATACGACGTGCTGACCATGGTGGCCAAGGAGTGGCCGCTGGCGCAGGCGGCGGAATAAGCGGAAGGGCAGGGCGGTGCTTCGGGATCGTCCCTGCCCGCACCTGCGAAAGCCCGGACCGGCCAGCAGCTGGTCAGGACCTCTCGGAAATTCCCAGTTCCCCGGCGATCCGCCTTTCCAGATGCGCGGCCAATCGCTGCGCAGCGTCGGATCTGCTGCTCCAGTCATCGGCGATCTCGCCGAGATGGGCTTGCCGCGCATGGTCCAGCGTCACAGCTTCCCGCCCCCGGATTCGCCGCTTTGCCCAAAGGGCGGCGGCCTGCTTGGAGGCGAACTGTCCGGTGCTCGCCGTATGCCACATCCGGGCAAGCGTCAGCAGGACGTTCCGCTCATCCCCGTGCAAACCGGCCAGCAGGGCCGGAAGCATGTCGCGCATGGCCTGCCGGAGACGGGTCGGGGGAAACGCGGGCAGAAGCTGGTCCGCGTCCGGGCCGAGCAGGGGAATAGCCTCTTCGCGCGCCTGTGCGAGAAGCAGGATATGTTCGGGATCACGCTCCGGCATCGCCTTGCTGCCGCTTTCGAACGCCTCCCGCAACCACTCGCCATAGACGAATTCCGCCCGGCCCCAAGAAGCAGGCTCGGCGAGGTCGGAGCGGCGGAATATCATCACCTCAAGGCAGCGCGGGCCGCCCGGCGCGGCGGGGTGGCGGCCGGAAAGACGCAGCAGGGCTGCCAGCAAGTCGCTGCGCTGACCTTCGGACAAAGCGCGATCCACCACGGCCAGAAGATCGATGTCGCTTTGCGGCCGGTGCAGGCCCGAAGCCGTCGATCCGTGCAGATAGGCTGCAAGCAGCGCATCGCCGAGGATGTTTCGCAAGGTCGCCAGCGCGGCGGGTATCTGCTCGAATTGCCTGGGCACGGTCTGCATGATCGCTTCGCTTCCGGTCAGCTGCCCGTCACCGGGACTTCCGCCTGCGCTTCGCGGGGCACTCCGTCGAGGACCGTCGCGTCGCGGCATTACCGCACCGCCTTGATCCCCTCCAGGATCAGGGTCGTCGCCACGTCGGCGTAATCCTCGCGGGTGATGCGGCCGCCGTCGCGGAACCACATATAGACCCAGTTCATCATCCCGAACAGCGACATGGTGACCGGGGTCAGCAGCGGGCGCTGCGGATCGTCCAGCGCCGGGTTGATCTCGCGCAGGACCGCGGCGAAGCGCTTCACGATGCGCCGCTCGACGCCCAGGATCTCGGCCTTCTGGTCGTCGGCCAGGGCCGGGGTGGCGTTCAGCTGAACCTTGTGCTGGTTGTCCGCCCCGCGATAGCGGTCCAGCAGCGTGCCCACCAGCCGGCGCAGGCGCTGCTGCGGCGGCAGGCCGGGGTCGTCGGCATCCTCGATGGCGGCGTCGAGCTCTTCCAGATGGGTGATGATGATGGCGAAGATCAGCGCATCCTTGCTGGGATAATAATGGTAAAGCAGGGCCTTGGAGACCTGGCTATGCGCGGCGATCTGCGCCATGGACGCCTTTTCCATGCCCAGATCGGCAAAGACCTCGGCCGCCTTGTCCAACAGGCCGCGCTGCTTTTCCTCGAAATCCGCTGCCCGTGTCCGAGCCATGCCATCCTCACAAGATCATTTGTTCGCCCGCGGTCGGGAGGCGAGAAAAACAAGGGGGCGCGCCGGCCCCCTTTCGATTTAGCGGGTCTGCGACCGCATGTCATGCCGGCTGCCGCGATGCGGCATCATGTCTTGGGCCGGTTGTCAAGCACCCGCTTGGCCTTGCCTTCCGAACGGGCAAGGGCATTCGGATCCCTGACCTCGATCCGGGTCGAGACGCCGACCACGCTCTTGATGTGATGGGCCAGTTCCTTGGCGGAATGGGCGCGGGCGGCCTCGTCGGTCATCTCGGGGGTGCATTCGACATGCACGATCATCGAATCCATGCGGCCCGAGCGGGTCAGCTCGATCTGGAAATGCGGCGCGAGGCCCCGGCATTTCAGGATCTGCTCCTCGATCTGGGTCGGGAAGACGTTGACGCCGCGCAGGATGATCATGTCGTCGCTGCGGCCGGTGATCTTCTCGATCCGGCGCATGGAACGCGCGGTGCCGGGCAGCAGCCGGGTCAGGTCGCGGGTGCGGTAGCGCACCATCGGCAGCCCTTCCTTGGTCAGCGTGGTGAAGACCAGCTCGCCCAACTCGCCATCCGGCAGCACCTCGCCCGTCACCGGGTCGATGATTTCCGGGTAGAAATGGTCCTCCCAGATATGCAGCCCGTCCTTGGTCTCGACGCATTCCATGGCGACGCCGGGGCCCATGACCTCGGAGAGGCCGTAGATGTCGACGGCATGCATGCCGAAGGCCTCTTCGATCTCCTCGCGCATGGCGTTGGTCCAGGGCTCGGCGCCGAAGATGCCGATCTGCAGCGAGGATTCGCGCGGATCGAGGCCCTGGCGGCGGAACTCGTCCAGGATCGACAGCATGTAGCTGGGCGTCACCATGATGATGCGCGGCTTGAAGTCGTGGATCAGCGTCACCTGCCGCTCGGTCATGCCGCCCGAGATCGGCACCACGGTGCAGCCCAGCCGCTCGGCCCCGTAATGCGCGCCGAGGCCGCCGGTGAACAGCCCGTAGCCATAGGCATTGTGCAGGATGTCGCCCGGCCGCCCGCCGGCGGCGCGGATCGAGCGCGCGATCAGGTTCGCCCAATGGTCGATATCGGCCTGGGTATAGCCCACCACGGTCGGCTTGCCGGTGGTGCCGGACGAGCCGTGGATGCGCACCAGCTTGGACTGCGGAACGGCGAACATGCCGAAAGGATAGGTGTCGCGCAGGTCCTGCTTTACCGTGAAGGGGAATTTCGCGATGTCCGCGAGCGATTTGAGGTCCTCGGGATGGACGTCATGCTCGATGAAGCGGTTGCGGTAGAAGGGCGAATTTTCGAAGGCGTGCTTCAGCGACCGCTTCATGCGGTGAAACTGCAGGGCCTCGATCTCGTCGCGCGATGCGATCTCGATCGGGTCCAGCTCCTTCTTTTCCGGCGCCATTGGATGCATGGATTCCTCCCCTTGCAATGCTTTGCGGTCAGGATTCGACCGGCAGATGGGTGCCCTTGACGGTGCGGGAATGGCCGCGGAACTCGGCCACATGCGCGCCGTCCTGATTGGTGATGCGGATGTCGTAGATGCCCGAGCGGCCCCGGCGCGAGACCTCGCGCGCGGTCGCCGTCAGCCGGTCGCCGATGCGGCAGGGCACCAGATAGGTGATCGAGCAATGCTGCGCGACCACCAGCTGGTTGTAGCTGTTGCAGGCGAAGGCGAAGGCGCTGTCGGCCAGCGTGAAGATATAGCCGCCGTGGCAATTGCCGTGGCCGTTCGACATCGCCTCGGTGACGGTCATCGACAGCGTCGCCTCGCCCGGGGCGATATGGTCCAGGCTCATGCCCAGCCGCTGGCTGGCGGAATCGTCGTTCCACATCGCCTTGGCCGAGGCTTCGGCCAGCTCCTGCGGGGTCATCTGGGAAACGGGCTTCATGGTTGCGTCTTTCATTGTCCCCGGAACTCCGGCTTGCGCTTTTCCAGGAAGGCGGTGACGCCCTCGGCGTAATCGGCGCTGCGGCCGGCCTGCCGCTGGCAGTCGCGCTCCATGTCCAGCTGCTGGTCAAGGCTGTTGGTGGCGGCCGCCTGGATCAGCCGCTTGGTCAGGCCCAGGCCCAGCGTCGGACCCGCGGCAAGGGACACGGCCAGCGCCACCGCCTCGTCCATCAGCGCCTCGTCCGGGACCGCCTTCCAGATCAGGCCCCAGGCGGCGGCCAGTTCCGCCGGCAGCGGTTCGGCCGTCAGCGCCAGCGCCTTGGCGCGCGGCTCGCCCAGGATACGGGTCAGGCTGAAGGTGCCGCCGGCATCGGGGACCAGCCCGATCTTCGAGAAGGCCTGGATGAACTTCGCCGATTTCGCTGCCAGCACGATATCGCAGGCGAAGGCGACATTGGCCCCCGCCCCGGCCGCCACGCCGTTGACCGCACAGACCACCGGCTTTTCCAGCGCCCGGATCAGCCGCAGCGTCGGGTTGTAGAAGGTTTCGAGCGTCTGGCCCAGATCGGGGGCGGGGCCGCCCTTGCGCGGGTCGCGGTCGCCCAGATCCTGCCCGGCGCAAAAGCCGCGCCCGGCGCCGGTCAGCAGGACCGCGCGCACCGCGGCATCGTCATGGGCGCGCTGGATCCCGGCCCGCAGCGCCAGATGCATCTCTTCGTTGAAGGAATTCAGCTTGTCGGGCCGATTGAGCGTCAGTGTCAGCACGCCATCGGCCAAGGCCGCCAGGACGGTTTCCGTCATCGGTAAAACTCCCTTGCCCCGGCTTTCGGGGGCTCCCTGAAAATTTTTGTTGCATAAACCGACCGGCCGGTCAATGATAATCTGGTCAAGTGTGGGGGGAGCCGTGACAGAATTTTTCGACCGCCATCGGCCGATGCTGGACGCTGCGCTGGAGGCGCTGCATCGTCGTGCCTTCTGGACCCCGTTTCCCGAGATTCCAAGCGGCAAGCTCTATGGCGAAACCGCCCGCGAGGACGGTCAGGCCGGGTTCGAGGCGTTGCGCAATGCCGCTTTCGAGCTGCCCGGCCACCCGAATCAGCGGCAGCTGGGCGGCGAGGTCTCTCCTTTTGGCGGCGCCTTGGGGATCACCTATCCGGCCGCCGATGCCCCGACGCTGATCGCGGCCGCGCAGGCGGCGGCGCCCGGGCTGGCGGCGGCCGGCGCCGAGGCGCGGGTGGGTGTCTGCCTGGAATCGCTGGTCCGGCTCAACCGCATCAGCTTCCTGATGGGCCATGCCACCATGCACACCACGGGGCAGGCCTTCGCCATGGCCTTCCAGGCGGGCGGGCCGCATGCGCAGGACCGCGGGCTCGAGGCCGTGGCCATGGCCTGGGACGAGATGACCCGATTCGCCCCGCAGGCACGCTGGGAAAAGCCGCAGGGCAAGGTGGCGCCGATCGTGCTGGAAAAGCACTGGACCATCGTGCCGGCCGGCCTGTCGCTGGCCATCGGCTGCAACACCTTCCCGACCTGGAACTCTTACTCCGGGATCTTCGCCAGCCTTGCCACCGGCAACCCGGTGATCGTCAAGCCGCATCCCGCCGCCATCCTGCCGCTGGCGCTGACCGTCCGCGTGCTGCGCGAGGTGCTGGCCGAGGCCGGGCTGCCGGCCGATTCGGTGCTGCTGGCCGTGGACGAGCGCGGCGCGGAAATCACGCAGGACCTGGCCACCCACCCGGCGGTGCGGCTGATCGACTATACCGGCTCGGGCGCCTTCGGCGACTGGCTGCGCGGCCACGCGACGCAGGCGCAGCTGTTCACCGAAGAGGCCGGCGTGAACACCGTCACCATCGCCGCCACCGACGATTTCGCCGGCATGTGCGCCAACCTGGCCTTTTCGCTGGCGCTCTATTCCGGGCAGATGTGCACCGCGCCGCAGAACATCTATGTCCCCGAGGGCGGCATCGACACCGACCAGGGCCACAAGAGCTGCGATGAGGTGGGGCTGGCGCTCGCCGCGGCCATCGACGCGTTGCTGGCCGATCCGGCCCGCGCCGCGGGCATCTGCGGCGCCATCGCCAACCCCGCGACGCTGGAGCGCGTGCAGCAGGCGCGAGGGCTTGGCCGGGTGCTGCGCGATTCGGCGCCGCTGGGGCAGGGGCGCACCGCCACGCCGCTGCTGCTGGCGCTGCGGGACGGCGATCCGGCCTGCGAGCGGGAATGCTTCGGCCCCATCGCCTTCGTCGTCGCGGTGAAGGATGCCGATACCGCCATTGCCCGCGCCGCCGATCTGGCCCGCCGCCAGGGGGCGATCACCGCCGCGCTTTATGACCGGGACGAGGCGCGCATCGCCCGCGCCGCGCAGGCCTTTGCCGCGGCCGGCGTCAACCTGTCGGTCAACCTGACCGGCAACATCTATGTCAACCAGTCGGCGGCCTTCAGCGATTTCCACGTGACCGGGGCCAACCCGGCGGGCAATGCCAGCCTGACCGACACCGCCTTCGTCGCCAGCCGGTTCCGACGCGCCATGTGGCGGCGGCCGGCGGCGGCCTGACCAAGTCAACTCGTTTCTGGGAGGAAACAAACCATGAAGAACATCCTGATGACGACCGTTCCGGCGGCGCTGATCGCGCTTGGTCTGGCCTCTGCCGCCAGCGCCGAGATCAGGATCGGCGCCTCGGTCTCGGCCACCGGCCCGGCCGCCTTCCTGGGCGATCCCGAGGCCAAGACCCTGCAGATGCTGGTCGAAGAGCTGAACGCCAAGGGCGGCATCAACGGCGAAAAGATCGCGCTGGTGCTTTACGACGACGGCGGCGACGCCAACAAGGCGCGCACCTTCGCCACCCGCCTGATCGAGGATGACGAGGTGCAGGCCATCATCGGCGGCACCACCACCGGCACCTCGATGTCGATCCTGTCGGTGGCCGAGGACGCCGAGATCCCCTTCATCTCGCTGGCCGGCGCCATCGACATCGTCCAGCCGGTCAAGCCCTTTACCTTCAAGACCCCGCATACCGACCGCATGGCCTGCCAGAAGATCTTCGAGGACATGCAGAAGAGCGGCATCCAGAAGATCGGCATGATCTCGGGCACCGACGGCTTCGGCGCCTCGATGCAGGCGCAGTGCAAGGACGTGGTCGGCGAATACGGCATCGAGATCGCCGCGGACGAGACCTACGACCCCAAGGACGCCGACATGACGGCGCAGCTGACCAAGATCCGCAACACGGCGGGCGTGCAGGCGGTGCTGAACCCGGGCTTCGGCCAGGGCCCGTCCATCGTGACCCGCAACTATCGCCAGCTGGGCATCGAGCTGCCGCTTTACCAGTCCCATGGCGTCGCCTCGGACGGGTTCATCGAGCTGGCCGGCAAGGAGGCCGCCGAGGGCGTGCGCCTGCCCGGCACCGCGCTGCTGGTCGCGGACCTGCTGGCCGAGGACGATCCGCAAAAGCCGGTGGTGACGGCCTACAAGGCCGCCTATGAGGGCAAGTTCAAGGAGCCGGTCGGCACCTTCGGCGGCTATGCCCATGACGGTTTCGCGCTGCTGGTCGATGCGGTGACGCGCGCCGGCTCGGCCGAGCCCGAGGCGATCCGCGACGCGCTGGAACAGACCTCGGGGCTGGCGGGCACGACCGGCATCTACACCATGACCCCCGAGGACCATCTGGGGCTGGACCTGTCGGCCTTCCGCATGCTGGAGGTCAAGGACGGCAGCTGGTCCATCGTCGAATGAACCCGCGCGGTCCCCGCAGGGGGACCGCTTCCGCCCGCTCGGGAGAGCCCAGCCAGAGAGCCTCGGCATGTCTGAACTTCTGCAATTCCTGTTTTCAGGGCTGACGGTGGGCGCGGTCTATGCGCTGGTCGCCCTTGGTTTCACGATCATCTACAACGCCTCGGACGTGGTGAACTTCGCCCAGGGCGAGTTCGTCATGCTGGGCGGCATGATCACATGGTTCGCCCATGCCGCCGGCCTGCCGCTGCCGCTGGCGGCGCTGATCGCCATCGTCGCCACCGCGGCGCTGGGGGTGGCCATCAACAAGCTGGCCATCGAGCCGGCGCGCGGCGCGCCGGTCGTGTCGCTGATCATCATCACCATCGGCGCCTCGGTCTTTCTGCAGGGCGCGGCGCAGCTGGTGTTCGACAAGCAGATCCACAGCTTCCCGGCCTTTTCGGGCGACACGCCGCTGCGCATCGGCGGCGCGACGATCCAGCCGCAAAGCCTGTGGGTGATCGGCGGCGCGCTGGTGGTCTTTGCCGGGCTGTGGCTGTTCTTCACCCGCACGCTTCTGGGCCGGGCGGTGCTGGCGACCTCGAACAACCGGTTGGCGGCGCAACTGGTCGGCATCAACACCAATTTCGTCATGACGCTGTCCTTCGCGCTTTCGGCCGGGATCGGCGCGCTGGCCGGGGTGCTGGCGACGCCGATCACGCTGACCGCCTATAACGTCGGCATCGGCTTTGCGCTGAAGGGCTTTGCCGGCGCCATGCTGGGCGGCATGGGCAATCCCAAGGGCGCGCTGGCCGGCGGTTTCCTGATCGGGCTGATCGAGGCGCTGACCGCGGGCTACCTCTCCTCGACCTACAAGGAGGCCGCGGCCTTCGTGGTGATCCTGCTGGTGCTGTTCTTCATGCCGCAGGGCCTGTTCGGCCGCAAATCGACGGAGCGGGTGTGATGCCGAGACTGACCGCCAAATCCGCCACTTTGCTGGTGCTGACCGCGCTGATCGCGGTGACGCCCTTCTTCTTTCCCTCGGGCTATTATTACCGGGTCGGCGCGCTGATCTTCGTCAACGGGCTGGCCGTGACCGGCATCGTGATCCTGACCGGTTATGCCGGGCAGATCAGCCTGGGCCATGCCGGTTTCGCCGGCATCGGCGGCTATGCCTGCGCGCTGGCGCCGACGCATCTGGGCCTGCATCCGTCGCTGGCCGTGGTGCTGGGCGCGGCGATCTCGGGCGTGCTGGCCTATCTGGTCGGCCGGCCCATCCTGCGGCTCAAGGGCTATTACCTCGCCGTGGCCACGCTGGGCTTCGGCATCCTCGTCTCGATGGTGCTGAACAACGAGCGCCAGCTGACCGGCGGCCCCGACGGCATTGCCGTGCCCGAGCTTGGCCTGCGCGGGCTGCTGAAAGACTGGGGGCTGGACCTGACCAACGGCCAGTTCTGGTATTTCTTCTGCGGGCTCGTGCTGCTGGCCGGCGCCTGGCTGGCGCTGAACCTGCATCAAAGCCCCAGCGGCCGGGCGCTGCGCGCGCTGCACGGATCCGAGATCGCCGCCGGCACCGTCGGCATCGACGTGGCGCGGGTCAAGCTGCAGGCCTTCGTCATCTCGGCCGTCTATGCCTCGGTCGCGGGTTCGCTGGTGGCGTTGCAGAACAAGTTCATCACCCCCGACGTCGCCGGCTTCATGCATTCGATCGAGATGGTGACCATGGCCGTGCTGGGCGGCGCCGGTTCGGTGCTGGGCGCGATCTTCGGCGCCGGCATCCTGACGCTGCTGCCGCAGGCGCTGACCGTCTTTGCCGAATACGAGCAGCTGGTGCTGGGCCTGGTGATGATGCTGGTGATGATCTTCCTGCGCGAGGGGCTTTTGCCCTCGGTCCTGCGCAAGCTGAGGGGGAGGGACGAATGACGCTGCTTTCGGTCGAAGGTCTGGGTATCAGCTTCGGCGGCATCAAGGCCGTGAACGATGTCAGCTTCAAGGTCGAGCCGGGCGAGATCGTCTCGGTCATCGGCCCGAACGGCGCCGGCAAGACCACGCTGTTCAACATGATCTCGGGCGTCTATCAGCCCGGCTCGGGCCGGGTGGTGCTGGAAGGCGAGGACGTGACCGGCATGGCGCCGTTCCGGCTGGCCAGCCGCGGCATGTCGCGCACCTTCCAGAACCTGCAGATCTTCCAGAACATGACGGTGCTGGAAAACGCCATCTCGGGCTTTCACCTGCAGGAGCGGGGGGCGGTGCTGGCCGACCTGCTGCACCTGCCCGCCTCGCGCCGCCGGGCGCGGGCGGCCGAGGCGGGGGCGCGCGAACTGCTGGCCCGGGTCGGGCTGGAGCGGGCGGCGGATCGCGAGGCGGGGAACCTGTCCTATGGCTCGCTCAAGCGGCTGGAGATCGCCCGCGCGCTGGCGATGAAGCCCAAGGTGCTGCTGCTTGACGAACCGGCGGCCGGCTGCAACGCCGTCGAGACCGAGGAGATCGACCACCTGATCGCCGAGGTCGCGGCATCCGGCACCGCCATCCTGCTGGTCGAGCATGACATGAAGATGGTCATGCGCATTTCCAGCCATATCGTGGTGCTGGACCATGGCGAGAAGATCGCCGAGGGCGCGCCGGCCGAGGTCAGCCGCAACCCGGCGGTGATCGCCGCCTATCTGGGAACCGAGGAGGGTGCCGATGCTGACGGTTGAGGGCTTGCGCTCGCGCTATGGGCGCATCGAGGTCTTGCACGGCATCGACCTGCATGTCGATTCCGGCGAGATCGTCACCGTGGTCGGCGCCAACGGCGCGGGCAAGACCACGCTGCTGCGCTGCCTCTCGGGCGTGCAGCCGGTCTCGGCCGGGCAGATCACCTTCCGGGGCGAGCCGCTGGCCGGGGTGCCGGCGCATCGCCGCCCGGCGCGCGGGCTGACGCAATCGCCCGAGGGCCGGCAGATCTTCACCAACCTCACGGTCGAGGAGAACCTGCGCCTCGGCGCCTTCCTCTACAGCGACGACCGGGTGGAAAAGGACATGCAGGACGCGTTCCAGATGTTCCCGATCCTGCGCGAAAAGCGCAACCTGGCGGCCGGCGGGCTGTCGGGCGGCCAGCAGCAGATGCTGGCCATGGCGCGGGCGCTGATGGGCCGGCCGTCCTGCCTGCTTCTGGACGAGCCCTCGATGGGCCTGGCGCCGATCATCGTCCAGCAGATCTTCGACGTGGTCAGCGGGCTCAAGGCGCTTGGCGTCACCGTGCTGCTGGTCGAGCAGAACGCCTTCGGCGCCTTGAAGATTGCCGACCGGGGCTATGTCATGGAAACCGGCCGCATCACAATGCAGGGACCGGCGGCGGAACTGATCGCCGATCCGCGCATCCGCGAAGCCTATCTGGGGATCTGAGGAAATGACCGTCACCATCGCCCGCCAAGGGGAAATCGCCATCGTCACCGTGGACAACCCGCCGGTCAACGCGCTGAGCCAGGCGCTCCGGCAGGGGCTGTGGGATGCCGTGGACATGCTGGACGCGGACCCACAGGTCGCGGCGGTGGTGCTAATCTGCGCCGGTCGCACCTTCATCGCCGGGGCCGATGTGACCGAATTCGGCAAGCCGCCGCAGCCGCCGCACCTGCCCGATCTGGTGGACCGGATCGAGGCTGCGCAAAAGCCTTGGGTCGCGGCCATCCACGGCTCGGCCCTGGGCGGCGGGTTCGAGGTGGCGATGGGCTGCCGCTTCCGGGTGGCCGCCCCCGACGCCTCGGTCGGCCTGCCCGAGGTGAGCCTGGGCATCGTTCCCGGCGCCTCGGGCACGGTGCGCACCCCGCGCCTTGCCGGGGCCGCGCTGGCGGTGGAGCTGGTCACTTCGGGCCGGCCGATGCGCGCGCCGAAGGCCCTCGCCGCCGGGCTGGTCGATGCGGTGATCGAGGGCGACCTGCTGGAAGGCGCCACAGCCTTCGCCCGGCAGGCGCTGGCCCGGCCCTTGCCCGCGCCGGTCTCGGCCCGTCCCGTCGCCGCGCCCGATGCCGGTTTCTGGGCCGAGCAGGAGAAGGCCGTGGCCAAAGCCGCCAAGGGCGCTGCCGCGCCGCTGCGGGCGCTGGCCTGCCTGCGCAAGGCCGTCGAGGCGCCCTTCGCCGAGGCCATGGCCTTCGAGCGCCAGACCTTCCTGGAACTGCGCGGCTCGGATCAGGCGGCGGCGCTGCGCCATGTCTTCTTCGCCGAGCGCGCCGCGCTGCGCCCGGCCGCCCTGCGCGAGGTGGACCCCTTGCCCCTGCGCCGCGCGGCGGTCATCGGCGGCGGCACCATGGGCGCGGGGATCGTCGCCGCCCTGCGCGAGGCGGGCCTGCCCGTCACCCTGGTCGAGCGCGACGACGAGGCGGTGGCGCGCGGCCTTGCCAATCTGCGCGGCATCTTCGCGGGCGGCGTCAAGCGCGGCAAGCTGACCGAGGCGCAGGCCGAGGCCCTGGCGGCCGGCGTCACCGGGACGACGGATTACGCCAGCCTCGCCGATGCCGATCTGGTCATCGAGGCGGTGTTCGAGGAAATCGGCGTCAAGCGCGCCGTGTTCGAGCAACTCGCCCGGGTCTGCCGGCCGGATGCGGTGCTGGCGACCAATACCTCCTATCTCGATCCGCGCGCCATCGCCGAGGGGCTGCCCAACCCCGAGCGTTTCATCGGCCTGCATTTCTTCAGCCCGGCCAATGTGATGAAGCTCCTGGAGATCGTGCCCGCGCCGGAAACCTCGGACCGCACCCTGGCCACCGGCTTCGCGCTGGCGCGGCTGCTGAAGAAGATCCCGGTCCGCGCCGGCATCTGCGAGGGCTTCATCGGCAACCGCATCCTGAAACGCTATCGCGCCGCGGCCGAGGCGCTGGTCCGCAAGGGCGTGCCGATTGCCGAAATCGACGCCGGCATGCGCGGCTATGGCTTTGCCATGGGCCCGTTCGAGGCGCAGGATCTGGGCGGGCTCGACATCGCCTTCCTGCAGCGCGAGGGCGCCCGGGCGGCGGGGCAGGAGGTGCCCGAGACGCTGGGCGACATCCTGGTCCGCGCCGGCCGCAAGGGGCAAAAGACCGGCGGCGGCTGGTATGACTATGCCCCGGGCGAGCGCAGGCCGCAGCCTTCCCCGGCGGTGGCCGAACTGCTGGCGGGCCAAATCCGGCCCGGCCCGGCGATGAGCCGCGACGAGATCGCCCAGGCCCTTGTCGCCGAACTGGCCGCCGAGGGGCAGGCGATCCTGGAGGAGGGCATCGCGCAGGCGCCTGCCGATATCGACCTGGTCGAGATCCACGGCTACGGCTTCCCGCGCTGGCGCGGCGGGCCGATGTTCGCCACCGGCATCCGCGGCTGACCCGCGGCGGGGGGCGGGCCCTCGCGTCATGCGGCAAGGCTGGGCCGGCATCCCTCCCCGCCGCCGGGACGGGCCCGGCATCTGCCGGGCCGCACCGCGATCAGGCTGCCAGTTCCAGGGTCTGGCCCAGGGCCTGCTCGATGGCGGCCTGCCGCTGCTCGGGACCCAGATTCACCCCGTCGGCCATGACGAATTCCGGCGCGATGCCGATGAAGCCGAATACCGAACGCAGATAGGTCTCCAGATGCTCCAGCGCCGCGGCCGGATGCTCGCTGTAGAAGCCGCCGCGCGCCAGGGCGACGATCACGCGCTTGCCCTTGGCCAGCCCCTCCGGCCCGGCCTCGGTATAGCGGAAGGTCCGGCCGGAAACCACGACGCGGTCGATCCAGGCCTTCAGCTGGCTGGGCAGGGTGAAATTGTACATCGGCGCGCCGATCACCACCGTCTCGGCCTCCAGGAACTCCTCGAGCACGGATGCGTCGGCCAGGGCGTCCAGCGTCAGATGCGGCAGCGGATGGCGGGCAAGATCGCGGTGCACGACGCGGGCATCCGGCCGCCCGGCGGCCAGCTTGTCCACGATGGCCCGGCTGACCGCGCGGCTGACGCTGTTTTCGCCGGTGATGCTGCTGTCGATATGCAGGATGGTCACTATTGCCTCCTAGGTATGGAATATATACTGCGGCTTCCCATGTAACCGGCATGCGGCCGGCCGCAAGAAGGCACAATCCTGTGCCGCGCTTACACGGCTGTGCCATGGTCACACAAAGGTAACCGGAGGATCTTCCCATGCACGACCCCGACAGTTTCGGTTGCAGGGCCTTTACCGCCGTCCTGCAGCGGATCGGAGACAAGTGGAGCCTGCTGATCGTCTCGGTCCTGGCCGAGGGGCCGAGGCGCTTCAACGAGCTGCGGCGCGAGATTCCCAGCATTTCGCAGCGCATGCTGACGCTGACGCTGCGCGGGCTGGAGCGTGACGGGCTGGTGTCGCGCACGGTGACGCCCAGCATCCCGCCGCGCGTGGATTACGAACTGACCGAACTGGGCCGGTCGCTGCGCGAGCCGGTCTGCGCCTTGGCGCAATGGGCGCTGGCGAATATCGGCACGATACAGGCCGCGCAGGCGCGCTTCGACCTGGCGCGGGGCGAGCAGGCCCGCCCCGCCCCGGCCGCGCCCGCACCCCAGCCGCGGGCCTGAACCTTTTTCTCTTCTGATTGTTCCGTGGAACATCTTTGCCTTGGTTTTGTTGATTGCGTCTCGGCTCCGGGTTCCGGGGCTGTTTTTTTTTTCAGGAAGGAGACATCCGATGCCCGACAAGGTCCTCGACGATCTTTTCCACGACACGCTGAAGGACATCTATTATGCCGAGCGGCAGATCGTGAAGGCGCTGCCGAAGATGGCGCGCGGGGCGCAGTCCGAGCGGCTGCGCGAGGCCTTCGAGCAGCACCGCGAGCAGAGCGAGACGCATGTGGAGCGGCTGCAGCAGGTGTTCGAGCTTCTGGGCAAGCCGGCGCGGGGCAAGACCTGCCCGGCCATCGACGGCATCATCGAGGAGGGCGAGGAGGTCCTGGCGGCCTTCAAGGGCGCCCCGGCGCTGGATGCCGGGCTGATCGCCGCCGCCCAGGCGGTGGAGCATTACGAGATCGCCCGCTACGGCACGCTGCGGCAATGGGCGCGGCAGCTGGGGCTGAAGGAGGCGGCGGCGCTTCTGGAGCAGACGCTGGAGGAGGAATCGCAGACCGACGAACTGCTGACCGAGATCGCCGAGAGCGAGGCCAACCGCGACGCGGTCGAGCCGGCCTGAGGCGGGCCTCCGGCCGCCCGGTTCTGCGGCGGCCGGCGCGGCCTCCGGCGGGGCGGCAAGGCAGGCATCGGTGCCCGGAAACGCATGCCCGCCGCAGGCGGGGTGCGCAGGATGGCCGCGGCATGAGGCGTCCCCCTCCGGGGGAACATCCCGGGCAGGAGGGCGGCCAGGACCGGAGGGGAGTGGCCCAGGCCCGGTCCTGAAGCGGGAGCTGAGGGCCTCCAGGCTCGGCCGCGGCGCGACGCCCCCTTGGGCCGGCAAGCCCGAGCCGGAGGGCGGCGGCACCGGCGCGGAGGCAAAGGCGGCGGGGGAAGCGGAAGGCCGCAAGCGCAGGAGGGCGGGGCGCGCCGGCGGCCCTCCGGCAAGGCGGGGCCACAAGGCCGAACGCACGAGGCCGAACGCACGAGGCCGAACGCGCAAGGCCGAACGCACAGGGCCGAACGCGCAAGGCCGAACGCACGGCCGGACCCGTCGGCCGGCATCATTCGCCCCGCCCTGCTCGGCCGCGCCTCGATCGGCCCTCTCGAACGCTCCACCTCATTCTGGCCGGCCTCGTTCTGGCCGCCTCGTTCGGGGCGCCTCAATCGGGCCGCGGCCGCCGCCGGCCTGCCGGCCCGCCGCTCCGGGTCCTCCGGATGCGGCCGGGCGGCGGCGTGGCGGCCGCGCCCCGACCCCGGCAGGGCCAGCGCCCGCCGCGGCCCCGAGGGGCGCGCGCGCGGCCGGCGGAACCGCCCGGCGCGGCGCGCCTGCCCCCGGGCCGCGGACCGGCGGCGCGCGAGGGGAACTTCCGCAGGGCGTGCCGGCTGCCTCCGGGAAGGCGGGAAACCGCCCGGCCGGGCAAATGTTCCAGGCCCCCAATGTTCCCGGCCCCAAATGTCCCAGGCTCGTCTTCCCCGCATATGTTCCCGCGCCGGTTCCCCGCCCGTCCTTCCGGCGAGCCGCCCGGCCCTGGCCATGACCATGGCCCCGGGGCAGGCGCCCGGGACCCGGGCCGGGGTCAGAGCGCCGGCTCCAGCACCCGGCGCAGCATCGAACGCGCCCGGTTCACCCGGCTCTTGATGGTGCCGATGTCGCAGTCGAGGATGCGGGCGGCGTCGAGATAGGTCTCGCCGAGCGCGCCGACCAGGATGATCGCCTCGCGGTAATGCCGCGGCATCTCGCGCAGCGCCGCCTGCAGCTCGGTCGCCTGCAGGTGCCATTCCTGCCCGGGCCTGACCTGCGCCAGCAGCGAGGCGCAATCCGCCGCCCCGGTGCGCTCGCGCGCGGCCTTCTGGCAATTGGTCAGGAAGCGGTTGCGCATGATGGTGAACAGCCAGGCGCGCATGTTGGTGCCGGGCCGGTAGCGATGGGCGTTCTCGATGGCGCGCAGCAGGGTCTCCTGGACCAGGTCCTCGGCATCGGGGACCGACCTGCACAGGGCGCGCGAATAGGCCCGGAGGGCTGGGATATGTCCGAGTATGTCGTCCGACATGACGGTCCTTCGCGATCCTCGAGGTGGCGACGCCGAGTCAATGCCGGGACGGGGGGATGGTTCCGCGCGAAAGCGCGGCCGGGCGGAAAGCGGCCGGGGCTAGCGGGCGCCGCCGCCCTTGCCGGGACCGCCGCCATCGCCGGGGGCCTTGCCGGGGCCATTGCCAGGGCCCTTGCCGGGGCCGGCGCGGCGGTGGCGGGCGTCCTCGAGCGCCGTCTCGAGCCGCCTGGCCAGTTCGCGCAGCCGCGGCGAGACCGGCTCCTTCTCGGTCTGCGCCAGCAGGTCGGCCAGGGCCCTGTCCAGTTCGGGGTCCGGCTCGGGATCGACGGCGGGGCCGCCTTCAGCGTTGGCCATCGGGGTCTCCATCTTCCAGGCGAGTTGACATATCTTAATCGATCGTCGCCGCTTGGCGACCCTCTGCAACCTGCATATTCCGGCAGTGTTGCAGAACGGGACGCGCCCTCCCGCTCACATTCGGGCGATGCGGGCGGGGCGCCGCCGGGGGCCTGGCGTTCCGGGGGCCTTGCGTTCCAAGGGCTTGCGGCGGCTTGCGGAGGCTTGCGGGGGGGGTGGCCCCGGCGGTCCCCGTTCCTTTCCATGCCTTCCGGCCCCTGCCGTCGCCGCGGCGGCCTGGGCCGGGGCGGGAACATTTGCGCCCCCTGCCGGTTCATCGGCCCCACAGCATGGAGGGGCATCAGATGGAGGCATCACATGGCGCGTGAGACGGAGACCTCCGGCAGCAGGCGCCGGCCGGAGGGCCGGCAGGAGGACCGGCAGGAGGGCGGGCCGGAGGATCGGGCCCGGACGCAATCGGGGCCGCAATCGGGGCCGCAATCGGGCGCGCAATCCGGCCAGGACCAGGCGGATCAGGAGCAGCCGGACCAGGATCAGGAGCAAGATCAGGATCAGGAGCAAGATCAGGACCAGGCGGATGGCCGGGGCGACGGCTTCGCCGC
>NZ_AZVA01000016.1:0-89661 GCF_000513975.1 Paracoccus sp. J55
CGCTGGCCAACGGTGCCACGACGCTGATGTTCGAGGGGGTGCCGACCTGGCCCGATGCTGGCCGCTTCTGGGCGGTCTGCGAGAAGCACAAGGTCAACCAGTTCTACACCGCGCCGACCGCGATCCGGGCGCTGATGGGGCAGGGGCCGGAATGGGTCGAGAAATACGACCTGTCCAGCCTGCGGGTGCTGGGCACGGTGGGNGAGCCGATCAACCCCGAGGCCTGGGTCTGGTACGACCGGCATGTCGGCAAGGGGCGCTGCCCGATCGTGGACACCTGGTGGCAGACCGAGACGGGGGGCCACATGATCACCTCGCTGCCGGGCGCCATCGAGACCAAGCCGGGTTCGGCGACGCTGCCCTTCTTCGGGGTCCGGCCGGTGGTTCTGGATGCCGCGAGCGGGGCGGTGCAGGAGGGCGACCCGGCCGAGGGGGTGCTGTGCATCGCCGACAGCTGGCCGGGTCAGATGCGCACGGTCTGGGGCGACCACCAGCGTTTCATGGAGACCTATTTCCAGCAATATCCGGGCTATTACTTCACCGGCGACGGCTGCCGGCGGGACGAGGACGGCTATTACTGGATCACCGGGCGGGTGGACGACGTGATCAACGTCTCGGGCCACCGGATGGGGACGGCCGAGGTGGAATCGGCGCTGGTGGCGCATGAGAAGGTGGCCGAGGCGGCGGTTGTGGGCTATCCGCATCCGCTGAAGGGCCAGGGCATCTATGCCTATGTGACGCTGATGAACGGGGTGGAGCCCAGCGACGAGCTGCGCGCCGACCTGGAGAAATGGGTGCGCACCGAGATCGGGCCGATCGCCAAGCCGGACCTGATCCAATGGGCGCCGGGTCTTCCGAAGACGCGTTCGGGCAAGATCATGCGCCGCATCCTGCGCAAGATCGCCGAGGACGATTTCGCCGCCCTCGGCGACATCTCCACCCTCGCAGACCCCGCCGTCGTCGACGAACTCATCGAAAACAGAATGAACCGGCACTGAGGAAAAGGGGCGGGCGCCGGAAGCGCCTGCAGGCAATACCGGCTAGCGCGGGCGCCAGCGTCGCCCGCGACCGGCCCCGGCTTGGCCCGAGAGGTCCGCAGTCGGCCGGCTACCGAAAATTCGTCTCGCCGGCAATTCCGCCGGCGCGGCCGAGAAAGCCCAGATCGTGGCAGTGGAGGAGCACGACCCCGATGCAAGAAGACCTGGTCGAACGGATCGCCGCAGATCCGAATTATCAATTGCTGAAAGCGAAGCGATCCCGCTACGGCTGGATTCTGACGATCGCGATGCTCGTTGTCTATTACGGCTATATCCTGCTGATTGCCTTCGACAAGGAACTGCTCGCCGCGCGGATCGGCGACGGCGTCATGACCTGGGGCATTCCCCTGGGCTTCGGCGTGATCGTCTTCACCATCATCATCACCGGCATCTATGTGCGCCGCGCCAACAGCGAGTTCGACGAGCTCAGCGAGAAGGTCCGGCAGGAGGCGCTGAAATGAATCGCAATATCCTGCGCTGCGGCCTGGCGGCCGCGCTTCTGGCCGCGCCCGGCGCGGCCATGGCCGCCGACGTGATCCAGGGCGCCGAGAAGCAGGCGACGAACTGGACCGCCATCGTCATGTTCGCGGTCTTCGTGCTGGGCACGCTCTACATCACCAAATGGGCGGCGTCTAAGACCAAGTCGGCGGCGGATTTCTATACCGCCGGCGGCGGTATCACCGGCTTCCAGAACGGGCTCGCCATCGCCGGGGACTACATGTCGGCGGCATCCTTCCTGGGGATCTCGGCCGCGGTGATGATCTCGGGCTATGACGGGCTGATCTATTCGATCGGCTTCCTGGTCGGCTGGCCGATCCTGACCTTCCTGATGGCCGAGCGGCTGCGCAACCTGGGCCGCTTCACCTTTGCCGACGTGGCGGCCTTCCGCTTTGCCCAGACCCCGGTGCGCATCTTCGCCGCCTCGGGCACGCTGGTCGTGGTGGCCTTCTACCTGATCGCGCAGATGGTGGGCGCGGGTTCGCTGATCCAGCTGCTGTTCGGGCTGGACTACTGGATCGCGGTGGTGATCGTCGGCGCGCTGATGATGATCTATGTGCTGTTCGGCGGCATGACCGCGACGACCTGGGTGCAGATCATCAAGGCCTGCCTGCTGCTGGGCGGCGCGTCCTTCATGTCCTTCATGGTCATGTGGCATTACGGCTTCAGCCCCGAGGCGATGTTCGCCGACGCCGTGCGCGTCAAGGCCGAGCTTGCCGCCAGCGGCGGCGCCAGCGCCGAGGATGCGGCAACGGCCGGCCAGTCGATCATGGGTCCGGGCACCTTCATCAAGGATCCAATCTCGGCCATCAGCTTCGGCATGGCGCTGATGTTCGGCACCGCCGGCCTGCCGCATATCCTGATGCGCTTCTTCACCGTTCCCAGCGCCAAGGAAGCGCGCAAGTCGGTGATGTGGGCGACCGGCTGGATCGGCTATTTCTACCTCTTGACCTTCATCATCGGCTTCGGCGCCATCACCTTCGTGCTGACCAATCCAGAATTCCTGGACGGCTCCGGCGCACTGGTCGGCGGCTCGAACATGGCGGCGGTGCATCTGGCGCAGGCGGTGGGCGGCAACGTCTTCCTGGGCTTCATCTCGGCCGTGGCCTTCGCCACCATCCTGGCGGTGGTCGCCGGCCTGACGCTTTCCGGCGCCTCGGCGGTCAGCCACGACCTCTATGCGACCGTGATCAAGAACGGCAATCCCGCGCCGGGCAGCGAGCTGCGCGTCTCGCGCATCACCACGCTGGTGCTGGGCCTGGTCGCGGTCGTGCTGGGCATCGCCTTCAAGAACCAGAACATCGCCTTCATGGTGTCGCTGGCCTTCGCGGTGGCCGCATCGGCCAACTTCCCGGTGCTGTTCATGTCGGTGCTGTGGAAGGATTGCACGACCCGCGGCGCGGTGGTCGGCGGCTTCCTGGGGCTGATCTCCTCGGTGGTGCTGACGGTTCTGTCGCCCTCGGTCTGGGAGGCGACGCTGGGCAACCCGGCCGGTTCGGCGCCCTTCCCCTACACCTCTCCGGCGCTGTTCTCGATGACGCTGGCCTTCCTGGGCATCTGGCTGGTGTCCAAGATGGACAACGGCACGCGGGCGCGGATCGACCGGGCGGGCTTCCTGGCCCAGCAGGTGCGCTCGGAAACCGGGATCGGCGCGGCAGAGGCCTCGTCGCACTGAAACGCCGGCCCGCCCTTCGGGGCGGGCCGTCTTGCCGTCCCGGACCCGGACCGGTCAGGGACGGTGTCCGCCCCTGTGGCCGGCGCGACGCCCGGCGCCCCGCGCCGGGTTCGGAGGCCATCCCGGGCTTGCGTTGCCGGACATCATGCCGCCCGACCTGCCGGACCCTTGCGGCGATCCGGGGCCGATCCGGCCCTGCCCGAGGCTCGCTGCGGCCGGTGATCGGACCCGCGGGCCGGGATGGCGCGCCCCCTCGGGACCGCCCGAGCGCGCCCGCGGCCAGTCGCCGCACTGCAAAGACGCAGGCGAACGGCGTTTTTTGCTTGCCAGACACAGACATATCGGTCTTTCCATGGCTTGTCCCGGAACGCGATCCGGGGGCAGACTGAAGCGCCAGCGGAGTGCGCCAGCACGGAAGGACAGCCATGACCGACGCCTATCAAGCCATCATCGACCGCTGTGCCGGACTGCCGCCCCTGCGCACCGCCGTGGTCCATCCGGTGCAGCATTCCGTCTTCGAGGCGGTGGGCGATGCGGTGGCCGCCGGGCTGATCGAGCCGGTGCTGATCGGCCCCGCCGCCCGCATTGCCGCCGCGCTGATCGAGGCCGGCCAGGCCCCCGACGCCTATGAGATCGTCGATACCGAACACAGCCACGCCGCCGCCGCCCGTGCCGCACAGATGGCCGCGGCGGGCCAGGTCGGCGCCATCGTGAAGGGCTCGCTGCATTCCGACGAGCTGCTGGGCGCGGTGATCCATCCGCAATGCGGGCTGCGCACCGAGCGGCGCATCAGCCATGCCTTCCTGATGCTGACCGAGGATTATCCGCGCCCCTTCATCATCACCGACGCGGCGGTCAACATCGAGCCCGACCTGATGGTCAAGGCAGACATCCTGCACAATGCCATCGTCCTTTGGCGCGTGCTGTGGGGCCCGGCCCGGCCCAAGGTCGCGATCCTCGCCGCGGTCGAGACGGTCAATCCCAAGATGCAGGCTACGCTGGACGCGGCGGCGCTGTGCAAGATGGCCGATCGCGGCCAGATCGAGGATGCCGAACTGGACGGGCCGCTGGCCTTCGACAATGCGATCAGCCCGGCGGCGGCCCGGGAAAAGGGCATCGTCTCGCCGGTGGCGGGGCAGGCCGACATCCTGCTGGTCCCCGATATCGAATCGGGCAACATGCTGGCCAAGCAGCTGGTCTTCATGGGCGGCGCCGACGCTGCGGGGATCGTGCTGGGCGCGCGGGTGCCGGTGGTCCTGACCAGCCGCGCCGATTCCGTGCGCGCCCGCATGCTCTCCACCGCGCTGGCCGTGCTGATGGCGGATGCGCGCCGGCGGGGGCTGGTGAAATGATCCCGGCGATCCTGACCCTCAATGCCGGCTCGTCCAGCCTGAAGTTCCGCGTCTTCGCCCGCGACGGGCTGTCGCTCATGGCGCGGGGCGCGGTCAGCCGCATCGGCGCCGATGCCGAACTGACCGCGGCGCTGACCGGCGAGCCGGAGCGCCGCATCCCCCTCGCCGCCGGCGGCGACCATGCCGCCGCGCTGCAGGCGGTGCTGGATTTCCTGGATGCGCATGACGAGGGCTGGCGCATCGAGGCGGTGGCGCATCGCATCGTGCATGGGGGGACGGCCTATACCCGTTCGACCCCGGTCACGCCGCAGGTGCTGCAGGACCTGCAGGAACTGGTCCCGCTGGCGCCGCTGCACCAGCCGCACGGGCTGGCGGCCATCGCCGCCGCCCGCCGGCTGTTCGGCGAGGGGGTGCCGAACCTGGCCTGCTTCGACACCGCCTTCCATGCCGGCCGCGATCCCCTGTTCACCCATTTCGCCCTGCCCGAGCCGATGTTCGAGCAGGGCATCCGCCGCTATGGCTTTCACGGCCTCTCCTATCAGTGGATCGCGCATGTGCTGGCCGAGAACCTGCCCTGGCTGCATCGCGGCCGGGTCGTCGCGGCGCATCTGGGCAATGGCGCCAGCCTCTGCGCCATGCGCGAGGGGCGCAGCATCGACACCACCATGGGCATGACGGCGGTGGACGGCATCCCGATGGGCACCCGCTCGGGCGCCGTCGATCCCGGGGCCATCCTGCTCATGCAGCGCAGCTTCGGCATGGCGCCGGAAGAGATCGAGGACCTGATCTACAACCGCTCGGGCCTGCTGGGCATGTCGGGCCGGTCGAACGACGTCGCGGCGCTGCTGAAGGACGGCAAGCCGCAATCGCGCTTCGCGCTGGATTTCTTCGCGCTGAAATGCGCGCAGGCGGCGGCGGCCATGGCGGTCTCGCTGGGCGGGATCGACGCGATGATCTTCACCGGCGGCATCGGCGAGAACGCCACCCCGGTGCGCGAGGCGATCCTGCGGCACATGGCGCCGCTGGGCAAATTCACCAGCATGGTCATCCCCGCCAACGAAGAGCGGATGATGGCGATGGAGGCCGCCCTGCTGCTTTGACCCCGCGCCGCGCCGGCGCAGGGCAGGGCGGCGTCACCGCTGCCGGACATAGCTGCCCGGCGCCTCTTCCAGCGGCGGATAGCCCGCCTCGGCCGCGCCCATGGCCGGCGGGGCCACGCGCCCGGCGCTGGAATGCTGCGCCAGCCAGTCGCTCCAGGCCGGCCACCACGAGCCCTGGCGCATCGCCGCAGCGCGCGCCCAGTCCTCGGGGCAGAGGCAGGCGCCGTCGCGCTCGCGGCTGGCGATGCGGTAATGGCTGCCGGGCCGGGCGGGGTCGAAGATGATGCCGGTATTGTGCCCTTCGCCCGCCAGCACGAAGGTCAGCTCGGCATCGCTGAGGTAATGCAGCCGATAGACCGATTGCCAGGGCGCGACGTAATCGTCCTCGGTGCCCACGGCGAAGATCGGCGCGCGCAGGTTGCGCAGCGCCACCGGGCGGCCCTCTGCCGTCAGCCGGTCGGTGGCCAGCGCGTTTTCCAGATAGAACCGGCGCAGGTATTCGCCCTGCATGCGGCAGGGCATGCGGGTCGAATCCGTGGCCCAGGCGGCCATGTCGGTCATCGGATCGCGCTCGCCCATCAGATAGCATGCGCACCATGCGCGACCAGATCAGCTCGTCCGAGCGCAGGAAGCGGAAGGCGCCCAGCATCTGCTCGGCCGTCAGATAGCCGCGCTGCCACATCAGGCTTTCCAGCACATGCAGCTGGTCGTGGTCGATGAACAGCCCCAGGTCGCCCGGCTCGGTGAAATCCGTCTGCGCCGCCAGCAGCGAGACCGAGGCCAGCCGGTCGTCCCGCGCCCCGGCCATGGCCGCTGCCGCGATGGCCAGCAGCGTGCCGCCCAGGCAATAGCCCGCCGCATGGATGCGCCGCCCGGGCAGGATGGCCGAGACCGCATCCACCGCCGCCATCACCCCGAGGCTGCGATAATCGTCCAGCGTCAGGTCGCGGTCCTCGGCCGTCGGGTTGCGCCAGGACAGGCAGAACACCGTATGCCCCGCCCGGACCAGATGCCGGACCAGCGAGTTTTCCGGCGACAGGTCCAGGATGTAGTATTTCATGATCCAGGCCGGGACCAGCAGCACCGGCTCGGCCAGCACGGTTCCGGTCGCGGGGGCGTATTGGATCAATTCGACCAGATGATTGCGGAACACCACCGTGCCGGGCGTCGCCGCGACCTCATGGCCGACGCGGAACCGCTCGGCCCCGACCGGCGGCTTGCCGGCCGCCAGCCGCGCCATGTCCTCGGCCCAGTTGCGCAGCCCGGCCAGATGGTTCAGCCCGCCGCTGCGGATGCTGTGGGCGATGATCTCGGGATTGGTGAAGGGCAGGTTCGCCGGCGAGACCATGTCGAGCCATTGCTGCGCCAGGGCCGAGAGCAGGTTCTCGTGATGCGGGCTGACGCCGGGGACGCCATGGGTGGCGTCGCGCCACCATTGCTGCGTCAGAAGGAACCCCTGCGCCCAGAGGCTGAAGGGCGGCTGGCGCCAGGCCTCGGACTGGAAGCGCCGGTCCTGCGGCGGCGGGCGGATCATCGGCTCGGCTTCCGGATCGGCGGCAAGGGCGGCGGCCTGGGCCAGCAGCCCGGCCGCGTCGCGCCGGGCCTTGTCGGCCAGTTCCAGCCGCTTGCCTGGCGCGGCGGCCAGATGCGCCGACCAGTCGAAAAGCGCCATGCCGAGCGCCACCGGCGACAGCCCGGTGCTGAAGCCGGCGGTGGCCGCCTCGCGCAGGCGGTCCAGGGTGCGATAGCTTTCGGCGCCGGGCCTGTCCGGCCTGGCAGGCCGCTCGGGGGCGGCGGGGGGCGGAGGTTTCATGTCGTTCATCGCTGCGGCTCCCGGTCGGATATGGGTCTGGCCGGGCGCAGCCGCGCCCGGCGGTTTACGGCACGAGCACCGCCGCGCCGTCGAAACGGCCGGCGCGCAGGTCGTCCAGCGCGCGATTGGCCTCGCGCAGCGGGTAGGTCTTGGTTTCGGTCACGATGCCGATGCGGGGCGCGAGGCCCAGGAAATCCAGCCCGTCCTGCCGCGTCAGATTGGCGACCGAGGCGATCTGGCGTTCATGCCAGAGCAGCGCATAGGGAAAGGCGGGAATGTCGCTCATATGGATGCCGGCGCAGACCACGCGGCCGCCCTTGCGCACCGCCCGCAGCGCGGCGGGGACCAGAGCGCCCACCGGCGCGAAGATGATCGCGGCGTCCAGCGCCTCGGGCGGCGCCTGATCCGAGCCGCCGGCCCAGACCGCACCCAGCCTGCGCGCGAAATCCTGCGCGCGCAGGTCGCCCGGCCGGGTGAAGGCATGCACCGCGCGGCCCTGCCATCGTGCCACCTGGGCGACGATATGCGCCGCCGCGCCGAAACCGTATAGTCCCAGCCGCTCGGCCTTGCCCGCGATCACCAGCGCGCGCCAGCCGATCAGCCCGGCGCAGAGCAGCGGCGCCAGCGCCACCTCGTCGCCAGCCTCGCCCAGGGGAAAGGCGAAGCGCGCATCGGCGATCGCCGCGGTCGCATAGCCGCCATCGCGGGTATAGCCGGTGAAGCCCGGCGCATCGCAAAGGTTTTCCTGCCCGTCCCGGCAATAGCGGCAGCAGCCGCAGCTGTGGCCCAGCCAGGGAATGCCGACCCGCTGGCCCACCCGCAGGCCGTCCACCCCGGGGCCGAGCGCCTCGATCCGGCCGACGATCTCGTGGCCGGGAATGATCGGCAGCACCGGATCGGGCAATTCGCCGTCGACGACATGCAGGTCGGTGCGGCAGACGCCGCAGGCCAGCACGCGGACCCGGATCTGGCCGGGGCCGGGGTCGCGGTCGGGAAGCTCGGTCCAGACCAGCGGCGTGCCGATCCGTTCCAGCACCATGGCATGCATCCGGGCGTCTCCCATCCTCCGGGTCATGTCCAATATGCGGATGATGGGCCGCGCTTGTAAATGGGCGCGGCCTTAAGTCGCGGTCCGGGATCGCGGCAAAAAGGGGCGCCGTCAGCCGCGCAGCGGGTTGAGGTTGCCGGCCGTCCGGTGGTCCCTGACCCGCGCCGCCGCGATGCCGTTGGCCAGGTGGCGGCCGAACAGGCCGATGCCCAGCAGCAGGGCCGAGCCGGCAAAATTCGGCAGCAGGCTGTCGCCGAACGTCGCCACGCCCCGCATGGCGGTCTGCAGCACCGAACCGTCCTGGAAGAAGCCCGGCAGCAGGTCCAGCACGGTGCGCAGCCCGCTGCCGGCGCCGCCCTGCTCGACCAGCCGGCCGAGCGTGCGGGTCAGCGCCGGGTCGCCAAGCGCCTCGGGGCGCAGCGCGGCCAGGATATCGGTCAGCTCGCGCGGGACCGCGCCCGCCGGCAGGCTGCGCAGCTGCTCGTTCAGCCGCGCAGCCTCGGCCGAAAGCCGCGCGGCCTGGGCGGCGGCATTGCCGCTGTCCAGTGCCTGGATCTCGGCCAGGAAGGGCGCCAGCCCGTCGGGCAGGGCGGTGGCGGGCAGGGCGGTGGGCAGGACCGCGCCCTCGGCGCCGCCGGCCGCGTTGACCACGGCGCGGTTGCCGATGCCGAAGGCGCCCAGGATCGCCGTCGCCCAGCTGAGCACGCGGCCGCGCCGGGCGTCGCGGGTGATGACCGAACCGTCCTCGGCCAGCTGCTTTTCGGTGGCGGTCAGGCGGCGTTCGTCCAGCGGCCTGGGCCGGGCGGTCTGCAACCGCTCCTCGGTGGCCGCGTCCAGCACGCCGGTGGTCGGCAGGCCGTTGTCGTGCTGAAAGGCCAGCAGCGCCGCCGCGGTCAGCGAGCCGAAGATGCCGTCGATCCGCCCCAGCTTGTAGCCGAGCGCGGTCAGCCGTTCTTGCAGCAGCCTGACCCGCATCGGGTCGTCGTCGCCCGTGCGCAAGGGCGGCGCGGGTTCGCGGACGGCCGGCAGGTCGCCGGGGATGTCGAAGGCGTAAAGGTCGTTCTTGCGCATGATCGAGCGCAGCTTGGCGCCATATTGCGGGTCGGTCGCGTAGACGCCGGTCAGGGCATCCGCGAAACGGTCGGGATCGTTCAGGAACTGGCGGGCGCGGGTGTAATGGCGCGACTGGGCCAGCAACCGGCCATGTTCGGCAAAGGCGTCCTCCAGGCTGGCAAAGACCCGGAAGGGCTCGCGCCGGCGGCCGGGCGTGCCGTTCTGGAACTCGACCGTCCACGAGGCGACGCTGGGCTGGTTGCCGACCGCCTTGATCCCGAAGGGGTTGTTCGACCGCGCCGGCATGCGGGCGCCGTAATCGCTTTCCAGCGCCCATTGCGCCAGCGTGACCGAGGCCGGCACGCCCCAGCGCCGTTGCGAGGCCTGGGCGGCGCGGATCACCTCGATGCCGAAGCGCGGCGGTAAAGCGGGCAGGGCCGGCAGGTCGCCGGCGGGCGCGGCGGCATCGGCATCGTCCTCGGCCGCGGCGTCCAGCAGCGTATCGCTGTCTTCGGGCAGGTCCTCGGGCTGGTCCGAGACCATGGCCCAGGCGGGCGGCCTGTGCCAGCCGTCATTCGCCGCGTCGCGCAGCCATTGCGGGGCATTGACCGCGCGGCCGCCGGCGCCCCAGACGATGCGCCGCGGATCCGAGGGCGTGGTGCCGAAGCCCACATGCAGCGTATGCGCACCCATGTAGCCCGTCCCCGCGCCGATGCCGGTGGCACCCTGCGCGGCGGCGGCGATGACGAACTTGCGCAGCGCCGGGTCGGGCTGGCTGTCCGAAAAGCTCAGCGTGCGGCCGCCGGCGATCAGCTGCAGGTCCGCGGCGCGCCCGCCGTCGTGGCGGGTCGAGCCGGTGCGCCGCCCGCCGCTGCCGGGCTGGCCGCCCGAGGTGATCAGGATCCTCTCGATCCCCGCCGCCAGGCCGGCGCCGCGCAAGACGGTCTCCAGCTCCTTGCAGATGGGTCGGTCGCGCGTTTTTCCGATCAGTCCCGATTGGTCAATCAATGTCATGTCAGCCTCCTTGTGAAGCCGAGTCGGGGAAGGATTATCGGTGAGTCGCAAAAGGCTTATTGCGTAATAGTTGATCCGACTTGGAATTTCGTCAATCGCTTTGGACAATCGGCGATATTCGTCCCGAACCCGGGCATCGGGCGCCCGTCCCGGATGAATGCACCGCCTTTTCCGGCCCGGCGGACGGCGGACCCCATCCGAGTCGCCGCCCATGCCCCGGCTTTCCAGCTTGCGCGACGCGGTTTTTCTTGGCGGAAGCGTATTTTTCGCAGGAACGAATTGAAACCATTTGATTGGAAATAGAAAGATTCAGCTATCGGATTTTGCGAAAGCCGGCGGCGGTCGGAACGCAGCCCGCAGGAGTCCAGTTGAAATTCTTGAAGAAAACGCGCATAATCCACGCAGTTTCCTTTATAAAAGGAAGTGGGTTATGAAAAGCTTGGTTCTCGCTCTGGTTGTTCTTGCCGGTGTCACGGCCCAGGTATCGGCGCAAAGCGCCTGCCGCCCCGCCGTCGAGCAATGCCGTTAGGACAGACCTCATTTTCTTGAGGCCGTAACATGCAGGAAGTGGTTGCGCTGCTTTTCGGGGCAGCGATCGTGGCCGTGTTTTCTTATGAGCGTTTCAATCGGGTCTCATTCGAGAATTCCGGGCAGCTGGAGCGTCTGGTCAACCTTCTGTCGGCCGATCATCTGCGCGCCCGGCAGGTCGTCCTGCAGGCATATCTGATTTATGCGGTCTCGCTGCTGGCGATCTATTTCTTCCTTTGCGCCTATGCCGAGGTGCTGCCGGTGCTGGGCGGCATCCCGCTCGATCCCGGGATCGGCGCCACGGACCTGCCCAAGGCGCTGAGCCAGATCACCGGCTCGGATGCCGCCGGCCTCGCCATGCAGCAGCTCGGCCCGGCCGGAGGGGCCGCGATCAGAAACGGCATCTCGCCGCAGATATCGCTGTCCGTGGCGCTGATCATGGTCGGGGTGCTGCCGCGCTTCCAGTTGCTCAACCGCGTCGAGGACTGGATGCGCCACGCGGCCCACCGGCTGGCCGGCATTCCGACCCAGGTCGCCGTCGCCAGCGAAAAGCTGCGCCAGGGCAATTTCCGCCTGCCGTCCCCGCCCGCGGCGCCCGTCCGCGATCAGCCCGCGGACCCGTCCGAGGACCGGCCGGGCGGCGGCTTGCCGAGCCGGCGGGACCGGCTGGGGCTGGGGCGTTATTTCGGCTTCCGCCAGCCGCCGCCGGCAGAGGTCACGGCTGCGACGGCACCCGCCCGGGACACGGCTGCGGATCGGTCCAAGGGCGGGTTTCTGCTGCCGCAAGAGGACTGGCTGCGGCTCGGGCGCTATTTCGCCGTGTCGCAGGCGCGCGGCCTGCTGCCCGATCCCGAGACCTTCGAAAACGACCTGCGCATCATCTTCGCCTGCGACGCCTGGCTGCTTGAACGGCGGCTGCCGGTGCTGCGTGCGCATGACCGCGAGATGTTCAGGCGGCTAGAGGAGGATCTGAAGATCCGCACCGGGCGGCTGGTGCTGGCGCTGGACGAACGGGTGCGGCTGGACGAGAAGGCGGCGCAGAACGGCGCCGCCGCCCGCGAGGGCGAAGAGACCGACAAGCCCGGCAACGAGATCGTGGCGCCGGGCGGCTGGCGTGCCCTGACCCGCCAGACCGAGGAACTGGCCGAGGATTTCTGCACCCTGCTGGCGCTTTACGTCGAACACGACATGCTGCAATTCGGACATGCTTCGTCCGCCCTCGGCGCGCGCGGCCTCCAGCAGGCCGAGGCCGAGCAGGTGCTGGAAGAATTCCTGCGGCCGATCCTCAGCGACAACCTGCCCGAGCTGCGCCGGCAGGCCACGCAAAAGGCGCTGGTCTGGACTTTCGGCATCGTGGTCGTGGCCTGCCTGCTCTGGGCCGGGACATTGAACGTCTATGAGCGCGAGCTGGAAAACTGGGGAAAACGCGGCATCCAGCAGATCAGCTTCTATGGCCGCAGCTTCGAATTGCTGGCCACCTCGTTCAACACCTATCTGATTCCCCTGGTCGTGGCGCTGGCGGTGCGCGACACCCGGCGCCCGCGCGGCACCTGGCACGACCTGGCGCGCTCGGACTGGACCGACAGGCTGCCCCAGATTCTGCTGATCGCGGTGCTGGCCTGGTTCGTCTCGACCATGTTCGTCATCGGCACCAATTCCTGGATCGCGGCGCTGCGCAACGAAACCGGCTGGACGAAGGGCGATCTCTGGGTCCAGCTGGCCGCGTTCAAGGTGGATTTCGACTATCAGGCGCCGCGCGCCTTGCGCGGGGTGGTTCTGGCGCTGATGGTGCTCTGGCTGATGGACGACACCCGTCACCGGCTGGAGCCGCAGCACAGCCGCCTGCGCTTTGCCTGGGAATGGGGCATCGTCGGGGGGCTGATCATGGCGGCGACGGGGGGGTTCTCGCGCTATTTCACGGCGCTGATCGCGCTGTCCTACAGCACGCGCACGGCGATCGACTCGGTGGACCGGGGGCTGATCTTCTATTCCGTGCTGTTCTCGGGCCTGATCGGGCTGGCGGTGATGTTCTGCCTGGCTGCGGCGCTGGTGCGGCGGTCGCCGCGGCCCCCGCAGATTGCAGGGACGGCATCGGCCGGGTCCCGCACCCATCCGGACGGAGAGCCGCACGATGCCTAGGATCGCCCGCCTTGCCGCGCTGCTGGCCCTCCAGGCGCTGCTGATCTGTCCCGCGGCGCTGGCGCGAGAGGTGATCGTCATCGGCGTGCGCGACGACGTGCCGCCCTTCGTGTCCCGCAACGCCCGTGACAACACCTATGTCGGCTTCCTGTGGGATCTTTGCATCGCGGCCGTCACGCGGGCCGGCTATCATTTCGTGACCGAGCAGCTGAATGCCGACGGGCGCACGCAGTTCCTGGACCTGGGTTCCAAGACCATTGACCTGCTGTGCGATCCCACGACCATCACCCTGGACCGTATTTACCACACGGTGCCATCTCTCAAGAAGGAAGCCCGGGAGAAACCAACGAAGGACATCACGGAGAAATCCTTGGTGGAATCGCTGTCCTTCTCGCCGATCATCTTCATCGCCAACGGCACCTATTTCGAGCCGGGCGAAAAGCTGCGCGGACGCCGCGCCGCGAAGCCCCCGGAAGAGCCTCCCAAGGAACCCGTCACTCCCAACTGGCTGGGCGAGACTTTCCGGATGCTGCTCTATGCGCCCAAGGACAGCAAGGCGGCGGATGCCGCGCCGCCGGTGCGCGAGGAGGTCTGGGGTTTCGTCCGGGGCGCGACCATCGAGGCGGTGCTCCAGCAGGAACTGCCCGAGACGATGCTGCGCCAGGACGTCAAGGTGCGTTCCGAAGAGTTTGATTCGCACCAGTTGGCGGCCGCCGCTTTCTGCGAGGGCAAGCTGGACCGCTATTACGGCGATGCCGAGATCGTGCGCGCGATGATCGCCCGGCAGGCGGAGAAGGCGGCGGGCGGCGCGGCCCCGAAGACAGGTTCTGACGCCCCGAGCTCGTCAGGGCAGGTGGCGAACCAGAAGAACCAACAGGAAAAGGCGGCGGAAGCGGCGGAAAAGCCGGCCGACACCACCTGCGACAGCCAGGCGGCCAAGGGCGCGGCCAGTTACGAGCCCTATGCGCTGATCATGTCGTCGCACAATCATGCCGAGTTTCCGCGCCAGATGAACTGGGCCATCTACAGCATGTTCGCCGACCGGACCGTCGAGCGCATCTATCGCGCCCATTTCCCTTCCGAGGCCTCGTCGCCGCTGCTGACCATGCTGTTCCGCATCAATACCATTCCCGACAGGTGCCAGATCCCGGGCTTTCAGGCCGCCGCATGCGGCAAAACCCAGACACCGGCCTCGGGGACGGCATTGACCCGCAACGAACAGCCATAGGCATGCGACAGCGCCTCGTCGGTCAGCACCTCCTCGGGGCGGCCCTGGCACAGCACGCGGCCGCCTTTCATCAGCACCAGCTTCTGGGCGAAAAGCGCGGTCAGGTTCAGGTCGTGCATGACCGCCACCACGCCGCCGCCCGCCTGCGCGTAGCCGGCGGCAAGCCGCATCACCGTCAGCTGATGCGCGATGTCGAGGCTGCTGACCGGTTCGTCCAGCATCAGCCAGCGCGGGCCGTCGGCCTCCAGCGGCTGCCAAACCTGCGCCAGCACGCGCGCCAGCTGCACCCGCTGCTGCTCGCCGCCCGAAAGCTCCTGATAAAGCCGGCCGGAGAAGCCCGCCAGATCGACCGCCGCCAGTGCCCGAGGCACCAGCGCATCGGCGTGCTCGCCGCGCGCCTCGATGCCGATGCGCACAACCTCGGCCACGGTGAAGGGAAAGGACAGCGCCGCCGCCTGCGGCAGCACGCCCCGCCGGCGCGCCAGCTCCTCGGGCGTCATGCGGGCCATGTCCTGCCCGTTCAGGGTGATGCGGCCCCGGCAAGGCAGCTCTCCGGTCAGGCTGCGCAGCAGCGTGGTCTTGCCCGAGCCGTTCGGCCCGACGATGGCGGTGATCTCGCCCGCCCGCGCCGTGATCGAGACGCCGTGCAGGATCGGCTTGCGGCCAAGGCTGACATGGATGTCGGCGGCGATCAGGCTCACAGGTCCAGCACTCCGCGGTTGCGCAGCAGGATCCACAGGAAGAACGGCCCGCCCATGATGGCGGTGACGATGCCGATGGGCAGTTCGGCCGGGGCGATGACGGTGCGGCTGACCATGTCGGCCAGAAGCAGCGTCACCGCGCCCAGAAGCGCCGAGTTGACCAGCAGCCAGCGGTGGTCCGGTCCGCTGGCCAGCCGCAGCAGATGCGGCACGACGATGCCGACGAAGCCGATGCCGCCCGAGACGGCGACGGCGGCGCCGGTGGCCCCCGCCACGGTCAGGATGGCGCGGTTCTTGACCTTCTGCACGCGGATGCCGACATGGCCGGCCGCCGCCTCTCCCAGCGCCAGCGCGTTCAGGCCGCGCGCGAGCCAAGGGGCGGAGATCAGCGCCAGCGCCATGATCGGCGCCCCGGCCAAGAGCTTGGGCCAGTTCGCCCCGGCCAGCGAGCCCAGCCCCCAGAAGGTCAGGTCGCGCAGCTCGCGATCATTGGCGCGCAGGATCACCAGCCCCGACAGCGCCGCCATGATCGCCCCCAGCGCGATTCCGGCCAGCAGCATGGTCGCGACCGAGGTGCGCCCGCGCCGGGTGGCGATGCGGTAAAGCGCCATGGTGGTCAGCCAGCCGCCGATGAAGGCGGCGACGGGCACCAGATACCAGCCGAAGAACGCCGCGACCCAGCCCGGGAGCGCGCCGCCCAGCACGATGGCGAGGATCGCGCCCAGCGAGGCGCCCGAGCTGACGCCGACGATGCCCGGATCGGCCAGCGGGTTGCGGAACAGCCCCTGCATCACCGCGCCCGAGACCGCCAGCGAGGCGCCGACGAAGATGCCCATCACCACGCGCGGCAGGCGGATGTCCAGCAGCACCACCCGGTCCTGCATCGCAAGCTCGCGCCCCGCCAGCAGGTCCGAGACCGCCCGCATGAGCGAGGTCCCCGAGGCGCCCCAGCCCAGCGAGACCACCGCCACCACGGCCAGAAGCAGCGCCAGGAACAGCCCCAGCCGGCGGGCGCGGTGGCTGCGGTCTCCGTCCAGCCGCTGGGGGCGCAGTTCGGGCGACAGGGCCGCCATCACGACCCCGCATAGATCAGGTCGTGCAGCTCGACCGCGGCCTCGCCGGTGCGCGGGCCGAAGCCCAGCAGTTTCAGCCCGTCCATCATCACCACCGCCCCGTCGCGTCCCGCCGGGGTCTGGGCCAGCGCCGGCACGGCCAGCACCGCCTGTTTCGCCGCCGTATGGCTGCTGCCGCCATTGGCATCCGCGTCCGCCTGCGCGTCGCCGCGCCGCATCATCAGGATCACGTCGGGCGCGGCCTCGATCACCGCCTCGTCGGTGACGGGCTTGTAGCCTTGGACGCCCGGCATGGCGTTGCGCGCCCCGGCCAGCCGGATGATGCCGTCCGCCGCCGTGTCGGCGCCGCCGGCCATGACCCGCCCGCCCTGCAGGGACAGCACGAACAGCACCTTTTTCGGCTCGCCCGTCACCGCCTGCGCCCGGCCCAGGGCCGCCCGCAGGTCCGCCGCCAGCTTCTCGTGCAGCACGCGGCCCTTGTCGGGCACGCCGAGCGCCTCGGCGACCGCATCGACCTTGTCCAGCACGCCCTCGGCATCATAGCGTTCCTCGACGCTGACGAAGGCCACCCCGGCCGATTTCAGCACCGCGACCGCCTCGGGCGGCCCGGCGCCGTCCTCGGCGACGATAAGGTCGGGCCCGACCGACAGCACGCCTTCGGGCGACAGCGCGCGCACATAGCCGACATCGGGCAGGGCATTGGCCTCGGGCGGCCAGTTCGAGGTGGTGTCGCGGCCGATCAGCCGCGATTCCTCGCCAAGCGCATAGACGATCTCGGTCACCGAGCCGCCCAGGGACAGCACGCGCCGCGCCTCGGGATGGCTGTCCGCCAAGGCCGGGCCGGCCAGCAGGATCAGCGCCAGCGCCAGCCGTTTCATGCCGCGGCCTCGGCCAGCGCCGGCAGGTCGGCGACCAGCGCCGCCCATTCTTCGGCATCGCCGCCCTTTTCCGGGCGCAATCCGAAGCATTGGAAGATCAGCGCCCCCTCGGCGTCGAAGGCCTCGACCGAGATCGCCGGTCCGCGCTTGGTGGGCTTGTCCACCGCCCAGACCTCGGCGACGTGATCGCCGCGCAGGTGCAGGTTGAAGCGCGGGTCCATGACGTTCAGCCATGGCCCCATGGGCTTCAGCGAATGGATGGGTCCGGAATGGATCTCGATGCAGCCCATGTTGCCGACGAAGAACATCACTCCCAGGCCCCCGGCATGGACGCGCTCCAGCAGGGCGGGGACGGCCCCGACCGCCAGCGGCCGCACCAGCGGCGCCCCGGCGAGGCGATAGGCGCCCAGCCGGTTCATCTTGAGCCGGCGGATCAGGATGTTGAACTGATGCGTGTCGGTCATCGCCGCCCATTCCCGGCGCAGCGCCTCGGCGCGCTCGGCGCTGGCCTTCGGCGGCTCGACCGGCGCCCGCGGCTCGAAGCGGCCCGCGTCCGACTGGTCCGGCAGCGCCAGGTCGCGACGCAGCGTTTCCCAGGCGGTCAGGTCCGAGCCCTCGCGCAGGTGGATCTTGTGGACCGCGTCGCCCGCCGCGTCGAAGACCTGGATCGACCGGCGGCTGGCGGTCCCGACCTCGGATTCGACGGCGAAGGCATGCAGCCAGTGGCGCGGAAAGATGCGCAGGTCGATCTCGGGGTCCAGGGTCATGGCGGCATGTTCGCCATCGTGGAAATCGTTGTAGGTGCCGAGCTTCTCGATCACGCAGGACCGGTTGCGGGTCAGGGCCATCACCTCGCCCAGGGCCTGCACCTGCGGGATCAGCCGGCCGGGCAGGGGGTTGATGCGGGTCGCGCCATGGCCGACCCGCGCCGCGACCAGCGCGGCCTCGGGGACGCCCAGCCGTTCGGCCAGGTCATAGGAGCGGCCGCTGTCCTCGGCCTGGATGCGGCGCAGATCCGCCGGGGAATGCTTGGTCATCGCGGTGCCTTTCGCTGCTGCTGCACGCCCGGTTCGACCCGGGGCGATGCGCAAGGAATCATTGACAGTTTTACTAAGATTATTTTACCCCGCGCAAGATGCCAGCCCCGTGGCCAGCGAACAGTTTCACGAGATGACGACGGGGATCACATGTCACGCCACAGAATTCGCGGCGCGTTTCTGGCCGGAACCACCTGCCTGACCGCCTTGAGCCTGACCCTTCCGCTGCAGGCGCAGGAACGTGCCGAGGCCGCGCGGCCCGCCTATGTGCTGGACCAGATCGTGCTGCGCGCCGGCAAGCCCAAGGTGGCGTCCGAGGTGCCGCAATCGGTCTCGGTCGTGGACGGCCAGCAGCTTGCGGATATCGAGCCGGTGCATATCGGCGAGGTTCTGGCGACGGTGCCGGGGGTTGCCGGCGTCGGGTCGGGCAGCTTCTTCGGCCAGGGCTTCAACATCCGCGGCTTCGGTTCCTCGGGCGCCGCGGCCTCGGAATCCGGGATCGTCCAGCTGATCGACGGCGAGGAGAAATATTTCGAATCCTACCGCCAGGGCGCGCTCTTCGTCGAGCCGGACTTCCTGCGCCAGGTCGAGGTGCTGCGCGGCCCCGGCTCATCCACGCTTTACGGCTCGGGCGCCCTCGGCGGGGTGATCGCCATGGAGACGATCGAGGCCGGCGACCTGATCGCCGAGGGCCAGAGCTTCGGCGGCAAGGCCAAGCTGGGCTATGCCAGCAACCCCGACACGGCCTTGGGCAGCGTCGCGCTCGGCTGGCGCCCGGCCGAGGATTTCGAGGCGCTCGCCGCCTTTGCCTGGCGCAAGCTGGGCGATACCAAGGATGCAGAGGGCAATACCAGCATCCGCTCGAACTCCAGGACGCCGAACCTGCTGCTGAAGGCGAGGAAGACCTTCGGGGATCACCATGTCGCCTTTTCCTACCAGCATCTGGAGGCCAAGGGCGAGAACCAGGACTTCAACCAGCTGGAAGGGGCGCAGGTGGGGCTGTTCCCGGGCTTCTCCGGCTGGGGCGTCGGCGACATCACCACCCGCGACCAGACCGCGCGGCTGATCTGGGGCTGGAACCCGGACGACAACCGCTATGTCGATGTGACGGCCACGCTGTCCTATACCAACACCATGAAGGACGTGCGGCAGGGCGACGACCCGGACGAGCCGATCATGCCCTCGCTGCTGGGGCGGCGCGACTATCGCCTGTGGAAGTTCAAGCTGGCCAACGTGGCCGACCTGTCGGGCGCCGGCCATGATCACGCCCTGACCACCGGCTTCGAGCTGCTCAAGCAGGATCGGTCGTCCAGCGTGCCCTCGGCCTCGCATCCCGAGGGCTTCACCCGCGCCTGGGGGGTCTATGCCCTCTCGGAAGTGACCTGGGACAGGCTGAGGGTCAATTCGGGCCTGCGCTACGAAAGGCAGCGCACCGAGCCCAAGGACACCGTCGGCTTCGCCGCCGAAGAGCGCAGCTTCGAGGCGGTCGAGCCGCAGGTCGCGGCGATCTACAGACTGGACGGGCAGTGGTCGGTCTTCGGCTCCGTCGCCTTCGTGAACCGGATGCCGACGGTGGACGAGCTCTACGACGGCTCGATGGCGACGGCGCCGAACCCGAACCTGAAGGACGAGAAGGGCAAGAACCTCGAAGCCGGGATCTCCTATCGCGGCAATGGGCTGTTTGCCGAGGGCGACGAGGCGGTGATGAAGCTTACGCTGTTCCGCAATCACATCACCGACATGATCGCCCGCTCGGGCGCGGGACCGGCGGCCCATTTCACCAATATCGACCGCGCCTATCTGCGGGGCGGCGAGCTGGAGGCCAGCTATACGCGCGACGCCTGGGAGTTCGGCGCCGCGGTCTCGGTGGTCGAGGGCGAGGATCAGGACGGCACGGTGCTCGACACGCTGCCCAACGACCGGGTGACGCTGCAGGCGATCTGGCAGGCCGGCGATGCCTGGCGGCTGGGGCTGCGCAGCACGCTGGCCAGGGGTCGCGACAAGGCGGATGGCACGCATCGCGCCGGCTATGGCGTGCATGACGTTTTTGCCACCTGGGCGCCGCAATCCGGGGCCGCGGCCGGGATCGAGGTGCATATGGGCATCGACAACATCGCCGACCGCGACTACACGCCGGCCTCCTGGCTCAGCGGCCCGGCGCCGGGGCGGAATGTCAAGCTGTCGGTCTCGCGCAGCTTCTGATCCGCCCTGCCGGCACCGGGGGCATGGCGACCGGCCCGCAAGGCCGGCCGCCTTTCCGGCGCCCGGTCTTCACCGTTTTTCAAATACTCCGCCGCGACGCTTCCGCTGCGCGATCACCCCGCAAGCCGGGCGTAGACACCGCCCTTGGCGATCAGCGCGCCGTGCTCGCCTGCCTCGACGATGCGGCCCTCCTGCATGACGACGATGCGGTCGGCATGGCGGATGGTGCCCAGCCGATGCGCGATGACCAGGGTGGTGCGCCCCACGGCCAGCGCGTCCAGCGCCGACTGGATCTCGCGCTCGGTCTGGCTGTCCAGCGCCGAGGTCGCCTCGTCCAGGATCAGGATCGGCGGGTTCTTCAGGAAGGCCCGGGCGATGGCCACGCGCTGCTTCTGCCCGCCCGACAGCATCACGCCGCGCTCGCCGACCACGGTGCCCAGCCCCTCGGGCAGGCTTTCGATCAGCGGGCCAAGCTGGGCCTGCCGCGCCGCATCGAGGATCTCGGCGTCCGAGGCGCCCAGGCGGCCATAGGCGATGTTCTCGCGCAGCGTACCGCCGAACAGGAACACGTCCTGGCTGACCAGCCCGATCTGGCGGCGCAGGCTGTGCAGCTGCATCTGGTCCAGCGCAATGCCGTCCACGCTGATGCGGCCCCGCGTCGGCTGGTAGAAGCGCGGCAGCAGCGCCAGCAGCGTGGTCTTGCCGGCCCCCGAAGGGCCGACGAAGGCCACCGTCTCGCCGGCGCGGATGGTCAGGTCGATATCGCGCAGGATCGGGCGGTCGCCGTCATAGGCGAAGCTGACGCCCTCGAAGCGGATGTCGCCCTTCAGCGCCGGGGCGGGGACGGCGTCCGGGGCGTCGCGGATCTCGGGCTCGGTCGCCAGCAGCTCCTGATAGCGGCGGAAGCCGGCGATGCCGCGCGGATAGGTCTCGATCACCGCGGCGATCTTTTCCAGCGGCCGGTAGAAGACGCCGACCAGCAGCAGGAAGCCGACGAAGCCGCCGGTGGTCAGCTCGCCCGCCAGCACGAAGCCGGCGCCCGCCACCATGACCACGACCTGCACCAGCCGCAGCCCCATGTATTGCAGCGCCAGCGAGCCGGCCATGATGCGATAGGCGTCGAGCTTGGCGGCGCGGTAACGCTGGTTGTCGGTGGCGAAAAGCCCGGATTCATGCGCCTCGTTGCCGAAGGCCTGCACGACGCGGACGCCGCCGAGCGCCTCTTCCAGGCGGACGTTGAAATCGCCGACGCGGGAATAGATCGCCTGCCAGGTCCGGGTCATGCGGCCGCCATAGACGATGACCAGCGCCAGCATCGCCGGCACCACCAGCGCCACGATCAGCGCCAGTTGCGGGTTGATCGCGAACATCAGCGCGAAGGCGCCGAAGAAGGTCATGATGGCGATGAAGGCATCCTCGGGGCCGTGATGGGCGACCTCGCCGATCTCCTCGAGGTCGCGGGTGACGCGGGCGACCAGCTTGCCGGTGCGGGCGCGGTCATACCAGCGCCAGGACAGCCGGGTCAGGTGGTCGAAGGCGCGGGCGCGCATCTCGGTCTCGATATTGATGCCCAGCTTGTGGCCCCAATAGGTGACGATCGCCATCAGCCCGGCATTCAGCGCGTAAAGCCCCAGCAGCCCCGCCGCCGCCAGCATGGTCAGCCCCCAATCGCCCCTGGGCAGCAGGTGGTCGATGAAGGCGGTGACGGCCAGCGGAAAGGCCAGCTCCAACAGGCCAGACAGCACCGCGCAGCCGAAATCCAGCCAGAAGAGCCCCATCCAGGGGCGATAATAGGCGAAGAATGCGCGCAGCATGGCAGTCCCTTCATATCCCTTCGTCAGGCACGGAAGACGGCCGGACCGCATCCGCGCGGCGCAGCGCCCGCATCGGCCCGGGCCGCGGCTCGCGCCCGGCCGGCAGAGCCCGTCGCCCAGGCGCCGGCCCGCGGACCGGCGCATGGCGATGACGGCGCTGCAACCCCGTCCGTGACATATTCGGAGGGCAAGGGGAAGCACCTCGGTTCCTCGCGCGCCGCTGGGGTGCGGCCGCGCCTGGCGAGGACCGCGATTTCAGGGCATGGCGCCAGAAGCAAGGCCCTCGGCGCGAGGCTTGCCGCACGCGGGCGCCCGCCGTTTCGGGGGGCCATCGTCGGGCCTCGCGGCGGCGGAAACCGTCGCCCTGGCCCGTGGCGGTCGCTGCGGCGGCCCGCGCTTCGGCCGGTCCGGGAACCCCGGCGGGGGGGGCGGAAAGGAGAGGGCGCGCGCCGCAGCTCGCGCTGCGCCGCGCGATGCCGGCCTATTCGATCACCGCGCAGGCCAGCCGGTCGCCGGCGCCGCCGCTGGGCTGGGTCTGGTGGTCGTCGGGGCCGGCATGGACCATCAGCGCCCGGCCCTGGACGGCATTCTCGCCCTCGGCCAGGGTGACCAGGGGGTTGAAGACCTGGACGCGCGCCGTGCCCTCGGCATCGGACCAGATATTGGGCATGTCGCCGGCATGCGGGCCGCCTTCGGCCAGCACGCCATGCGGCGTCCCGGAAGGGTTGAAATGCCCGCCGGCGGATTCGTGGCCGGTGCTGTGGTCGCATGTCCCGGTTTCGTGGATGTGGAAGGCAAGCCAGCTGCTGGGCGGCAGGCCGGTCACCTCGGCCTCGATCAGCACGCCGTTCGGGGTCGCGGTCAAGGTCGCCGATCCGGCCTCCTGACCCTGGGCGTCGAGGAATTTCGCCGTGGCGTCCTGCGCCTGCGCCGCGGCCGGCAGCAGGGCAAGGCCAAGCAGCATCAGGGATCGTTTCATCGCGTCCTCCTGTCCAGTCGATGTCGCCGAGGCAACCCGCGCCTGCCGGCTTTGTTCCCGGCGGCGGGGAAATCGCCGCCCCCGCCGCCGCGGCATGCCCGGCTTTACAGGTCGCTGCGAAACGCCTCGATCAGCCACAGAACGACCTCGCGAAAGGCTTCCTCGCGCGTGGCGCCGGCGGCCAGTGCGGCGGCGAAGACGGCCCGCTGCTGTTCGGCGGCCGAGCCGCGCGCGATCATGTCGCGCATCCCGGCCACGGCCGGCTGGCAGTCCAGCGCATCGGCATCCTCGGAGATCGCGGCCAGCCAGTCCTCGGCGGTCTGGTCGAAGGGGATGATGCGCCGGGTGCCGAAATCGATCAGCCCCTCGGTCAGCCCGTAGCGGATCGCGCGCCAGCGGTTCTCGCCCAGCAGGAAATTGTCGTATTGCCGCCAGCGCAGGTTCTTCCGCGACAGCCGCCACAACATGCGCACCGTCGCCTGCACCAGCGCCACCAGGGTCATCGTGTCGTCCAGCCGCGGGCAGGCGTCGCAGATCCGGGTCTCAAGCGTGGGAAAGCGCGACGAGGGCCGCAGGTCCCACCAGATCTTGCTGCCGTCCTCGATGATGCCGACCTCGGTCAGCGCCTTGACCGAACGCTCGAACTCGTCCCAGCTGCCCAGGCGCGGCGGCAGGCCGGTGCGGGGATAGCCGGCAAAGACCGTGGTGCGATACGAGGCCAGCAGCGTATCCTCGCCCTGCCAGAACGGGCTGGAGGCGGAAAGCGCCAGCAGATGCGGCAGGAACCAGGACAGCTGGTTCATCAGGTCGATGCGCATGGCTTGGTCGGGAATGCCGACATGGACATGCATGCCGCAGATCAGCATGCGCCGCGCCACACCGCCCATCTCTTGCGAGATCCGGTTGTAGCGGTCCTTGTCGGTATGGTCCTGGTCGCGCCAGTCGGCGACCGGATGGCAGGCGACCGAGATCGGCGCCAGGCCGAATTCGGCGGCTTGCCGCGCGATGCTGCCGCGCAGCCGGGCCAGATGCGCGCGCGCCTCGGCCACATCGGCGGAAACGGGCGTGCCGATCTCGATCTGGCAGCGCAGGAATTCCTGGCTGACCTGATCGGCCAGCTCGGCCTTGCAGGCCGCGACCAGCGCGTCGGGGGCCTCGCGCACCTCGCCGGTCCGGGCATCGACCAGCAGGTATTCCTCTTCGATGCCCAGAGAGAACGGGATGTCTTCCGCCATGGCAGGCCCTTTCCTTGTCAGGAGTTTACCGGCCTTAACCGGGCAGGGGGGCGGTCTGTTCCGGCGGCTTGGCCCGGCGCGGCCGGTCGGGCGGTCGCGCGGCCCCGATCCGCATGGCGCAGGCCGGCCGAACGGAGCCGCCATGCCTTCGATAGCGTCGCCGCTGTTGCCATGCGGGCACGGGCGCGGCCGGCGACCGGGGCGCCGATCCTACCCCTTGGCCAGCGCCGCGACGGGGTCGAGCTTGGCGGCGTTCACGGCGGGGAGGTAGCCGAAGACGAGCCCGATGCCGCAGGAACTGGCCAGCGCCGCCGCCATCGCCAGCGGCGAATGGACCAGGGTGAAATCGCTGCTCAGCCGCTCGAAGGCCAGGCCGAAGCCGAGCGCGGCCAGGATGCCCGCCGCGCCGCCGATGACGCAGACCAGCACCGCCTCGATCAGGAACTGCGCGCGGATGTCGCCGCGCCGGGCGCCGACCGCCATGCGCAGTCCGATCTCGCCGATGCGCTCGGTGACCGAGACCAGCATGATGTTCATCACCCCGATGCCGCCGACCAGAAGCGAGATCACCGCGATCGCCGCGATCAGCAGCGCCAGCGTCTGCGTGGTCGAGGTGATGGCCTCGCGGATCTGGTCGTTGTTGACGATGAAGAAATCCTTGCTGCCGTGGCGCTGGATCAGGATCTCGGTCACCGACTGCTCGGCCAGCGCCATGTCCACCTCGTCGGCCACCCGCAGCGTCAGGCCGCTGACGCTGGTGGTGCCCAGATAGCGCGCCTGCACCGTGGTATAGGGCGCATAGACCCCCAGGCTGGTGCTGCCGCCGGGGCCGCGGTTCTGCACCTCGGCCACGCCGATCACCCGCAAGGGCACCTTGCCCGCCATGAAGGTCCGCCCCAGCGCCTGGCCGTCGCCGAACAGGCTCTGGCGGGTGTTCTGGTCGATGACCACGTTCTGGGTCATCGCGGCCACGTCGCCGGCGTCGAAGGCGCGGCCCTCGGTCAGCCTGATGCCGGCCACGTCGAAATACTGCTCGCCCACGCCGCTGATCTGGGCGCTGGCCTCGGTGGCGCCGTGGCGCAGGGTCTGGCTGGTGCTGACCGTCGGGCTGACCGAGGCGACCCAGGGCTGGCGCGCCAGCGCCGCGCCGTCCGCCATGACCAGCGTCGTCACCCGCCCCGAGCGCATGTCGCCGAAATCCCGCCCCGGCATGATCTGCAGCGTGTTCGTGCCCAGCCCGGCGATGTTTTGCAGCACCTGCCGGCGCGACCCCTCGCCAAGCGCCACCACCGAGACCACCGAGGCGATGCCGATGATGATGCCCAGCATGGTCAGGAAGCTGCGCAGCTTGTGGGCGCGCATGGCCAGCACCGCCATGCGCAGCGCCTCGGCCAGCCGGCCCAGCACCGGGGCGGCGGCGCGGCCGGCCCCGCCGGCTTCCCCGGGGGACGGCGGGGTGGCGGGTGCGGGCGCGGTGCGCGGGGGCCGGCGGTCGGCGATGATGCGGCCGTCGGCGATCTCGACCACGCGATGCGCCCGCGCCGCGACCTTCGGGTCGTGGGTGACGATGACCACGGTGCGGCCCTCGGCGTTCAGCTGTTCGAGAATGCCCAGCACCTCGTCGCCGCTGCGGCTGTCCAGCGCCCCGGTCGGCTCGTCCGCCAGGATCACCCGCGCGTCGTTGATCAGCGCCCGGGCGATCGAGACCCGCTGCTGCTGGCCGCCCGACAGCTGGCCCGGCTTGTGGCCCAGCCGGTCGCCCAGGCCCAGCCGGTCCAGCAGGGCGCGGGCCTTGGCGCGGCGCGATTCGGCGGGCAGGCCGCGATAGATCGCCGGCACCTCGACATTGCCCAGCGCCGTCATCTCGGCCAGCAGGTGGTAGCGCTGGAAGATGAAGCCGAAGAACTCGCGGCGCAGCGCGGCCAGCGCGCCGGAATCGCGCTGCGCCACCTCGCGCCCGTCCAAGAGGTAGCTGCCCGAACTGGGCCGGTCGAGGCAGCCCAGGATGTTCATCAGCGTCGATTTCCCCGAGCCCGATGCGCCCATGATGGCCACGAACTCGCCCCGCGCGATGTCGAGATCGATGTCCTGCAGCACCTGCAGCCTGCCCTCGCCCGAAGGGTAGGCGCGGCCGATGCCGCGCAGCCGGATCAGCGGGGCGCCCATCTCAGCCACCCAGCGGACCCATCATGCGCCCCCGGCCGCTGCGGCCGGCGCCGCCGCCCGAGCCCGCGCCTGTTGCCGGGCCGGCCCCCGGCTCGCCGGTGATCACCCGCTCGCCCTCGTCAAGGCCCGAGACCACCTCGGCCACCACCTTGTCGTTCAGGCCGATCCGGACATTCCGGGTCTCGATCCCGCCGCCTTCGGCCAGCACCCGGACCTCGTGGCTGCCGTCCGGGTTGCGCCGGCCAAGCGCATTGGCGGGGATGGTCAGCACGTCCTGCGCCGCGCCCAGGATGATGCTGACCTGCGCGGTCATGTAGCTGCGCAGCCGGCCGTCGGGATTGGCCACCGGGATGATGCCGGTGTAATAGATCGCGGTGCTGCTGCTGTCGGTGCTGCCGCCCTGGATGGCGCCGTCGTTGACGATGCTCTGCGGCGCCGGCGCGATCGAGGCCAGCACGCCCTCGTAGCTGCTGCCGCTGTCGTCGAGCAGGACGAAGCGCACCTTCTGGCCGGCCTGCACCTTGCCGATATCCGCCTCCGAGATCTCGGCATGCACGTCCATGCGATCCAGTTGCCCCAGCACCACGATGGTGGGCGAGGATTGCACCGCGTTCACCGTCTGCCCGGCCTGGCTGACGATCGCCAGCACGGTGCCGTCGATGGGCGCGGTGATGCGGGCATAGTCGAGATTGGTCTGCGCGATCTCGATGGCGACCTCGGCCTGGGCGATCTGCGCTTCAAGCGCGGCGATCTGGGCGCGGGCGACCTCGACCTCCTGCTCGGCGCTCTCGAAGCTGCTGCGCGCGGCGGCGGCCGAGCGGATCAGGCTCTGTTGGCGCTCCATGGTCTTTTCCGCCAGCGTCAGCACGGCCTGGCGCTCGGCCATCTGCGCCCTGAGATTGGCCAGGGCGGCCTTGGCGGTGCGCAATTCGTTCGCCTGCTGGACCGAGTCGATCTGGGCGATCAGGTCGCCCTGCTCCACCCGCTGGCCCAGCCCCACCGCCAGTTCCGTGATCCGCCCCGAGACCTGCGCCCCCACGGCGACGAGGTTCTGCGGCTTCAGCCGCCCCTCGGCCAGGACCGAAACCTCGACATCGCCGCGGCTGACCCGGGCGCTCAGATAATTCGGAGTTGCGGATTTTCCTTCGGCCAGGCCGGCGAGAACGGCCAGAACCGCGGCCAGGGCCGCAAGGATCAGGACAAGGGCGACAGGCTTGCGCATGCGATGCTCCATGACAGTCGGCCGGACCGCCTGCGCGCCGGGCGACAAGGATGAAGACGCACCGGGCGCCGGGCGCCGCTTCGCGCGCTTGTAGCGCGCGCGGCCGCCCTGCGCGACTGCGCAATTGTATCAAATCGGTCATCTTTCCGTGCTGTCGGGACAGCGCCCGGCCGCGGGCTCGATGCCCGTCGTCGCCCCGAGCCGCCGGGGCATGGCCGCGGCCCGCCCTCGAAGGCGATTCCTGTCCAGCCCGGCGCAGCCGCCGAGGGTTTCCGAATGCGCGCGACGCTTCGGCCGGCGAGACCCGCGGCAAGGTCGACGCTGCCTGCCGCCCGAGGTCGCGCCGTAGCTGGCTCCCGCTCCGGGTGGATCGTCCCGCCCGTCCGAGCTTCGAAAACCGGGCAGATTCTCGACAGCGGTGGTGACGACGGCAAGCGGCCCGGCCGGGTGAAGCTCGCCCCGCCCCTGGCCGTCCGCCAGCCGGCATTGCCGCCGTCCTGGCGCCGCAGTTGCAGGAGGCATGGCCGTCCAGCTGCCATATGCCGCGGCAGTTGCCGGATGGCGGAATCACCCACGGGGCGGGGACGCGACTCGCGCCGCGCACCCTCGCGGGATTGCGTTCCGGCCTCCCGGCCCTAGCCCACCGTCACGTCCATGGTCACCTCGGCATTCAGCACCTTGCTGACCGGGCAGCCCTTTTCGGCCTTGCGGGCGCAGTCCTCGATCACCGCCTTGTCGCCGTCGCCCCAGATCCGGGTGTTCAGATGCGCGGTCTTGATGGCGAAACCGTCGCCCTCCTTGGCCAGCCCGATCTCCGAGGTGGTCTCGATCTTCACATTGCCGATCCCCGCCTCCTGCAGGATCATCGACAGCGCCATGCTGAAGCAGGCGGCATGGGCCGCGCCGATCAGTTCCTCGGGGTTGGTGCCGGGCAGCCCCTCGAAGCGGGTGTTGAAGCCATAGGGCTGGTTGCTCAGCGCCCCGGACTTGGTGGACAGCGCCCCCTTGCCGTCCTTGAGCCCGCCCTCCCATTTCGCCGAACCGGAATTCACGATCATCGCCGTTCTCCTTTTCTGCCGTGACCTGCCGGCTGAACGCGCGATCCCTTGCGCGGGTTCAATCGCCGGCCTATCCCGTGCAGAACGAGGGGGAGAAAAAACCGCATGCCGGTGCATGAACTTGCGGCGTTGGGCGCGGCGGCCTGCTGGGCCATCACCGGCATCCTGTCGCAATCGGCGGCGCAGGCGCTGGGGGCCTTCGGCTTCAACCGGCTGCGCCAGGCCATGGTCGCGGCCATGCTGGCGGCGATCGTGGTCGCCACCGGGCGCTGGCAGGGCATTTCGGCCGAGGACCTTTGGCGGCTGTCGCTCTCGGGCGTGATCGGCATCTTCCTGGGCGATACGCTGCTTTACGTCGCGCTGATCCGGCTGGGACCAAGGCGCTCGGGGGCGCTCTTCGCCCTGAACGCTCCGATGGCGGCGCTGATGGGCTGGCTGGCCCTGGGCGAGCAATTGTCGCTGCCGGCGGTTCTGGGGGTAATGCTGTCCACCCTCGGCGTGGCCATGGCGGTGCTGGGCCGGCCCGGCCGCTCGGGCGGGCACCGGTTCGAGGCGGTGCAGGGCTCGGTCTGGGTCGCGGCGGGCTTCGGGCTCATGGCGGCGGCGGGGCAGGCGCTGGGATCGCTGATCGCGCGGCCGGTGATGGCGACGGGATTCGATCCCTATGTCGCCTCGCTGGTGCGGGTGGGCGTGGCGGTCGCCTGCCTGGCCCTACTGATGGCCCTGCCGATCCGCGCGGTGCAGCCGCGCGCGGCCCCGACGCCGCGCGTGCTGCTGCTGACCGCGCTGTCGGGCCTGATCGCCATGGTGATCGGCATGACGCTGCTGATGTTTGCGCTGCAGGGCGGCAAGGTCGGCATCGTCTCGACGCTCTCGGCGCTGTCGCCGGTGCTGATCCTGCCGGTGCTCTGGGCGATGATCGGGGCGCGGCCCTCGGCGACCTCCTGGGCCGGGGCGCTGCTGGCGGTGCTGGGCATGGCGCTGATCTTCCTGCGCTGACGGGTTTGTCATTTGCCCCCGGCGCCCTGCCGCGCTTCTCTCTGGCGCGTTGCCACGACAGGAGAAAGCCATGCGCCTCGCCACCTTCACCCTTGCCGCGCTGATCGCCCTGCCCGCCGTCGCCCAGGACCATTCGGCCGGGGATCACGCCGGGCATGACGACAGCCCCTCGACCGCCGGCTACCGGCAGGCGATGGAGCGGATGCATCAGGACATGATGATCGACTACAGCGGCAATGCCGACGTCGATTTCATGCGCGGCATGATCCCGCATCACCAGGGCGCCATAGACATGGCCCGGGTCGCGCTGGAACACGGCCAGGACCCGCAGGTCCGCAAGCTGGCCGAAGAGGTCATCAACGCTCAGCAGGCCGAGATCGAGATGATGCGGCAATGGCTGCAGGAACACGACACGGCCGAATAGCACGCCCTTCTTTCTTGCCCAAATATCCTGGGGGGAGCCGGCCCGGCCCCCGGCGAGGGGCAGGGCCGGCGGGGGGCAAAGCCCCCCCTTCCCTCAGCCCAGCAGGCGCTGCGCCTCCTGGATGGCGAAGCGGTCGGTCATGCCGGCGACGTAATCCAGCACTACCCGCGCCCGGCCGGTCTCGTCCCCGGCGGCCTCGGCGGCCGTGAACCAATGCTCGGGCATCTTCGAGGGGTCGTTCAGGAACAGCGGAAACAGCCCGTTCAGCATCTCGGTCACGCGCTTCCTCTCGATCACCACCGAGGGGGCGCGATACATGCGCTGGAACAGGAACAGCTTGATCGCCTTGAGATTCTGGTAGAGCGGCTTGGAGAAGCGGATGATCGGCCCCTCCATGTCGCGGATCTCCTGCACGCTCTGCGGCTGCAGGCTGGCCAGGCGGTTCTGCGCCACGGCGATCACGTCCTCGACCATGATGCCGAAGACCCGGCGCAGCGCCTCGTGCCGCCGCCGCATCGGCTCGAGCCCGGGATGCAGCGCGTCGACCTCGGCAAGGGCCTCGCCCACCACCGGCAGCTGCGCCAGATCCTCCTCGGTGAACAGCCCGGCGCGCAGCCCGTCATGCAGGTCGTGGTGGTTATAGGCCACGTCGTCGGCCACCGCCGCGACCTGGGCCTCGGCGCTGGCATTGCTGTGCAGCTCCAGGTCCCATTCGGCGTTCACCTCGGCCAGCGCATAGGGCAGATCGCCCGTCACCGGCCCGTTGTGCTTGGCGATGCCCTCGAGGCTTTCCCAGGTCAGGTTCAGCCCGTCGAAATCCGCGTAATGCCGTTCCAGCCGGGTCACGATGCGCAGCGCCTGGGCATTGTGGTCGAAGCCGCCATAGGGCGCCATCAGCGCCGCCAGAGCATCCTCGCCGGTATGGCCGAAGGGCGGGTGGCCCAGGTCATGGGCGAGCGCCACGGTCTCGGCCAGGTCGGTGTTCAGCCCCAGCGTGCCGGCGATGGTGCGGGCGACCTGCGCCACCTCGATCGTATGGGTCAGGCGGGTGCGGTAATAGTCGCCCTCGTGCTCGACGAAGACCTGGGTCTTGTGCTTCAGCCGGCGAAAGGCGCTGGAATGGATGATGCGGTCGCGGTCGCGCTGCCAGGGGCTGCGGAAGGTGGACATGCGCTCGGGCCAGCGGCGGCCGCGGCTTTCTTCGGGCTGGCAGGCATAGGGTGCCATCATCTCGTCGCTTCCTTGCGGGGCTTCGCGGCGAACCCTATATTCCATGCCGGACGACGGAAACGGGAACGCCCCATGAACACAGGTCTGAACCTGCCCCCCAGGGTCACCGAGCGCGCCTTTGCGCGCCTGGCCGAGATCAATGGCGACGGCCCCGCCCGGCCCTTGCGGGTCGCGGTGGCGGGCGGCGGCTGCTCGGGCTTTCAATACGACATCCGGCTGGACGACCCGGCCGAGGACGATCTGGTGCTGCAGGGCGGCGGCCAGAGCGTGGTGGTCGATCCGGTCTCGCTGCCCTTCCTGGCCGGCGCGGTCATCGACTTCGCGGACGAGCTGATCGGCGCCCGCTTCACCATCGACAACCCGAATGCCAGTTCGTCCTGCGGCTGCGGCACCTCCTTCTCGATCTGATCCGGCCCCGATCTGATCTGGCGCGAACCGGCGCGGCCCGCTAGTCTCGCACGCATGAAGATCGCGACATTCAACATCAACGGCGTCCGCGCCCGCATCGAAACCCTGACCGGCTGGCTTTCCGAGGCGCAGCCCGACGTGGTCGTGCTGCAGGAGATCAAGTGCCAGGACGAGGGCTTCCCGCGCGAGCCGATCGCCGATCTGGGCTACAACATCGAGACGCATGGCCAGAAGGGCTTCAACGGCGTCGCCATCCTGTCGAAGCAGCCGCTTGAGGATGTGAGCCGCGGCCTGCCGGGCGACGACGGCGACGAGCAGGCCCGCTATATCGAGGCGACGGTGGTGGGCCACCGCGCCCTGCGCGTCGCCGGGCTCTACCTGCCGAACGGCAACCCGCAGCCGGGGCCGAAATTCGACTACAAGCTGGCCTGGATGGAGCGGCTGCGCGCCCGGGCCAAGGCGCTGCTGGCGACCGAGATGCCGGCGGTGATGCTGGGCGACTACAACGTCATCCCCGAGCCGCGCGACGCCGCCTTTCCCGAGAAATGGCGGGACGACGCGCTGTTCCAGCCCGAAAGCCGTGCCGCGCTGCGCCGGATCGTCTTCGACGGCTGGGCGGATGCGGTGCGCCTGCGCCATCCGGACGGCACGCGCGGCCCCTTCACCTTCTGGGACTACCAGGCGGGCGCCTGGCAGAGAGACAACGGCATCCGCATCGATCATGTGCTGCTGTCGCCGCAAGCCGCCGATCTGCTGATCGACCTGGGTATCGACCGCGACGAGCGCGCCAAGGAGAAGCCCAGCGATCACGTCCCGGTCTGGATCGACCTCGACGCCTGACGGTCCTGGAGCAGCCGGGGCGCTTCGCCCCCGTACTCCCCGAGAGTATTGGGAGAACGGGAGCCGGGCGGGCATTCCGGGCAACGCCGGAGGAGTGGACTCGCTGGTCCGCCGGCCTCGCCGGGCATGGGGCTGGCCGAGGAACGCTCGGCCCGGCTGGCGGTCGGGTGCGGTTCCCGCCTTCCGGAGCCGGTGCGGCCCCGGCTTTCGCCGCTGCGGCGATGGGAAGGCGGATCGCGTCAGGACGGGGCCAGCCGTCAGGAGGGGGACCAGCCGTCCGCGCGCCCCGGATCATCGCGGCCGGGCCCCGCGGCGCGGCAGGCCCGTCGGGGCCGGCCGAAGGCTGTGCTCAGTCGCCGTCGTCCGGGACCTCGTCGTCATCGCCGAACCGGGCGTCGTCGTCATATTCGTCCTCGCCCTCGCCGACATATTTCGAGGAAAGCTTGATCGAATGATTGTCGTGGATCGGGTCCATGACGATGTCCGAGGGGATCTCGCCCGCCAGCCATTCGCGGATCTCGTCCTTGGTCTCGTCGATCTCCTGCCCCGTGACCTCGGCGATATAGGCGATGAAGGCGCGCTGGTCGCCGTCGATCTCCTCCAGGTCGCTTTCATCGGCCGTGGGCCATTTCTCGACGATGGCCTCGAAGAAGGCGGGCCAGTTGTCGCGGACGTGCACCCATTTCATCAGTAGCCTCCTCCGCCAAGCCCGCCCTGAACCAGGCGCGAGGCGCCGGTGATGTCCTCGCCGACGCCGGCCACGGTATTGCACGCGGCAAGCGCCAGGACGATCAGGACGGTTGCGATCCGACTGAATTTCATTCTCTTTCCTCCTGCCACCAGGTTTCTGGCATGAAGCCGGGCCAGTCACCGTAAAGCGGCGTGTTTTCAGGATAATCCAGGTCGGCGCGATGGGCCAAGCGGGAAATCCGTGAATAGCTGACCGGGATGACATAGCGTCCGGCGGTTAAGATCCGGTCAAGGGCCCTGACCGCGGCGACATAACCCTCATGCGTGCGGGCCTGGCCCATCTCGGCGATCATCGCCTCGGCGGCGGGGCTGTCCATGCCCATCCAGTTGCGGCTGCCCGGCTTGGTCACGCCCTCGCGACCCCAGTAAAGCCGCTGCTCGTTGCCGGGCGAGAGCGACAGCCCGCGCTCGTACCAGGTCATGTCGAACTGGTAGTTGTTGGTGCGTTCCACATATTGCGCCGAATCGAGCAGCGTCACCTTGGGACGGATGCCCAGGTTGCGCAGCGATTGCACGAAGATGTCGACGATCTGCCGCATCTCGGCGCTGGTGCGCATGGCGCTGCCGGACTGGTTCAGCAGTATCTCGAAGCTGAAGGGGCGGCCCTGGGCGTCGCGCAGCTCGCCCTGCTGGACGGTCCAGCCCGCCTCGCCGAGCAGGTCCAGCGCGGCGCGGATGCCCTTGCGGTCGATGGCGCGCTCGCCGCCCTCGGGCAGGGCGTAGCCGTCAACGGTGCCGGGCGGCAGCTGGTCCGCGAAGGGGGCGAGCAGCTCGGCCTCGCGTCCGCTGGCCGGGCCGGGCTGCATCGCCAGTTCGGAATTGGCGAAATAGCTGGTGATGCGCGGGTCCTTGCCGCCGGTCAGCGTCATGTTGATGAAGCGGTGGTTGAAGGCCTCGATCATCGCCTGCCGCACCCGCCAGTCCGCGAAGAGCGGATTGCGGGTGTTCATCACCAGCCCCATGATCCCCGAGGGGCGGCTGTGCGGGATCTCGGATTTCACCATCCGGCCGTCGCGCATGGCGGGGAAATCGAAGTCGCGGTCCCAGCGCGCCGCGACCAGCTCGCGCCAGACATCGATCTCGCCGGCCTTGAAGGCCTCGAACATGGCCGAGGCATCGCCGAAATAGTCGTAGCGGATCACGTCGAAATTATGCAGGCCCCGGCTGACGGCCAGATTGCGCCCCCAATAGTCCGGATTGCGGCGGAAGGTGATCGCGCGGCCGGGATCCACCTTGTCGATGACATAGGGACCCGAGCCGATGGGGACCATCAGGCTGGACTGGCTGAAATCGCGCCCTTCCCATTGCGCCTTCTTCAGGATCGGCCGCATGCCCATCAGCATCGACAGCTCGCGGTCGGGGGTGTTGAAGCTGAAGCGGACCGAGCGCGGGCCGGTCTGTTCCATGGTCTCGACCTTGGACCAGACGGCGGTATAGCGTGGATGCCCCTTGGTCCCCAGCACCTCATAGGACCACAGCACGTCCTCGATGGTCACCGGCGTGCCGTCCGAGAACCGGGCCTCGGGCCGCAGGGTGAATTCGACCCAGCTGCGCTCGGCATCGGTCTCGACGCTTTCGGCCAGGAGGCCGTAAAGCGTGAAGGGCTCGTCGATCGAGCGGGTCATCAGCGACTCGGCCAGCAGCCCCGGCTGGGTGAAGATCGGCCAGACCGGATTGCCCATCAGGATCCACGGATTGAGCGAATCGAAGCTGCCCGTCTCGGCCAGGCGAATCGTGCCGCCCTTGGGCGCCTCGGGATTGGCATAGGGCAGGTGGGTGAAGCCGGGCGGCAGCGCAGGTTCTCCATACATTGCAATGGCATGCATGGGTTCGGCAGGGCTTGCCAGCGGCATGGATGCAACACACAGGCACAGCGCGATTCGCCGCCAGATCGCGGATTCGTTAGTAAATTTGAAGAATCGCATGCTCGATTGCCCTGATTTCCGGGTCGTTGATCCTGTCCGCGCGCAGATTAGCCGCCCGTTCACCATGAGGCAAACTTACGCCTTGGACTCATGGGGGGAAAAGCGTATAGATAAGGCACTGCTCGATAGGTTTCTTGCCTGTATGAAACCTGCCTCATGACTTGCGCCCGCCTCGTGCGGGCGCTTTTTTCTTGGGGATTTTGCGGCTTTTCCCGGCCGTTCGCCGTCCCGGACGGGTCCGCCCCGGCCGGGGGAATCGATCACGCGAAAAAGTGAACGGAATGTGCGGTCTTGCCGGATTCCTGCGCCCCGCGGGCCCCTGGCGTCCAAGCTTGTGCGGCGCCGGCTTTTTCCCCATGCTGCGGCCGCAACAGCAACGCGGACGTGGAGGCGGCGATGTTCGAGAAATTCCTTGGCGGCAAGACGGCGGTGGTGACGGGCTCCAATTCTGGGATCGGGCTTGGCATCGCGCATGAGCTGGCGCGGGCGGGCGCGGATCTCGTGCTGAACAGCTTCACCGACGCGGCCGAGGATCACGCGCTGGCCGATAGCCTTGCCGCCGAGCATGGCGTCAAGGTGCGCTATATCCAGGCCGACATGTCCAAGGGCGCCGACTGCCGCGCCCTGATCGAGAAGGCCGGCGCCTGCGATATCCTGGTGAACAATGCCGGCATCCAGCATGTCGCGCCGATCCCGGACTTCCCGGCCGAGAAATGGGACGCGATCATCGCCATCAACCTGAGCTCCGCCTTTCACACCACGGCGGCGGCGCTGCCGCTGATGCGCCAGGCCGGCTGGGGCAGGGTGATCAACATCGCCTCGGCGCACGGTCTGACGGCCAGCGAATACAAGTCGGCCTATGTCGCGGCCAAGCACGGCATTGTCGGCCTGACCAAGGTGACAGCGCTGGAGACCGCGAAGGAGCCGATCACCTGCAACGCCATCTGTCCCGGCTATGTGCTGACCCCCATCGTGGAAAAGCAGATCCCCGACCAGATGAAGACCCATAACATGAGCCGCGAGGAGGTGATCGCCAAGGTCATGCTGCAGCGCCAGCCCTCGGGGCAGTTCGCCACGGTCGAGCAGATGGGCGGCACGGCGGTCTTCCTGTGCTCGCCGGCGGCCGAGCAGATCACCGGTACGACGATTTCGGTCGACGGGGGGTGGACGGCGCTCTAGGCGCCGCCCCGACCCGCTGGTCACATCTCCAGTTCCGGCCCGGAATATTCGGTCGAGACCGCGATCTCTCCCTTTACGATCTGCTCGCGCAGGGTGTCGATCTGGCTGCGGATCTCGGCCGGGACGGCATCGGACAGAGTCAGCGAGACCGCCTCGGGGTTTTCCAGCCCCATATGCTTGACGGTTTCGGGCTTCCATGTGCCGTCCATCAGATCCTGCACCGCCTGCACGCTGGGAATGCTGACATCGGCGATGGCCGAGGCGATGAAGACATCGGGCTCGACTTTGGTCCAGTCGATGACATTGCCGATCTGCTTCGCGCCGGCTGCGCGCATGGCGTCGGTGGCGCCCTGGCGGCCGGCGTTCAGCATGGTGAAGATGATGTCGGCGCCTTGGTCGGTCTGGGCCTTGGCCACCCGCGCGGCCAGTTTGGTATCGTCCTGGTTGCCGGCAAAGATCGTCAGGAATTTCGCGTCGGGCCTGGTATGCATCAGCCCGTTGTAAAAGCCGCCGCGCCCCTTCAGCCCCGGCGTCACCCGGATGCCCGAGATGTGGCCGACCACGCCGGACTGCGTCAACAGCCCCGCGGCCGCGCCGCCGAGCCAGGCGCTGTGCTCCTGCAGCACTTCGTAGCTCGACAGGTTCGGTCCGGTGACGCCGCCCTGGACCACGACGAAGGGAATCTCCGGGAACTCGGCAGCGACGGCCCTGGCGGCCTCGTTGTTCTGGCCGCCATGGGCGATGACCATGTCGGGGGTTTTCCGGGCCAGGGTGCGCAGCGCCTGTTCCAGCTGGTCCTGTTCCGGCTGCACCTGATCGATATAGGCGATCTGTGCGCCGAACTGCTTCTCGATCTTCAGAAGGCCGTTATAGCCGGCCTCCATGAAACCGTTATCGTCGATCTTGTCCGGAATGAGCATGGCGATCGAAAGCGTGCCGTCACGGGCGTGGCTGGCGCCGCTCGCCAGAAGCGAGGCGGCCAAAGCCAGCCGAATTGTCGTATTCATCCTGTTCGCTGTCCTTTATCGGCTTCGGGTTCCGACAGGGGAAGTCTTGGATGACGTCGCGTCAACGCACAGGAATTTGAGGTTGTCGCAACGAAATATTGAAAATCGTCGCAACGCGGTTCACCCCCAGACTGCCTCGAACTCGCGCCACTCGCCCTTGCTCATGCCGCTGTTCTCCTGCGTGACCTCTTCGCCCGCCAGCCGGCGGCGCAAGACCTCGACGCCCCTGGCGGAAAGCTGCGCCCCGCCCAGCCGGTAATCCTCGAAGGCGGCATAGGCGAAGGGCACCCAGTCCCGGACGATGCCGCAGATGGCCTCGGCATAGGCGCGGATCTCGTATTGCGCATGGGCATCGGCGCGCAGGCGCAGGAAGTGGAACAGATTGTGCAGGTCCACCTTCCAATACCATTGCGTATAGACATTCGCCGGCAGGTTCATCCGTGCCAGCTCGCGTGCCAGACCCTGCTGGCCTTCCTGGCTCAGCATCGCCTCGTAATGGTCATAGCTGCGCATCGCGTCCTCGCGCAGCAGGTCCAGGACGCGGGCGGCCTCGTCGCCCTCCAGCACCTGGCCGCGGCCCTGGTTGTTCACCGTCGATTGCGCGGCGAGGTGCTCGGGCGCCGGAATGTAGAATTCGCGGTCCAGGATCGAGTAGCGCGCCGAATATTCGTTCACGTTGGCGGTGCGGTGGCGGATCCATTGCCGGGCGACGAAAACCGGCAGCTTGACGTGGAACTTGACCTCGCACATCTCGAAGGGGGTCGAGTGCCAGTGCCGCATCAGATAGCGGATCAACCCCTCGTCATTGCTGACCGACTTGGTGCCGCGGCCATAGCTCACGCGCGCGGCCTGGGTGATCGCGCCGTCGTCGCCCATGTAGTCGATGACCCGCACCAGCCCGTGGTCCAGCACCGGATGCGCCTTGTAGAGATGACGCTCCATCCCCTCGGAGACGGCGCGCAGGGTGGGGCGCGGGTGGGCGCGCAACTCGTCGATCTCGGCCTGTTGTTCGGGGGTCAGGGGCATGGCGGAATCCTTCGTGCTGTTGGGCATATCTTGTGGCACCGACGGGTGATTCAATCAACCGGCAGTGTGGGCGCGGCGGGTGCAGCCAATCGTCCCACATTGCGGTCAGGCCGCCGGCATGCCAGTCTGGCGGCGACGAAAGGGAAAGGGATGACGATGAAGGTCCGCTATCTGCACACCATGGTCCGCGTGCTCGATCTTGAAAAGACGATGGCGTTCTTCCGCCTGCTCGGGCTTGAGGAGACGCGGCGCATCGACAATGAGAAGGGGCGCTTCACCCTGGTCTTCATGGCGCCGCCCGGCCAGCCGGAATGCCCGGTCGAACTGACCTGGAACTGGGACGGGGACGAGGGCCTGCCCTCGGACAGCCGGCATTTCGGCCATCTCGCCTATCGGGTCGAGAACATCTACGAGATGTGCCAGAAGCTGATGGATGCGGGCGTGACCATCAACCGGCCGCCGCGCGACGGGCACATGGCCTTCGTGCGCAGCCCCGACAACATCTCGATTGAATTGCTGCAGGAAGGCGAACATCTGCCGCCGCAGGAACCCTGGGCCAGCATGGAGAATACCGGCCACTGGTAGGCGCCGGCCCGCAAGCGCAAAGCGCCGCGCGGATGGCGCGGCCCTGTCGCCTGGCGGCCGCTCTTTCCCGCGGCGGCCCGCCTTTTCGCGCGGCAGCTGTGCCGCCAGGATCATGCCCGGCCCGACGCCCCCAGGACCGGCCGGCGGGAAGAGGCCCCCTTGGCCGATTCGCGTCGGGCCGGGCATGATGGCGCGGCCGGGCCATGCATCCCGGCGGCGCGTTCGGCAGCGGCGCTTTCAGTAGATGTAGCGGATCTGTTCCGCCCAGAAGCGTTCGACCCGCCGCCATTGCAGGTTCACCGTCTCGATGGGCGGATCGTCGAGCACGCCGGACAGGTCCAGCCCTTCGGCATGGCGCATGAACAGCCGCGCCACGCAATCGCGCACCTCCTGCCCGGCGGGGGTCAGCCGCACCCGGACCGAGCGGCGGTCCATCTCGCAGCGCTCGTGATGGACATAGCCCAGCTCGACCAGCTTCTTGAGATTGTAGGACACGTTCGAGCCCTGATACATCCCGCGCGAGCGCAACTCGCCCGCCGTCACCTCGGAGGTGCCGAGATTGTAGATCAGCAGCGCCTGCACCGGCGTCAGCTCGGACCGGCCCAGCCGCTCGAATTCGTCCTTGACCAGATCCAGCAGAAGCCGGTGCAGACGCTCAAGCATCTGCAGGCTTTCCAGATAAGCCTCGGTCCGGCCGGTCCGCGGCATGGGCCGCAGGGCGGGCACCGTTTGGGCAGAGCTGCGCTGTTGCATATGCGGGTTCCGTTGATGGCCTCGTTTCCGCCACCATGCCGCATATTTCCCAATCTTCGGTTAATCCCGGCGCGGTTCGCTAAAATTGCGGCTATTTCCGGGTCAGCCGGGCATGGGCAAAGGCCGCCACCCGGTCCAGCATGGGCAGAAGCGGCGCGGGTCCCGGCCGGGCATCGCCCAGCCGCGCGGTGATCCAGGGATAAAGGTCCTGGTCGTTCTCGGCCAGCACGGCCTCGTAGAGGTCCAGCTCCTCGGGGCCCAGCCCGGCCAGTTCGCTGTCGGCGAAGGGGCCCAGGATCAGGTCCATCTCCTTGGTGCCCCGCCGCCAGCTGCGCATCCGCAACCGTTTCAGCCTTGCCTCATGCTCGTCCATGCTCGTCCCCGGCTTGCCTGTCCGCGGGGGGGCGCCTATGACGAGGCGACCCAGCCGCAGGATGAATTCGATGAGCTTTTTGTCGCAGACGCTCGCCCGCGTCAAACCCTCGCCCACCATCGCCATCACCGGCCGCGCCCGCGACCTGGCCGCCGAGGGCAGGGACATCATCAGCCTGTCCGCCGGCGAGCCGGATTTCGACACCCCCGCGCATATCCGCGAGGCCGCCAAGGCCGCCATCGACGCCGGCCATACCCGCTATACCGCGGTGGACGGCATCCCGGAACTCAAGCGCGCCATCTGCGACAAGTTCGCGCGGGAAAACGGGCTGGACTATGCGCCCGCTCAGGTGACGGTCGGCACCGGCGGCAAGCAGATCCTCTACAATGCGCTGATGGCGACGCTGAACCCGGGCGACGAGGTGATCATCCCCGCGCCCTATTGGGTCAGCTATCCCGACATGGTGCTGCTGGCCGGCGGCACGCCGGTGGTGATCGAGGGCGCCATGCAGAACGGCTATCGCATCACCCCAGAACAGCTGGAAGCGGCGATCACGCCGCGGACGAAATGGCTGATCCTGAACTCGCCCTCGAACCCGACCGGGGCGGGCTATGGCGAAGAGCACCTGCGCGGGCTGACCGAGGTGCTGATGCGCCACCCGCAGGTCTGGGTGCTGTCGGACGACATCTATGAGCATCTGGTCTTCGACGATTTCCGCTTCGTCACCCCGGCGCAGGTCGAGCCGGGGCTGAAATCCCGTACCCTGACCATGAACGGCGTCAGCAAGGCCTATGCCATGACCGGCTGGCGCATCGGCTATGGGGCCGGGCCCGAGGAACTGATCCGCGCCATGGCCAAGCTGCAATCGCAATCGACCTCGAATCCCTGCTCGATCAGCCAATATGCGGCGCTGGCCGCGCTGCAGGGGCCGCAGGATTACATCGCGGAAAGCCGTGCCGTCTTCCAGCGCCGGCGCGACCTGGTGGTCGCGGGGCTGAACGCCTGCCCCGGCATCGTCTGCCCGGTGCCGGAGGGGGCATTCTACGTCTATCCCTCGATTTCGGCGCTGATCGGCAAGACCTCGGCCGGCGGCACGGTCATCGCCGATGACGAGACCTTCGCCACCGCGCTGCTGGACGAGACCGGGGTGGCGGTGGTCTTCGGCGCGGCCTTCGGGCTTGCGCCGCATTTCCGCATCTCCTACGCCACCTCGGACGCGGTGCTGACGGACGCCTGCGCGCGGATCAAGGGGTTCTGCGAGGGGCTGCGCTGAAGATGCAGTCCTGAAAATGGGTAGAGGCGGGTATGTCCCGCCTCGTCCATGTCTCCGGATGATTCGAACAGCACCTTACGACTTGAGACTGAACAGCGACTCGCGACGCATATCTCGCGCTTGGCTACCTGTGACGATCAAAGACCGCCTTCGACGGAAAGATCCTAGCATGCAGCCGGCTGTTGCCAAAGCGTTTTCTAGCTGATCGCCACGCCGGCGGCCACGACATAGGCGCGCAGCGTGTCGGGCGCGGCATTGTCGCGCAGCCGCCAGATCCCGGCCCGGGCCTCGCGCAGGGCGGGGATCACCGCGAAGCCGTTGGTCAGCTGTGCGGCGCGGTTTTCGGACCAGACCAGCTGATCGCCGTGCCAGCCGAACTGGCAAAAGCCGAAATGCGGGGAAGGCAGGCCGCCCCGAAGCGGCTGGTCCTCGCCCAGCACGCTGTTCTGGCTGGCCAGCAGCCGGTCGCCATGGCCCATGAACAGGCCGAAGGCCGGGGTGGCGGTGCTGGCCGGGCGCAGCAGGATGGTGTTGCCGTTGACAAGCGCATGGCGGATGGCATTGCCCGGCCGGTGGTCGCGCCAGCGCGGCGGCACCTCGTCCCGCGCCGAGGAGGCGGCGATGCGGATGCCGCAATCGGCGCCCTCGATGCGGTTGCCGCTGACCTGCGCCTCTTCGACGGCGGGGCCGGCGATGCAGATGGCTTCGCCGATATAGGCGCCTGCCGCGGTGCGAAAGATCTCGGGGCGCAGCAGCCGCAGCGGCCGGCCGTTGAAGACGACCCGGCCCTGGTTCGCCGCCGCCTCGGTGATCAGGTTCGAGATGCGCCGCCGCATCTCGGCCGGGTCGGTGATGCGGCCGCGCGCGCCGCCCGGGGCCAGCGTCGCCAGCAGCCGCAGCACCTCGGGATCGCCGCGCAGGATCACCGTGCCGCGGCGGTAAAGCGGCACCTCGCCCAGCGAGCCGCCGAAGATCAGCTCGGGCAGCGAGATCGGCCGGCCCTGCAGCTGTCGCCCGTCGGTCTGATAGGCCGTCAGGTCGGGCTGCACGTCAAGGCTGCCGAAGCGCAGCAGGCCCCGGCGGATCCGCGCCAGAATGCGACGGTCGGTCGCCAGCCGCAGCGCCGCGCTGCCTTCGCGGCCGGGCAGCGGGACGAAGCTGTTGTCCTGCACGACCGCACGCCAGGCGCCGACGATCAGCAGGCCGATCTGCGCCTGGCCGACCTTGAAGGCGCAGTCGCGCACCCGCACCTCCTGCCGCCGTCCCAGCGCGCCGATGCTGGCGATGCAGGCCGAGGCGCGGTCCGGCCCCGGCCGGCAGCGCGCCCGCACCCGCGCGACGCTGATGTCGCCGCAGCCCAGCATGGTCAGCGCGCCATGGCGGCCGCCGCGCCGCCCGCCATCGCCGTTGGGCCCGCCATTCACCGACAGGTCCGCGACCCGCACCGAGGCGCAGCCCCGGAACAGCAGCGCCGCCTCGCCCTCGGCGACCGAGACCACGGTCTGCGGCCCGGTCCCCTGCACGATCACATGGCCCAGCCGCTCAAGGCGCAGCGTCTGCTGCAGCTGGAAATTCCCGCCGGTCAGGCACAGCCGGATGCTCTGGCCGGGGCGCAGCGCCTCGACGGCGGCGCGCAGCTCGTCGCGGTTGCGCACCAGCGCCGTGCAGAGCCCTTGGCCCGAGCGGCCGGCCAGCGCCTCGATCGCCTCCTGCACGGTCTCGGCGCCCAGCCCGGTGGCGCTGTCGTCATAGCCGACATCCTCGGCCTGCAGGCAGGTCAGCGCCGGGAAGGTGGCGCGCAGGTCGGTGATCTGGGCGATGCCGTCGCCCGCGCGCCGCGCCAGCGCCAGCGGCACCCGCCGCACGCCCCAGGTCATCGGCGGCACCGCTTCGTCCGCCGCGCCGGGATAGGGCGGCCAGACCACCGCGCCGGTGGCGGCGCGGGCCTCGAACATCCAGGCGTCGCCCGCGACATAGCTGCCATCGGTGAAGGCGACCTGCACGCCGCGCTCCAGCAGGGTCGGCGCGCCCGTCAGCGGCAGGCCGAGCGCCGAGGCGCCGCCATGGTCCCAGCGCCGGATGCGCGGGTTCACCATCTGGTCGAAATTGCCGATGCCGGGCGAGAAGGTCGCCACGCCCTCGGTCAGGGTCATGCGGGTGAAGGTGCCTGGCCGGCCAAGCGCCGCGTCGCGGTCGTCCTGCACCTCGACCCAGCCGCCCGAGGGGAAACCCAGCGCCTCGTCCTCGCGCGCGCCCAGCAGGATGAACTCGCCGCCCTCGTTGCGGCCGAGCCGCGCGGCGACCGCGCCGTTCTCGCGCGACCAGACGAAGCGCGCCTGCGCCCGCGTACCGCCCCGGACGATCTGGACGCGGTAAAGCTGGTTCTCCTGGCTCAGATAGCCGGCATCGGGCGGGATCAGGCAGTCGCTGTTGTCGGGCAGGTCGGCGGCGGGGGCGGTGCCGGCGCTCATCCGGCCGGTGCCGGGCCGCCAGTCGGGAAAGTCCGGGGCATGGCCGCAGCCGGCGCGCGCGACGATCTCGGCGCGCTCGGCATCGGTCAGCGTCACCGGGCGGATGGCGACGCGCCAATGCGCGCGCTCGCGCACCGCGGTATCGACGCCCGACAGCGCCGGATCGGCCAGCAGCCCGTCCTGCAGCGCCGAGACCTCATCCTTGCGCAGCTCCAGATGGATCAGCATCTCGGCGCCGTCCTGCACGATCTCGGCCAGCGGCTCCAGGTTCAGCCCGCCGCCCTGGTCGGCATAGGAGACGGGCGCCGGGTTCTCGACCCGGACGCCATCCACCCAATAGCTGCCGGCGCCGATGCCGAAGCCGCCCGCGCCGGCGGTGATGGCGAAGCCCGGCGCGGTCTTGGGCGTGCCGCCCGGCCCGATGACGCGGGCAAGCGCGCTTTCCATGCGCTCGGTCTGGATGGCCGTGTTTTCGTTCCAGTCCGAGTCGGTGTAAAGCCGGCCCTGCTGCATCAGCACGCCCGAATAGCCGCGATGCTTCGCGTTCGGGCCGCGCCAGCGTGAAAAATCTCCGGTCATGTCAACCTCCTCGTTCTGGGCGCGTCAGCTTTCATGGAAGATCCCCGCGGCATGGCCGAAGCGCAGGAAATCCTCGATGCTGCGGGCGATGTTGTCGTCGCGGACGGTCAGGGCGGCGCGGTTATAGGCGCCGATCTCGCCGCCATTCTCGGCCCCGCGGCGCAATGCGTCGGGCGTGCCGGGGGCCAGCAGGAAATAGCCGGGATCCGCATAGCGCAGGCTGGCGAAGACCGGGGCCGGGCCGCGGATGCAGCGATAAAGCCGCGGCACCAGCGACCCCTCGGGAACCAGCGAAAAGCGGATGCAGCCGACCTGCCGAGGCGCTGCCGTCACCGCCGGGGCGCTGCCCAGAAACAGCGTGTCGGTGGTGGCGGGCAGACTCTCGGCGGTCTCTTCCTCGGCGGTCAGGCCGCCGGTGAAGCCGTCGGTCTCGACCCGGCCGCGCAGCGTGCAGCGGGTCAGGCTGAGGACGTGGCGCAGCGCGTTCGGCGCCGCGAAGACCGCCCGGGCCGCGCCGCTGCCGGCGTCGATGATGCAATCGGCGAAGCCCGCCTCGACATCCGAGGCCAGCCGCACCGGACCGGTCACCACCCGCTCGCAGCTCAGCGCCATGCCCGTCGCCTCGATCAGCAGCGAGACCTCGCCGGGCGAGACCGGGTTGCCCAGCCGGTCTAGCCCCAGCCCCGGCACCAGCGTGCAGTCGCGCAGGACCAGCGTGCCGGGCGCATTGGCATTGCCGCGGATGCGCAGCATGCCGCCATGCATCCGCAGGCCGTTCAGCTCGACCCGCGCAGCGCGGCCCAGGGTGATGGTGAGGGGCGCGGAAAGCCGCAGGGTCGGGAAGCGTCCCTCGGCGGCGATCAGCCGCAGCACGCCGCCATCCGGCACTGCGATGCTGCCGCCCGAGCGGTAATGCGTGCTCTGTTCCAGCAGGAAGGTGCCAATGCTGCCGTTCTCGGCGATGCGGGTGGCGATGACCACCGAGGGCGGGATCGCCACCGCATCCTCGACCGAGCCGATCGAGGCCGATCGGTCATGTTCGCCGCCGCCGATCTCATAGGGGCGGGCGAAACGGCAGGTCACACGCACCGGGCCGGGGCGGTTCGCGCCGACCACCAGCCGGCCCAGTTCCGGATCGATCAGGGTGCGGTCGGGCAGGGGGGCGCGGTTCCACGGCTCGGTGCCGCCGCCGGCGCGGTCGCCCAGATGGGCGGCGCGGATCTCGGCCAGCGGCACCTCGGCATTGCCGACGAAGACCCGGATCGCCCGGCCCTCGCCATAGAAGCGGCCGGGATCCTCGGCCATCAGCGCGCGGCTGATCGGGATCGGCAGGGCGGATTCGCGCATCGGCTGCTCGATGGGCGGCCGGGCCTGGGCGCGGTCGAAAAGCTGCGCGTCGCAGCCCAGCGGATGGAAGCGGAAGGCGCGCCGGCCCGCCACCACCGGGTTGAGCTGATGGTTGCTGATCGGCCAGGGCCGCAGCCGCCAGACATGCAGCCCGACATTGCCCAGGTTCCAGCGCCCGCCACGCGTGTCGATGCGCCGGACCTCAACCCCGCGCGAGGCGCGCTCATAGGCCGCGCCGATCCGCGCCAGCCCTGGCTTGTCGCGGAAATCCACCGCCGCGCCCATGGCGGGATGCGTCAGGCGCATCGATTGCGCATGCACCAGCTTGCGGCCGTATTCCACCGCCAGCACCGGCAGGTTGGCGCTTTCCGAGGCCGCGTGTTCCAGCGCCCGCAGCGTGCCCTTGCGTGCGCGCAGGGCCAGCGCATCGGCGACGCGGGCGCGCAGGTCCAGCCCCTCGGGGATTTCGCCCAGGCCCCGCACGCCCAGCAGATCGCCCAGATAGGGCACCACCCAGGGCGCGCAGGTCTCGATGAAGGCATCGTCGTAAAGCCGGGCGATCTGCTCGTCCATCACCTGCGCCTCGCGCGCGATCAGCGAGGCAAGCGTGCGCAGCGGGCCGAAATCCTGCGCCTCGCGCACGTCGGTCGGGTCGAGCCGGCCCTTGACCGCCGCGCCCTCGGCCGCGTCGCGCAGCCGCATATAGGCGGGCAGCAGGGCGAAGATGTCCTCGGTCGTCAGTTTCATGCCGCCACCTCCAGATGCAGCCGGGTGGGATCCAACGTCAGCAGTTCCGCCGCGACCGGCAGCGCTCCGGCAAGGTCGGGCCGGCCGAGCGCGGCGGTCAGGCGCGGGCGCAATTGCGGTGTGTCGCCGGTATAGAGCGCGTCCAGATCGACCCCGACCACGCCCGGCGCCGATTGCAGCGCGGCGATGACCTGGGCCTGGCTGACGCCTTGCCCCAGCTCGCGCGCGTCGAAGGAAAACGCCGCCAGCACCGTCCGGCGCGCGGCCTCGATCACGTCCTCGGGCATGTGGCCGGGATCGGCGAAGAGCCGCGCCGCTAGGCCGAAGCCGACCGGGCGATAATTGCGCAGGCCGACGCGCAGGTCGGATTCGCCCGCCGCCAGCAGCGCGGCGCGCAGGTTCTGCATGTCGTCGCCGGCCTCGGGCAGGATGGCGCCGCCCTGTCCGGCGACAGTGACCAGGATCGGGCGGGCGAAGCCGTCGAAGGTCCAGTCGGCCCGCGCCTTGGCCACGGCGGCGAAGCTGCGGGCGAAATCCTCGTAATCCCGCAAGGACACGGCGCGGCCCAGCGTCAGGACGCCCATGGGCGCGTTGCGGCGCGCATCCTCCAGCCGCTCGGCATCGGCGCCGCCGGCGGGGGGCAGGGGGTTCGTCACCGCCTTCAGCCCGGCGGGCTTGGTCGCCAGCAGCGCCAGCTGCCCGGCCTCCAGATGGCCGGACAGCCCGGCACCGCGCCGATAGACCGCTTCGACATTGCCCTGTCCGGTGGGCAGGCGGGCGCCGCGCAGCCCATCGCCGAAAACGACATAGGCGCTGCCGTCCTCCTCGATGCGCAGCAGCCAGACCCGGTCCTGCGGCCCGGCGGCGCGGAAATCCTCCACCAGGTCCCAGCGGATGCGGTTGACCCGCACCTCGATCGCCGGGACCATGCCGCGCGCGTTGCGGGCCGAGACATGGGTCAGCGGCCCGGATTTCAGCTTGAAGCGCTGGAAGGTCCGGGTGGCGTCGCCGTCGCCCAGCATCTCGGCCACCGTCTCGCCATGCGTGGCCAGCGCCACATTGGCCGAGAGGCGCACCGTGGCGCGGACATAGCGATGCGCCAGCGGCTGGGTAAAGGTCAGCAGCGAATGGTCCCCGACGATCAGGTTCTGCGCCAGCACCCGGATCTCGGCCGCCGCGACGCCGGCCAGATCGGCGCGCTCGCCGGTGATGGCCAGCACCTTGCCGGGCATCAGCTGCAGCTCGGGCGTCGCGATCTCGACCTGATCGGCGCCGAGCGCGCCCGCGGCCTGCCCGACCGGATCGGTGATCGGCAGGTCGGCCAGCGGCAGCGGCTCGGGCAGGGCATGGGCAATGCTGCCGCGGGTGGTGAAGCCCGACAGCGCGATCAGCGCGCCGTCCGGCGCCAGCCCCTTGTCGTCGACCTCCAGCCGCGTGACCTTGGCCGCAAGGCCGTAGGCCTCGACGCCCTGGGTCTCGGCGGCATGGATGCGCAGCCAGGCCTCGTTCGCGGCATTGCGGATTAGCAGGCCCTGGCCGGTGGTGATCTCGGGATAATCGCGGTCGAGATAGAGATAGGCGCGGTTGCCCGGCGGCGTGTCGCCCACCTGGCCTGCGGTGGCGGTGACCGCCCCCGGCGCGCCGATCCCGGAATTCGCCGGCAGCAGCTTGACCGCGGCGGTATTGCCGAAGAACCCGGCGCGGATGCGCAGCATTGCCGGGCGGATCGGCCCTTCGGCCCGGAAATCCGAGGCCTGCACCGCCTGCCGCATCTCGCGCGGGGTCAGGCTGTGGAAATTGCTGGCGCTGGCCAGCGTCGCCACCGACCAGCTGTGCCCGGCCAGCAGCGCCACCATGCTGCTGGTCGAGAAGGCCAGCCCCGGCATCCAGATGGCCTGCAGGATCGGCTGGAAGCTGTAGGGCGGCTGGCTGGCGGGATCGCTGCGCAGCGCCAGGATGCGCCGCCCGCCGATGCCGTCGCGCAGGCCCGAGACCCGGCGCAGGAACCCGGCCTGATCGCCCGACCCGGTGGCCACCGGCACCTCGCCCTGCATCAGCAGCAGCGGATCGCCAAGCGCCAGGCGCGGCGCGTCCGGCGCCAGCTGGATCTCCTCGGCGCCCGCGGCCAGGACCTGCGGCCAGGCCATCAGCGGCCGCATGGCGTTCCATTCGGCGCGCGCCAGCAGCGGCTCGACGGTCTCGAACAGCTGCGGCAGCTCGCCGTCGCGCGGGATCGAGCGCACCTGCAGGCCCGGCGGATAGTCCAGCACCGCCTCGGGCGCGTCATGGGGCTCGGCCTCGAAGACCAGATGGCACGAGGCCGCCTTGGCCGGGGCAAGCTCGTAGCCGATCAGCCTGGCATGGGCGCGGACGCTTTCGCGCCGGGTCGCGGTGCGCAGATAGGCCTCGTTCGCCTGCCGCTCGGCATAGAAGGTCAGCGTGTCCAGCGTGGCCGCCCAGGCGTCCAGCAGGCCCAGGGTGAGGTCGTCCCGGTCGCGGCTGCGCAGCTCGGACAGGCCGGGGCGGTTGCCGTCCGCCAGCCCGCGGCGCAGCGCGGCCAGGAAGGTCGGATGCCTGCCGGCGCGGGCGCGCAGCGCCGGCAGGCCGGCGCGGTTGGCGATCGGTTCCGGCGTGGGTTTGACGCTGCTCATCTGCCCCCCCTCGTCTCGATGGTCAGCCGTCCCTCGCCGGGGCGGTTCGGGTCGTTCGACAGCACCGGGATCTCGCGCGGGCCGAAATCCAGCACGCCCTCGGCGCTGGCATCGGGCTGGCCCGAGCGGCCGAAGGCGGTGACGCGCAGGTCGGCCACCCCCGGCACATCGAGCCCGGCGCGGTAGATATGGCTCAGATAGATGCGGCTGCCGAAGGTCACGTTGTCGGGATGGAAGAAGCCCGGCCGCCCGTCCTCGGCCAGCCCGGCGGAAAAACGCGCGGCCAGCGCCTCGGCCACCTTGTCGGCAAAGGCGTCGGCTTCGGCGCAGGCGCGGATGGCGATGGTCAGCGGCACCAGGATCGGCGCGTCCACGGTCAGGTCGTGGCCCATCATCCGGTAGGGCTCGAGATAGTCGAGCAGCATCTGCCGGAAGGGCTGATCCACCGGCAGGCCCGCCACCCGGTCCACGGTCAGGAAGATCGCCGGCCAGCCGCCCAGCCAGCGCTTGCGGGCGGTGGCGCGCTGCACCTCGGGATGGGCGTCCAGCAGCGCCTCGTAATCGGCCAGCGTCACCGCCCGCCTTTGCAGGTGGAAGCCGACCGGCGCGCGCTGACGCACTTCCGCCACGGTCTCGCGTTCCGCGCCGCCGGCGGCGGGCAGCGGGTTTGTCACGCCCGCGACATTGGCCGCCACCGCGCCCGAGGCCGCGACCCGCGCCAGCGCCCCGGCGCCGATATTGCCTGCGCGGCCATGGCCGACGCGATAGCTGGCGGTGAAGCCGTCGCCGGGCCGCGGCGTCTTGCCGTTCAGGCTGGGCGAGGCGCCCTGCGGCTGGCCGAAGCGCAGCCGGGTGGTGCCGTCGGCCTCGACCTCGGGGTCGAAGACCAGCGCATCGGGGGGCTGGCCCAGCAGGTCCGGCACCGGCAACCAGCGGTCGCTCTCGTGCGTCGAGCGCAGGGTGATCTGCGCCACCGCCCGTGCCGGATCGACCCGCAGCAGCTCGGCCGCCGGGGCCGCGCCGCCGTCCGGCGGCACCGCGAAGCTCAGGTCGCGGCGGGCAAGGCGCGGATGGAAGGGCCGCGGCCGGTCCAGCGCCGCCAGCGGCTTCGGCTCGTCGGGCTGGCCGGGGGCGGGCGGCTCTTCGGGGTCGGTCAGGTCGGGGGCAAGGCCCAGCGGCTCGGCCAGCGGCTGGTCGGTCGCCGGGTCCGGCAGGGTCAGGCCGTGATCGGCCAGCACGATATTGCCAAGCGCCAGCGCCATCGGCTCGCCTTCGGTTGCGCCGTGGTCCAGGTCGAAGCGCAGCGCGTCCGCGGGCCCCCAGCGAATGCGCCAGACCCGCAGCGGCTGTGCGGCACCGCCGCCGGGGGGCGGCAGCAGTTCCAGCGGATCGGCCAGCATCTCGGGCGGGGCGGTCAGCCGCACCGCCTGACGCGCGCCGGGATCGGCGTCGGACAGCCGCCGCGTCACCGGGTCGCGGTTCTGCACCAGCACCAGCAGGTCGCCCTCGGCCAGCTGCAGCGCCTGGTCCGGGTCGCGCAGGTCGCAGAAGGTGGCGCCCCGCGCCAGCACCGCCTGGGCATCGCCCCAGTGATGCAGGGCGATGCGGTGATGGGCGGCGCGCAGGGCGGCGGGCGCCAGCGGCTCGAAGGCCACGGCGCCGGTCTCGACCGCCGCCTGCGCTGCGGCCAGCGGGATCACCGCCTCGCCGTCGCTGTCCGAGCGGGTCAGGAAGGCCACGCCCTGGTCGGGCAGGGTGAAATCCGTCACCCCCGGCGCCAGCCGCAGTTGCGCCAGCACCCGCGCACTGGCGCCGTTATGCATCCGGTAGCCGACCAGCCGGGCATGGCGCGCGGCCGAGACCCGCAGCCGCGCCGTCTGCAGCGCGTATTCGGTGCCGACATGGTCCAGCCGGTAGCTGAGCGCGTCGCCGATAAAGGCCAGCCATTCGACCAGCGCCACGCCCAGGTCGGCCGGGTTGCGCTCGGTCCAGTCCGGCACGCTGACCGCCATGCGGTCCAGCATCAGCCGGCGATAACTGTCGTAGTCGCGCGCCAGGTAATCGATCTGCGGCGGCTCGGCCGGCCGCTCGGGGGCGGGGGGCGGCGCGGCGCAATCGCCGGTGTCGCAATGCAGCCGGAAGGCGAAGCGGATCTCGCGCAGGATCGGGTCCCAGCCCGGCAGCCCGTCGCGGATGCGCAGCCGGTAGGTCGAGAAATCGCCCGCCCGGTTCACCCGCAGCCGCAGCTCGCGCCCCGACGCCTCGGCACTGATGACACTGACGCCGCGGATGCGGTCGCCGCCCTCGACCAGCAGGTCCGAGGGCCGCAGCGCCGGCGCGGTCGGCCGTCCGTTCGGCTGGCCGGGCAGCGGATGGACGAAGCGCAGCACCAGCCGGGTCATGTCGCCGGCATCGACCTCGATCCCGGCGATGCCGTTCACCCGCGCGGCCGAAGCGGCGAGCCTTTCGCGCCTTTCGTCCAGGAAGCTTTCCGAGCGTGCCATGGCCTAGACCTCGCGCGTGAAGGTGTCGCTGACCGTCTCGCCGGTGTCGCGCAGGACATAGGAGAGGGTGATCTCCAGCAGCCCCTCGTCGCGGCGCAGGCGCAGTTCCGAGACGGTCAGGATCTCGGACAGGTGTTTCTGGATCGCCGACTGGATCAGGAAATCGGCGGCGGTCTCCAGCGCCTGGTTGTTGGTGTCGAACAGCATCTCAAGCAGGCCCGAGCCGAAATCGGGCCGGTTCACCCGCTCGCCCGGGGCGGTGAACAAGACCGCCTCGATCAGGTCGCGGGCATGGCGGCGGGCGTCGCCGGTGGTGGCGGTACGGCCGGTGCCGTCGATGCGGAAGGGGGCGGAAAGATCGGTCATTGTCCTGTCACCCTGACCTGCTGCGCCACGACCTGCGGCGGGCCGGCGGGCCCGGCCGCGCCGATGCAGATGCCGCCCGAGGAAGACAGCAGCGCCGGGCTGCCCTCGATCGTCACGCGGGTCGCGGGCGTGGTCCATTGCACCTGCGTGCAGGGCTTCGGCCCGTCCGGCGTCGAGAACGAGCAGCCCGCAATGGTCATCATATGCGCCACCGTCACCGCCGGCTGGCCGCCCAGCTGCACGCGGGTCGAGCTGGAGCCGGGCTGCGCCTGTCCGCCATGCGGGCACAGGATCGTCGCGCCCATGTGCAGAAGGTTGGTCATCACGTCACCTCCAATGCGCCCGAGTTCACCGTGACCTTGGGCCCCGAAAGCTCGACCTTGGCGCCGCCCGAGCTTTCCAGCGTGATGCCCTGCGCAGTGATGGTGATGCGGTTGCCGGCGGTGGTCTCGATCACCAGCGGGGCCGAGGAATTCACCTCGTCCAGGGTGATCGTGGCGGCCTGGGTCTTGATGATCTTGACCATCGGCGTCTGGCCGGGGCATTCGCCCTCGCCCCAGAAGCAGCCGGACCAGATGGGGGCGTCGATATTGCCGCCCTCGAACTCGACCCAGATATTGGCGCCCACCGGCGGGATCAGGTAGAAGCCGACGCCCGAGCCGGCGAAGGGCACCGAGGGCATGGCCCAGTTCAGCGTGTTGGTGCCGTAGACGGCCGGCACCTGCACCTGCAGCCGGCCCTTTTGCAGCGGGTCGGTGTTGTTCGACACCGTGCCGCGATACTTGCCGAAATAGCCGGCGCGCGTCGTCTGTTCGTTCATGGCAGCACCATGGGCACGGTGGTTCCCGTGCCCTCCCGGTTCAGGGTGAAGGATTGCGTCCACGCGCCGCGCGAGATCTTGTGAATCACGCTTTGCACGTAATAAAGCCCGTCATTGTCCAGCCCCGCGCCGCGCAGCCCGACCAGCCCGCGCGGCGACAGGATCGCGCCATAGCGCGCGGTATCCAGATCGCCCGTCACCTTGACCGTGTCGGTGGTGGCGTCGGATTGCGCCTGCGCCTCGCCCATGGCCTGCGCGGCGGATGGCGCGCCGCCGGTCTGGAACAGGTTGGTCCGGACCGTGGCGCGATTGGAGATCGAGGGCTGCGCGGCCAGCGGCGGCCGCAGCGCCATGGTCGAGCGCACCGGCATGGTCTGGCCGGTGGCCGGGTCCTGCACCTGGCCCTGGACCTCGGCCGCCTCGCCCGCCGCGTTCTCGAAGCTCAGCCCCGAGACGTTGCTGTCCGGCCCCATGTCGGCGGTGATGGCGCGCTGCGGCAGGCCGATGCGCGGCGGCGGCCCCCAATAGCCGGTCGAGGTCAGCGGCACCGGGCCGGGGATGATGGTGAAGATGCGGTCATGCGCCGCCGCCAGGTCCTTGAGATAGGCGAAATCGGTGCCGCGCTGCATCGGCACCCGCTCGGTCGGGTTCGGCCGGTCCACCGTCATCGGCGGGATGACCATCGGCACGATGCCATATTGCATGTAGCGCAGCAGGATCATGCTGGCGATCTCGCCCGGGCCCTGGGCGGGGTGGGTGGTCTCGCGCTCCTCGCGGTCCATGACGAAGCTCAGGTCCTTGCCGCGCAGCTGCAGCCGCGCCGGGCCGGCCGATTGCGCCGGCTTGAACTCGGCCGTCTCGACGATGCCGTCGATCAGCACCACCGGCATCAGGCCCATCACCGCCGTCAGCACGATACGCGCGCCCGCCTTCAGCGCCGGCTCGGCCATGATCGGGAACACCCCCGCCAGCGCCGGGGCGCGGATGGCGTCGAAAACCAGCTCGAAGCCCGAGACCTCGCGGTCCGAGATCGCCACCTCGGCCGAGACGAAGCGCTCCATCAGCTCGGCCGGCAGCGGCCGGGGCAGGCCCGTTCCGGCCAGCAGCGTCAGGCGGACCCCGATCAGTTCCTGCAGCATGTCACGCCTCCCCCGGCTGGGTCAGGTTCAGGCGGCGGCCGGGGATGTCGGCCAGGGCCAGCGGCTCGGGGTCGGGATTGGCGTCCATCACCCGCCAGGACTGGCGCGCGTCGCCATAGGCGCGATGCGCCACCAGGTCCAGCCGGTCGCCATCCGCGACCGCGATGCGCGCGGCGATGCGCGGCGCGTCGGGGATGATGCGGCGGTCCAGATAGGCGATGTCGCGCCCCTGCGCATCGGTCAGGTGCAGGACGGCGGATTTGGCATAGCGGGAGTCGCGGTCGATCATGGCGCCCTCACATTATCTTCACGTCCGAGCCCAGAACCGAGCCCAGCGAGTTGATGCGCCCGACCATGGCCATGGTTTCCTTGACCAGCTGGTGGCTGAGAAACATGGCATAGCCGGGATGGCTGCTTTCCAGGTCCGAATAGCTGAGCACCGCCAGATCCATCGACACCTTGGCCCGGATCGGGTTCAGCCGGGGGTCATAGGCTTCCTCGGTGATCGACAGGGATTTCAGCCGCACCGGCAGGATGCGGGTCTTGCCCCAGATGAACAGGGTGAAGGTGCCGCTGGCGGGCAGGATCTCGACCGTGCCCAGGCGCAGCAGCACCGCATTGGCGATGACGGTCGAGGCGGCGGGGTAAAGCAGCGTCTCCAACTGCGCCAGGCGCGGATGCAGGCCAAGTTCCTCGGCCTCGCCCTTTTCCAGGTCGTCGCTGGCGTCCAGCACCGCCTCGACCTTGATGACCTCTTTCGGGGCGCCGGCCAGGCGGAAGCTGTCGGCGCCGCCCTCGCTTTCGGCGGCATTGGCCTCGATGGTCCGTTGCAGGCTTTCCGGGTTGATCTGGAAGGGGATCACCTCGGGCAGCGGCACCGGCGGGCGGAAGGCGACGATGGCGCCTTTCAGCAAGCGGGGCGAGCGGGAATAGCCGGACATCTAGGCGCTCCTCACCTGGTCGATCTGGGCCTGCAGCGTGGCCTCGAAATTCGGGAAATAGCCGCGATACTCGGCGGCCAGCGCCGACAGGCTTTCGGCCTGCTGGCCAGAGTTGAAATATTCGCCGTAGGCCGAGCCGCCCTCGGGCAGCGTCTCGCCGTTCCAGACCGTCAGCCGGAAGAAGCGGACGATGTTCTCGGCCATCTGGTGCATCTCGCTGAAATAGACCGTGCCGTCCGAGAGGTCGCGGGCCACGATCCCCTCCAGCGCCTGGTCCCAGGTGCCGTGACCGGCGGTCTGCTGCTTGATCTCGGGGCTGGGGACGCCGCCGCTGACGCGGGCATAGATGGCGCCGGGATGGCCCTGCATGATGCCGATGCGCGCGCCCTGATGCGGGCTGCCCGGCGGATACCATTCCGCGCGCCGCGCCTCGGGCAGGCGGTCCTCGGGCGTGTCCTTCCATTCCGGATCCATGCGGTGGCCATAGGCCTGATAGCTGATGACCACCTTCTGCGCCGGATAGGGGCCTTGGGGCGCGAAGATCAGCTGCCTGGTGGGCGTGCGGACCCGGTGCTGGAACTGGATCAGCTCGCACAGCCCGCGCAGCCGCTCGGTCTCGCCGCGCTCGACATCGTCGGCGGCATTGCGGATGATCTGCGCCGCGAAGCGCGAGGCGATCCATTCGTGCTGGCCGGGATCGGCGCCCCTGACCGCGTCGGCCAGCCGCTGGCCGTTCCGCGCCGCGCGTTTCGAGCCGGCCTTGCCGGTCGGGTCGGGGCGCACGAAATGGCCCAGCGGCTTCGTCACCCCGCCCTCGCCGCTGCCGGCGGCGTTCATGGCGTCGTCCTGGTAATAGGTGCCCCAGCCGCCCTGCGTCATCACGCTGTCGAACTGATCGACGATCACCGTCCGGAAATAGCTGCCCGTCACCCGCTCGAAGGCGTGGTCGTGGCTGTCGGTGCCGGCGCTGCACATGGCGGTCACCGCCTCGGAGAGCGGCGTGGCCAGCGCCGTCATCAGCGCCGGATAATCCGGCCCGCCGCCGGCCAGAAGCTGGTCGGTGATTGCCAGCGTCGCGCCGCCCTCGTTCAGCCGCCGCGTCAGATGGTCGCCGAAAAGCTGGCCGACCCGCGCCGGGTCGAATGCCGGTTCGGTGCCGAGGAAGGTATCGGCATTCGGCAGGCTCAGCGCCTTGGCCAGCCGCCGCGCCTCGGCCGAGACGGACGCGTCGAAACCGCCACCGGTGAAGCGCCGGGCGGCGCCCGTGGCATTGGCCGGCCGCCGCCAGGGCTCGGTCGCGCTGCCGTCGCCGGCCAGCATGGTGGCGAAGCCGCGCCAGTCCAGCGGCGTATAGCGCGCCACGTCCAGATTGGGCAGCACGTAGCGGCGCAGGTTCTCGGACAGCGAGGGGGCCATCGCCTCAAGCTCGGGGGCGAATTTCTGGTCCAGCGGCACGATGCTGATGCCGAAGAATTCCAGCACCCGCGCCACGGCGCTTTTCGTCTGCTCGCCCTTGGCCTGCGTCTCCTGCGCCTTGGCGGCGGCCTCGGCCTTGACGGCCTCCGAGGCGCCCTCGGCCTGGGCCGCGTTCACCGCGTCCTCGGTCAGCTCGGCCTGGGCGTCCAGCTGCGCCTCCTCGGCCTTGGCGGCGGCGACCAGCGCCTCGAGCTCGGCGCGCTTGTTCGCCAGCACCACGCCGCGCCAGTTCTTCTGCGCCGCGTAATCGGTGAAGGGCTGGCCCAGCCGGCCGTCCAGCCATTGCACCAAGGGCGTCGGATCCGAACGGATGACGGGGCGCACCGTCTCGCCCTCGTCCTCGATCAGCAGGGTGTGGGCTTCGGAACCGGCGCGGAAATGGATCGGCGCCATGATCTGGCCGGCGGCGGGGGTCTCGGCCTGTCTGCCCTCTATGCCGAAGGCGGCCAGCACCCGGCGCATCAGGTTTTCCAGCGCCGTCTCGATCTTCAGCCGCACGGCGCGCAGCACCTCCTGCACCTTCTCGGGGATGCCCGAGACGCCGATCAGCCGCGCCAGCAGGTCCAGCACCACCGGCAGCAGCCGCGCCAGCACCTGCTCGACCCCGCGCATCGGCGGCTCCAGCGCGCCGGTGGCGATCTCCCAGATGGTGTTGATCACGGTCTGCACCACGGCGAAGATGCGGGCGAGCTGGGTGCGCAGGAACTGGATGAAGTTCCAGATCGTCATCACCAGCTTCACCAGCGCCCCGACCGGGTTGAACATGCCGGCCAGCCACATGATCGAGGCCAGCACCACCTTTTCCAGCAGGAAGGTCTTGAGCTGGTCCAGCACCATGTCGCGCAGCATCGCAAGGTCGCTGGTCAGCTGCTCCCACAGCCCCTGCCAGCCGCCGGTGATCAGCGCCCGCACATAGTTCAGCACGTATTCGATCTTCTGCACGGCGCTTTCGCCCAGCACGCGCACGGCGACGCGGCGCACGGTCTCCAAGGTCAGGCCGAGCGCCTGGCGCGCCACGTCCAGAAGGCCCCAGAGGTCGAATTCCGCCGGCATGGTGATGCCGCGGCCGAGCGGGCCGGTCAGCCACAGGATGATGCCGGCGATCAGGTGGCGGCGGAAATTGTCGGCAAAGCGCTGGATGCCGCCCTTGACCGCCTCCAGCAGGTTCTGCACGAAGCCGCCGGGATTGGCGACGATCAGGTCGATGGCCTGCGCGGCGCGGGCGAAAAGCTGGAAGAAGGCGTCGGGCTGGATCCCCAGCGCCATCAGGATCGGCGACAGGATCAGCCGGGCCAGCGCCGCCCAGTCGCCCGACAGCGCCGCCTGGGCCAGAGCCAGCGCCGCGTTGACCGCCGCCTGCCAGGCCGCGAGCAGCGCGTCCAGCCCCGCGGCCAGCGCGTTCATCAGGAATTCGATGCCGGCCTTCAGCGCATTGGCGATGCGGTCGATGGCCGCGGTCGCCGCCGTCACCGCCGCGTCGATGGCGGCGTTCAGCGCCGCGGCGATGGCGGGGAAATATTCGGCCAGCAGCCGGTTCACCAGGGTCTTCAGCAGCGCCCCGAAAGCCTCGATGATGCCCTTGATCAGCCCGGCGGCGGCGTCGATCAGCCCCAGCGCCGCCGATTTCACCGCCTTGATGATGTCGCGCACGGCGGTGCGCACCGCGTCGAAGATCGCATTGATCGCGGCGGTCAGCCGTTCGAGCTGCGCCTTGACCCAGTTGACGGCGCGGTCCCACCAGCTCTGGTTCTCGGATTCGCGCTCGGCCTCGTCGCGGCTCGCTTGCGCGCGGGTTTCGCCCTGCGCCACCTCGGCCTCGGCCTCGCGCTCGGCCTGGACGAAATCGGCGTCGATGCGGGTTTCAACGCGGCCGACCTCGGCATCCACCTCGCCCCGGGCCTCGCTGCGGGCCGAGGCCGCCTCGTCGCGCAGGTCCGAGACATGGCCGGCCTGCTGGTCCAGCGCGTCCTGCCGGGCGGACTGGATGTCGGCGCGCCGGGCGATCACCTCGTCGCGCTGCGCATGATCGGCCTCGGCGTTCAGCCGCGCCTGCTCCGCCTCGGCATGGGCCAGCTCCGCCTCGCGCCCGGCCTCGCGGCTCTGGGCGGCGGCGTCCAGATCGGCCTGCGCCTGGCCGAGCGATTCCTGCATCGCCGGGCCATGCGCGCGGTCGAACAGCGCCACCGTGGTCGCGTCCAGCGGCTGGGCGGCGAAGGCGGCGGCGCCCTCGACCGGGGGCAGGGCCGGCGCGGGTTCGGGCGCCGGGCGCGGCGGCAGGGCGGAGCTCTCGGACATCTCGCGCAGCTGCGCCTGCTCGGGGCCGGGGCCGTCGATCACAGCGCGGGCGGCGGCGGTGCCGGCTTCGGTTGCCTGCGTGCCGGCGGCGGCCTCCTGGTCCGCGACGCGGGCCGGATCGGTTTCGCCGGCCAGCGGCACGTCGGGGCGCGCCCCGGCCGAGGTCGCCACCTGCCCGTCGCGGGTCTGGACCCGGTCGAAGCTGCGCTCCAGCGATTGCGGGTCGCCGGCGGTGAAATCGCGCTCGAAGAGCGGGCCGAGGCTGGCATTGGCGGCCGCCTGGCCGGGGTCCGGGGTCGGCGCCAGATCGGGCAGCGGCGCGGGCGGCGGCGTCTGGGCCTCCAGCGCCCCGGCCGTGGCGGCGGGGGTTGTGACCGGCGGGGCGGCGGGCAGGGGCTCGCCCGGCGCCATCTCGGCCCGCAATTCCGGCAGGGCGGCATCCTCGGCGGCGCGGGCGCGGGCCGAGGCGGCTTCGATCCGCGCGCCCAGCCCCGCCGCCTCGCGCGCCTTGACCGAGGGCGGGGCGGCGGCAAAGGCCGCCATCACTGCATCGGCGTCCTGCGCCGCCTCCAGCGCCGCGCTGGCCGCTTCCGCCTCGGCCGCGGCGGCCTCGGTCTCGGCGCCGAGGTCGGGTTCGGGCGCCGGGCCGAGCTGTTCCGGCGCGACTGCCTCCGGCGCATCGGCTGCGGGCTGCGTGCTTGGCGGGACATGCTCCGCCAGCGGCGGGGCCGGCTGTTCGGGTGCCGGCTGGGGCGGCACGGCGACGGGCGGATCGGGCTGAGGGACCGGGTCCTGCGCGCCCTGCATGCGGAAGGCGATGGTGCCGGGGGCCAGCCGCGCCGCGACCGGCGGCGGGGGGGCGCCGAGCCGCGCCTGCAGCTCGACCCGCTGCGCCTCGGCCTCGGGGCTTGTCTTGGCGTCCTGCCGCGGGGCGCGGGATTGCAGCACATGCGCCAGCTCATGCGCGACGACCGGCAGGGCCGCGTCGCGGCGCAGGAACAGCACGCCGTCCTGCGCCGCCGCCTCGGCGCCCTTGCGGTCCAGCGCCGCCTCGACCGGGGCGCCGGTCAGCACCTGGACCGGCGGCAGCGGGCCGAACATCGCCTCCAGCGCCGGGCGGAAGGGCAGGTCGGCGCGATGCAGCCCCGGCGCCGCGGCCTGGCGCAGCCGCTCCAGAGGGATATGGTCCGGGGCCTCGGCCGCCTCAGTCCGGGGCGGTGCCACCACCACCTTCCAGCGCGGCCTGGCGCGGGCCGGCTCGCGCGGCGCCGGTTCGGGCGCGGCAGGCTTGCGCAGCGCGCTCATGGCCCCAGCCTCCGCAGCAGCGCCCGGGCCAGTTCGCGGCCCATCGCCTCGGGCGTGCCGGCGCCGACGGGCAGCCGGCCCAGGTCGACGCGCTCCAGGTCGGCGGGGCGGGTGCCGGGCGGCAGGCCGTGGCGTTCCAGAAGCGCCGCCAGCTCGGCCTCGAAGGCGCGGGCGGCGCGGGCGGCCTCGGCCTCGGACAGGCCGGGCAGGGACAGCGCGCCGATATGCAGGGTGACCGCGCCGCTCATCGGAAGCCCCGCAGTTCCGCCTCGGAAAGCGGCTTGCCGAGCTTCATGTATTCCTGCCGCGCCGCGCGCTCCAGATGCGCCATGCCCAGCCGCCCGCCGCTTTCGGCCGCGAGCCAGGCGGCGGTCAGCGCGATCGAGCGGATGAAGCCGCCGGTCACGGCCAGCCGGGCCAGCGCGTCGAAGTCGATGGCGTCGCGTGGCAGCGCCTCGGGCAGCACCGCGCGCCAGATCAGCGCCCGCTGCGCGGCGTCGGGAAAGGGGAAGTCGATCACCGCGCGGAAGCGGCGCAGGAAGGCGTCGTCCACCGCCGCGCGCAGGTTCGTGGTCACGATGGCGATGCCGGCATAGCTTTCCAGCCGCTGCAGCAGATAGGAGGTCTCGGAATTGGCGTGGCGGTCGTGGCTGTCCTTCACCTCGGGCGAGCGGCGGGCGAAGATCGCCTCGCCCTCGTCGAAAAGCAGCACCGCCCCGGCATCTTCGGCGGCGTCGAAGATGCGGCCGATGTTCTTCTGCGTCTCGCCGATATATTTCGAGGTCAGCGCCGCCAGATCGACGCGGTAGAGCGCCAGCGCGCCACCGTCCTCGCACAATTCGCGGGCCAGGATCTCGGCCGCCATGGTCTTGCCGGTGCCCGAGGGACCGCTGAAGAGCGCGGTCAGCGCCAGCCCGCGCGCCGACTTGGCACGAAAGCCCCAATCGTCCAGCACAAGCGGCCCGTGGCGGCGGCAGGCGGCAAGCTGGCGCAATTGCTGAAGCTGGGCGGGCGGCAGGACCAGGTCGTCCCAGCGCGCCTGCGGCTTGATCCGCTGCGCCAGCCCCTCAAGCCCCTGCGCGGCGCGGGCGCGGATCAGCGCCGGCAGGTCGGGGGCCAGGCCGGTGGCGTGGCTGGCCCGCGCATCCGCCATTTCGCTGCCGGGCAGCGGGGCGGCGCGGGCCGGGATAAGGCTGGCGCGGGGCCGCTGCGTGCGATGCGGGTCGATGCCCCAGAGCAGGCAAGGTCCCAGCAGCCGGTCGGCGATCAGGCAGCCCTCGGGCGTGGCGGGGATCAGCATGGCCGTTTCGGTCAGCACCACGTCGCGGTTGAGCAGTTGCGCCGCGCGGGCCGGGTCGAGGTCCTGCGGCAGCAGCCGCGGCTCCAGCGCCGCCAGGTGCAGGCCCAGCCCGGCCGCGGCCTCGGCGGCCAGCGCGCCGGCCTCGGCCGGGTCGGCGGTGGCCAGGTGCAGGATCGGCGCCGGGTTTTCCGCGCGCGCCTTCAGCAGCGCCTCGGCCAGCGCGCCCGCCTGCGGATGGGGCGCGGCCATGCAGGGCGAGAGCGCCGGGGCCAGCGCCGGATCGGGGACCGGCGCGCCGATCAGGGCCGAGGCCACCGCCTCGGGCACCGCCAGCAGCCGCTGCGCAAACCCATGGCCCGGCAGCGCCTCGACCAGTGCCCCCTGGCGCAGCAGCGCGGCGGCAGAGAGCGCCGGGCCGGCCTCGGGTCCCAGCACCATGCCGCACAGCGCCGGGGTGGCGCGGCCATGCTGGGCCAGCGGGTGCGCGGCCAGGGCGGCGGCGGGTTCGATGCCCAGCTCGGGAGCGGCGATCAGGCAGAACAGGTCGAGATCCAGCGCCGACAGGCCGAAGCGCCGGGCGATCTGCAAGAGCGCCACCGGCCCTAGGGCCGAGAGGTCTTCGATCTGCGCCAGCAGCGGCCCGGCCGGTTCGCCTTGCAGCAGCGCCATGGCGTGGCGGCCGGCCAGCTCCAGCGCCCGTGCCTGCCGCGCGGCGGCGGATATGGTCTGGTGCCGGGTCATGGGTCCAGATCCGCGACCGGCCCGTCGAAGCCCTGCGGCCCCAGCGTGGGCAGGCTGGCGGCGCCGTCGATCTCGGCCCGCACGACATAATCGGCTGCGACCACGCCGGCCAGATCGGCGCGGATGCGGTCGGTGCTGCCCTCGACCAGCCGCGCCGGGACCGAGAAGGCCGGCGCCGACCCCCCGGGCAGCGGGTTGAAAAGCAGCGCCGCCGTCTGCCGCTCGCCCACCGGATGGCCCAGGGTCAGCGTCACGCTGCCCGTGAAGCGGCCGGCGGTCACCGTGCCGGCCCGCGCCACCGCCGTCACCACCGGCGCGATGGCAAACGGCAGCGCGTTCGAGCTTTCCCAAAGCCGCTCTGCCTGGCCGGGCGCAGGCTCGAACAGGTGATCGACCATCAGCCGGGCGATGCCGGCCGGCTGGTCGGCGGGCAGCTGCAGGTCGATGCGCCGCGCGTCGACATTCGCCGCCGCTACCGTGATCGGCCGCCCGCCCAGCATGACCCGCATCCGCTCGGCGGCCAGCGCCGTGCCCTCGGCCGCCACCCAGCCGCCGGGCAGGATCGCGGCCATCGGGTCGGGAAGCGTCCCCGCGCCGCCGGGCAGCGCCGCCACCCGCAGGATGCGCGGTGCCTGCAGGGGCGCGGTGCGGCCGCCGATGGTCAGCACCGGCAGGGCCGAGCGCGCCGGGCGGCGGCTTTCGATCAGCACGCAGGCCACCTGATACAGCGCCGAGGCCCGCAGCGGCGCGGAAAAGGCCGACCAGATGTTGCTCAGCGTCTCGATCTGGCCGAGGTCGCGGCTTTCCGGCACGGCTTGCGTCACGCGGATCTGCTCGAACTGTTCGGCGAGATCCGCGGCGACCAGCAGCCGCAGCGGCGCCGGCAAGAGGCTCGCATCCACCGCCGGATCGGCGCCGCCCAGCGAGGCGCGGATGTCGGCGCGGGTCAGCACGGGGGTCTCGTGCAGCACCTGCATGCCGTAGCCCAGCAATATCTCGGCATTCAGGTCCTCGGCGCCGGTGGCGGTCAGGATGTAATGCAGGTCCAGCGCCAGCCAGGGATTATCGATGCGCGCCCCCGAGGCGCTGCGGGCCGGCAGGCGCTGGCTGGACCAGGCGGCGTTGCGGGTGACGTTCCACAGGTAGATGTTCAGCCGGTTGGTCGGCTCGGCGTCATCCTCAAGCCGGTCGGGGGGCGAGGAAGTGACGCTGAACTGGCCGATGGAATCCAGGTTGGCATTGAGCAGCCCGTCATTCAGCCGGTCCCTCAGGATCGCGGTCACGGCGGCTATGGCGAGCGCGTTCGACATCCTATCGCTTCCATCCGAGATAGTCGGTCAGGCCAGGCCGGGCCGGCGTCGCGGGGCGCGGGGCGGGGCCGGGCCTTGCGGCTTGCGGGGGCGGGGCGGGCGGCGGTTTCGCGGCGGCGACCTCGATCCGGCCGATATGGATCTCGACTTTCGGGGGGGCTTGCGGGACCGGCGCGGGCGGCGCGGCTTCGGTCGCGCTGGCGGGCTCGGATGCGGCCGGGCTGACGCGCATCCGGGGCGGGGCAGGCGGCTCGACGGTCTGCGGCGCGCGGGGCTGGCGCGGTTCGGCCGGCCGGCGCGGTTCCTCCGGCGCGGCTCTGGTGCGGGGTTCGGGCGGCCCCTGCGTCGGCTGGGGCGCAGGGGCTTCCGCGGCAGGGGGCGTCGGCGCATCGCCGGGGCGCGGAACTGGCTCGATCGTGATGCCCGGCGCCTGCGGTGCATCCCGGGCGACCGGGGCGGGCGCATGGGCCGGCGCGGGGTGCGGCTGGGCTTGCGGCGCCGGGGCGAGCCGTTGCGGCAAAGCCTCGGCAACCGGCGCTGCCGGTCTCGGCGCCGGGGCCGGTGTCGGCGGGCGCGGCGGCTCGGTCCGCGGCAGCGGCGGGCGTGGCGGGGCGGCGAGGCGTTCCGCCGTCTCCTCGGAGAAGCCCGCATCCGGGGCATCCCCCTCGAAACGCTGGCGCGGGCGGGGCAGGATCGCCGGCGGCTGCAGGAAGCGGCGGCTGAGGGTGTCGAACAGGGTCATGGCGCCACCTCGGCGAGATAAAGCGCGCGACGCGCCGGCGGCATGGCGAGGATCTCGCGCTCGGACCAGCCGAAGGCGCGGGCCAGCCGCACCACCTCGTCGAGCAACCCGCGGGCCATGTCCTCGATCTCGGCCCAGAGCCAGGCGGCGGGATCGAAGCCCTCGTCCAGCGCCGCGCCGCATTCCGGGCAGTCCATGGCCAGCGTCAGGCCAAGCGCCGGATCGGCGGCTTGCAATGCCTCGGCCGCCAGCGCCGCAAAGCCGGGATCGTGCCAGGGCGCCGTCCCCAGCGCCTGAAGCCGCAAACCCTGCGGGCCGAAATCGGCAAGGCAGGGCAGGCGCAGCATATGGGTTTTCCCCCGCCACTCCACCGCGACGGTCTGGGCAACCGCCGGGGGCGGAACGAAATCGGCGGGCAGGGTGAATTCCAGCCGCGCGCCGCAGGCGGGGCAGGTGCAGACCGCCTCGTCGGCTGCCGGCCTGGCCATGTCCGCGAGAAGCCGCGTGCGCAGCGCCCAGATGCGGCGGTCGAGCTCGCCCAAGGGCAGCGTCTCGGCGCCTGCCCCGGCGGCGGCGCGGCCGAGCAGCGCGGCGCGGCCTAGCGCATCGCCCGCCCGGCCGCGCTGGTAGAGGTCAAGGAGCGCGTCGCCGTCCAGCATGATGCTTCCCCGATCATGGCGTCAGACCGCCGGCTCCAGGAAGGAAATCTCGCTGGGTTCGGCCACGTCGTAGTCGCGTTCCCAGCCCTCGTTCTCCAGCTTGATCGACTGGATGGCGACGGCATTGGCATTGGCGTCGAGTTCCGGCAGCGCCTGGTATTCCGACACCCAGGCCCGGAACACGCGATAGGAGAGCGCCAGCTGCCCGGCCTCGTTGTAAAGGTCGATCACCAGGTCCTTGCGGAAATCGCGCAGGGAAACCTCGGCGCCCAGGCCCGAGCCGTAGTTCCAGACCTTGTTCGCCCATTGCTCGAACTCGACGTCATGGGTGACGCCGCGCTCCAGCGTGATCGCCTCGAAGCTGGTGCGGCCGGGGCTGCGGCGCGAGACGGACGGATCGCCGCCCTCGCGATGCTCGACCACCTCGGTGGTGCGTTTCAAGGCCGAGACCTTCGAGATGCCGGCGACATAGCGGCCGTCCCATTTCACCCGGAACTTGAAGTTCTTGTAGGGGTCGAAGCGGGTGGCGTTGATGCTGAACTGTGCCATGGTCGGACCCCCTTAGTTCGTGGTTTGCAGGCGCTGCTGGATGCGCAGCATGACGAATTCGGCCGGGCGGACCGGGGCGAAGCCGACATAGATGTTCAGGATGCCCAGGTTGATGTCGGCCTGGGTGGTGGTCTCGCCGTCGCATTTCACCAGGAAGGCGTCGCGGGCCGAGGCACCCTGGAAGGCGCCCTGCCGGTGCAGCTGCGACATGAAGCCGGTGACGTTCAGCCGCACCGAGGCCCAGAGCGGCTCGTCATTCGGCTCGAACACCACCCATTGCAACCCGCGCAGCAGGCTGTTCTCGATATAGAGCGCCAGCCGGCGCACCGGGACGTATTTCCATTCCGAGGCCAGCGCATCCGCCCCGTCCAGCGTGCGCGCGCCCCAGACCACGGTGTTGTAGACCGGGAAGGTACGGATCACGTTGATGCCCTGCACGTTCAGCGGTCCCTGCTGCGGGTCGGTCATCACATCGACCGGCCGGCCGCCGGCGACGCCCGCCGCGGTGCCGGCCGGCGCTTTCCAGACCCCGCGCGTCGCATCGGTGCGGGCGATGATGCCCGCCGCCGGACCCGAGGGGGCGAAATTGCGGTTCTGCGTCGGGTTCAGCGGGTCGGGCGCCGTCAGCTTGGGGAAATACAGCGCCGCGTTGCGCCGGATCGTGCCCCCCAGCGCGCCGGTCCATTCCAGGATGTTGGCGCGGGTGGTGCCCTCCAGCGGATCGACGATCAGGAAGGCGAAATGCCGCTCGCAATAGGCATAGGCACGCTGGTAGACCTGCGCCGCCACCGCGCGGCGGGCATGGCCCAGCACCGACAGGTCGGGCAGGCACATCAGGTTGAACACGTCCGGCACGATGGCGTCCAGCGCGTCGATGCCGGCCCCCAGCGCGTTCACCGCCAGGTTCTGCCAGGCGTCGGTATCGCCGGGCAGGGTGCCGTCGGCGCCCTGCGTGGTCATGGCCGCCAGCGCCGCCGCGCCAAGCTGGCGCAACCCGTCCAGCGTGGTCACGTCGCTGCCGCCCGATTGCGTGGCATTGGGCAGGTTGCCATTGGCATGGGCAGAGACGCTGACCAGCTGGCTTTCCGCGGCCAGCACCCGCGTCACATAGCGCGGATGGGCGCTGTTCACCGACAGGCCGCTATAGGATTCCTCGCGGATCACGTCATTGCCGCGGTAAAGCCGCACCAGCAGGTCGAAGCTGGTGACGCCCGCCCCGCCGGCCCGCGCCACGCCGATACGCAGGCTGTTGCCCCAGGCGCCGGGGGACGAGGCCGCCAGCGTCAGCCCGGCATTGTTCGGCGGCAGCAGCACCGAGGCGGGGGTGGCGCCGTTCGATGCGCGCACGATGAAGGCGATGTTGCCGCCGTTCAGGAAATAGTTGCGCACCGCATAGCTGGTCTCGCATAGCGGATGCAGGCCGCCGAAGACCCGCTCGAATTCGCCCCATGAGGTGACGCGGGTGGCACGGCCGACCGGGCCTTGCCCGAGAACGCCGATGAAGGCGGTATTCGAGGTCGCCACGCCGGCGATCGGCGCGCTACCGCTGGGGATTTCCTGGACATAGACGCCGGGAGTGTCGAGCATGGGGGAGCCCTCGCTGAATGACCCGGCGCGGATGGCGGCGGGATGCGTTGCGAACGATGTCAGACCTGTTCGGCCGGACCATCCCGCCTGCACATGCACATCCGGGGAGGATACGACCTTGCGCCGATCGACTTGGCAACGGGGAGGGCAGCCCCGTGCTGGATTCTCAAGAAGGAAATACCTATTGCGTGAACGCTAGCAAAACTCGGGGCTTGACGCAACGGAATTGACGGCGCGGTTTTCCGGAAATCCGTGCGTTGCAACAAGAAAATGCCAAGGCCCCGGCCTGAAAGGGGTCAGGTCGGGGCCAGGGCCGAGTCGGCCGACGGTTGTATCTCAGGCGACGAAAAGCTGCGGGCGGGTCAGGCTTTCCGGGCGCAGGATGGCATCCAGCCGCTCCTTGGGCAGCAGGCCCTTTTCCAGCACCAACTCGTAGACGCCGCGGCCGGTCAGATGCGCCTCGGTCGCGACCTCGGTGGCGGCGGCATAGCCGATATAGGGGTTCAGCGCCGTGACGATGCCGATGGACCGGCGCACGGATTCCTTCAGCACGTCGCGGTTGGCGGTGATGCCCTTGACGCAATTCTCCTGCAGCGTGGCGCAGCCGGCGACCAGGTGATCGACCGAGCGGAACAGGCTGTAGGCGATCACCGGCTCGAAGGCGTTCAGCTGCAGCTGGCCGCCCTCGGCCGCCATGGTGATGGTCATGTCGTTGCCGATCACCTCGAAGCAGACCTGGTTCATCACCTCGGGGATCACCGGGTTGACCTTGCCCGGCATGATCGAGGAGCCGGCCTGTTTCGCCGGCAAGTTGATCTCGTTGAAGCCGGCGCGCGGGCCCGAGGACAGCAGCCGCAGGTCGTTGCAGGTCTTGCTGAGCTTGACCGCCACCCGCTTCAGCACGCCCGAGACCTGCACGAAGCAGCCGCAATCCTGCGTCGCCTCGACCAGGTCGGCAGCGGTGACCACCGGGATCACGGTGATCTCGGCCAGCCGCGCCCGCACCCGTTCGGCATATTCGGGATGCGCGGTGATGCCGGTGCCGATGGCGGTGGCGCCCAGGTTGATCTCGCAGACCAGTTGCGAGACCTCGGCCAGCCGCGCCTCGTCCTCGCCGATCATGATGGCATAGGTGTTGAATTCCTGGCCCAGGGTCATCGGCACCGCTTCCTGCAGCTGGGTGCGGCCCATCTTCAGGATGTCGGCGAACTCGACCGCCTTCTCGGCGAAGGCGCCGCGCAGCGAGGCCAGCGCGCCGATCAGCTTCTGCAGCCCCTTCCACGAGGCCAGGCGCAGCGCCGTCGGATAGACGTCGTTGGTCGACTGGCTCATGTTCACATGCTCGTTCGGGTGCAGGTATTGGTATTCGCCCTTGGCATGGCCCATGAGCTCCAGCGCCCGGTTGGCGATCACCTCGTTGGCATTCATGTTGGTCGAGGTGCCGGCGCCGCCCTGGATCTGGTCGACGACGAACTGGTCGTGCAGCCGGCCCGCGCGGATTTCCTCGCAGGCGGCGACGATGGCGTCGCGGCGCTCGGGCGAAAGCAGGCGCAGATCGGCATTGGCCAGCGCGGCCGCCTGCTTGATCGCGGCCAGCGCGCGGATCAGTTCGGGAATTTCGCCGATCGGGCGGCCCGAGATCGGGAAATTCTCGACGGCGCGCAGGGTGTGGACGCCCCAATAGGCGTCGGCGGGCACCTCGCGGTCGCCAAGCAGGTCATGTTCGATGCGGGTCTTTTTCATGGTCACCTCGGGCGCAGGCGCGCAGGCCCCGCCGGGACGGCGGACCTGGCGCGCGGCGCGCATGCTGTCGGAACTGTTGCGATGACGAGGCCCGGTTGTGCCCCATGTGTCAAAGATTTAGGCAGGCTTGCGCGAATTTTCCAATGCCAAGTCGCGCTGGGTTATTCCGATCCTGCATAACCTTCGCCCAGCTCGCGCGCCGCCTGCCAGACCCGGCCGGTGATGCCGCGCCGGCGGGCGGCATTGCGGTAAAGCCGGATCTCCATCGGCAGCTCGGGGGCGACGATTTCCAGCCGGCCGGTGGCGATCTCGGCTTCGACCAGCAGGCGGGGCAGCCAGACCATGCCGTGACCGGCCACCGCCATGCTTTTCATCGCCTCGGCCATGCTGGCTTCGTCGGTATGGGCGACATAGACCTTGGGCGCGCCGGGCTGGGCCAGCGCGATGCGCGCCATGGCGTTCAGGAACGAGCCGCGGGAATATTTCAGCATCGGCATGCCTTCGGTCAGCCATTCCTCGGGCCAGCCCGGGCGGGCGACGGCGACCAGGCTGTCATGGCCGACCACCAGATGCGGATAGCCCGACGGGTCCAGCGGGATGTTCACCTGCGGATGGGCGTAGGTCAGGAAGAAATCATAGCCGCCCTCGGTCAGCGCCTCGATGCAGCGGTCGAAATTCTCGGGCTTGACGCGGCTGGTCATCTGCCCCGCCGCCGCCTTCAGCCGCATCAGCCAGCCCGGCAGGAAGGTCACGGTCAGGCTGTGCAGCGCCACGAAAGAGATCTCGCCGCCGCGGCTTCGGGCATGATCGCGGAACTCGGCGCGGCGGGCGTTGATCATGCGCACCGCCTCCTCGGCCGTCTCGCGGAACAGCACGCCTTCCGGGGTCAGCGTCACCGGATAGCTGTCGCGCGACAGCAGGTCGGTGCCCAGCCATTCCTCGAGCGCGCGGATGCGGCGGCTGAAGGCGCTTTGCGTGACGCCGCGCAGCTCGGCCGAACGCGAGAAGCTGTGCGTCTCGGCCAGCACCAGGAAATCCTCGAGCCACTTGAAGTCCATGCGCCCCCCTTTTCCCGTCGCTTTAGCCGAGGCGTCGCGGACGCGCCACAGACGATTGCGGCCGGGCGGTGGGACGATCACCGCAACGCTGGCAGGGGCGCGGATGCTGGTCCGCGATGCCGGCCTCTGGGGCAGGGCCCGGCCCTGAACGCTTGCCCCGGACCCGAAAATCCGGTTTTCTGGCCCGCACGAGACAAGGGATGGGCGCATGGGTGAAGTGACGATGGTGTCGGTGGCCGAACTTGGCCGGATGGTCGAGTCGCTTTTCATGCGCGCGGGCTTCAACGCCCAGCAGGCCGATGCCATCGCCCGCATCATCACCGCCGCCGAGCGCGACGGCGCCAAATCGCACGGCATCTATCGCATCGAAGGTTGCCTGCGCACGCTGGCGGCCGGCAAGGTTTCGCCCGGCGCCCGGCCCGAGCTGATCGACGAGGGCAGCGCAGTGATCCGCGTCGCGGCGGATGGCGGCTTTTCCACTGCCGCCTTCGAGCTGGGCCTGCCGGCGCTGGCGGGCCGGGCCGAAAAGCTGGGGCTCGCGGCGCTGGTCATCAACGACTGCGTGCATTTCTCGGCGCTCTGGCCCGAGGCCGAGGCGCTGGCGGCGCGCGGCCTTGCCGCTCTGGCCATGTGTCCCAGCTACGCCGCCGTTGCCCCGGCCGGCGGCGCGAAGCCGCTTCTGGGCACCAATCCTATCGCCTTCGGCTGGCCCCGGCCGGGGGCCGCGCCTTACGTCTTCGACTTCGCCACCTCCTGCGTCGCCCGGGGCGAGATCGAGCTGCTGGCGGGGGCCGGCGAGCCCTTGCCCGAGGGCTGGGCGCTGGATGCCGAAGGCGCGCCGACCACCGATGCCGAGGCGGCGCTTTCCGGCGCCATGCTGCCCTTTGGCGGGCACAAGGGTTCGGCCCTCTCGACCATGGTCGAGCTGCTGGCGGGGGTGATGATCGGCGACCTGACCAGCCAGGGCGCGCTGGAGGAACTGGGCACGCTTAGCCTGGCGCCGAAACATGGCGAACTGATCCTGGCCTTTTCGCCCGCGCGCTTCGCCGCCGGCCGGCCGGGCGATCCGCTGGCCCGGGCCGAGGCGCTGTTCGACGCCATCCTGGGGCAGGGCGCGCGCCTGCCCGGCCAGCGCCGCCTTGCCGCCCGCGCGCGATCCGAGGCCGAGGGCATCGCGCTGAACGCCGAGGAACTGGCGCTGATCGAGCGTTTCCAGCGCGAGGGGCTGGCTGCGCTCGGCTAGAGGGCGGTCCAGTTCTGCTCGACCACCGCCTCCATCGAGACATGGCTGGAGGTGTTGCTGACATGAGGCAGGACCGAGATCTTCTCGGCCAGGATGCGGCGGAAATCGGCCATGTCGCGCGAGCGGACCTTCATCAGATAGTCGCAGCTGCCGGCGATCATGTAGCATTCCTCGACCTCGGGGATGGCCCGGACGGCGGCGTTGAACTGCTGCAGCGCATGTTCGCGGGTGTCGTTCATGCTGACCTCGACATAGGTCACATGGGTCAGGCCCAGTTTCAGGGGCGACAGGATGGCGCGATAGCCGGTGATCAGGCCGATCTCCTCCAGATGCTTGATGCGCTGCGCCACCGGGGTCTTGGACAGCCCGACCCGGCGCGCCAGCTCGGCGATCGGGATTCGGGCGTTCTCGGTCAGTTCCGCCAGGATCTTGCGGTCCTGCGCGTCCAGGTTCAGGTCCATTCTGAAAATCGCCTCGAATTTGTTCCAACAGCCTAGAAAGTGGCCCGTCTTCAGGCGCACCGCCTAGCCGGCATCTGATAATACTGTCGCAACGAATAAGGAGATCGGCATGACTCGTGTCAACCCCATCGGGCTTTCGGAGGTGTTTTCCGCCCAGGCGAAATTCGCCGACGAGGCGGAGCTGCTGAACCGGCTGGTCGCGCAGGCGGAGCTGGGCGCCGGCCAGCGGGCCGCGATCACGCGCCGGGCCGCCGATCTGGTGCGCCGCATCCGTGACGAGGCGAAGCCCACGATGATGGAGCATTTCCTGGCCGAATACGGGCTGTCCACGCGCGAGGGCGTGGCGCTGATGTGCCTGGCCGAGGCGATGCTGCGCGTGCCCGACCGGATGACCATCGACGCGCTGATCGAGGACAAGATCGCGCCTTCGGACTGGGGCAGGCATCTGGGCGAGGCGTCCTCGTCGCTGGTCAACGCCTCGACCTGGGCCCTGATGCTGACCGGCAAGGTGCTGGACGACGACCAGGCCGGGATTGCCGGCACCCTGCGCCGCGCCGTGCGGCGGCTGGGCGAGCCGGTGATCCGCACCGCCGTCGGCCGGGCGATGAAGGAGATGGGCCGGCAATTCGTGCTGGGCCAGACCATCGAGGCGGCGCTGGAACGCGCGGCGAAACGCGAGGCGCAGGGCTTCACCTACAGCTACGACATGCTGGGCGAGGCGGCGATGACCGGGGCGGATGCGGCGCGCTACGACCGCGCCTATTCCGACGCCATCGCGGCGATTGCGAAAGCCTGCACCAGGGGCTCGGTCGAGGACAATCCCGGCATCTCGATCAAGCTGTCCGCGCTGCATCCGCGTTACGAGGTGGCGCAGGAATCCCGGGTGATGACCGAGCTGGTGCCGGTGGTGCTGAAGCTGGCGCGGCAGGCCAAGGCCGCCGGCATGGGCATGAACATCGACGCCGAGGAACAGGACCGGCTGGTGCTGTCCTTGAAGGTGATCGAGGCGGTGCTGGCCGATCCCTCGCTGGCCGGCTGGGACGGGTTCGGCGTCGTGGTGCAGGCCTATGGCAAGCGCGCCGGGCAGGTGATCGACTGGCTTTATGAAACCGCCACGCGGCTGGACCGGCGCATCATGGTGCGGCTGGTCAAGGGCGCCTATTGGGACACCGAGATCAAGCGCGCCCAGGTCGAGGGCTTCCCTGGCTTTCCGCTGTTCACCAGCAAGGTGGCCACCGATGTCAGCTATATCGCCAATGCCCGCAAGCTGATCGGCTATGCCGACCGCATCTATCCGCAATTCGCCACCCATAACGCCCATACCGTCGCGGCGATCCTCGAGATGGCGGGCGACATCCGCTTCGAGTTCCAGCGCCTGCATGGCATGGGCGAGCGGCTGCACGACATCGTGCTGCGCGACCACAACGCTCGCTGCCGCATCTATGCGCCCGTCGGCGCGCATCGCGACCTGCTGGCCTATCTGGTGCGGCGCCTGCTGGAGAACGGCGCCAATTCCAGCTTCGTGCACCAGATCGTGGATGAGGCGGTCTCGCCCGAGGAGGTCGCCCGCGACCCGTTCGAGGCGCGGGCGACTGCCCAGCCGCCGCGGTCGCTAGTGGCGCCCGAGGCGCTGTTCGGGGCCTCGCGTCGGAACTCGACCGGCTTCGACCTGACCGACGAGGAAACGCTGGCCCGTATCTATGCCGCCCGCGACGTGGCGATCCCGGATGCCATGCCGCTGACCGTCTCGGAGCCCAGGGGCAAGATGCAGGATGTCGTCAACCCGGCGACGGGGGAAAAGATCGCCCGGGTGATGATGGTCGATGCCGAGACCGCCGCCCGCGCCATCGACGATGCGCGCATCTGGGACGCGCCGGCGGCGGAACGCGCCGCGGTGCTGCGCCGCGCCGCCGATCTTTACGAAGACCATTACGGCCCGATCTTCGGCATTCTCGGCCGCGAGGCCGGCAAGGCGCTGGCCGATGCGGTGGCCGAACTGCGCGAGGCGGTGGACTTCCTGCGCTATTACGCCGCCGAGGGCGAGAATTGCTCCGATGCCCCGCGCGGCATCGTCGGCGCGATCAGCCCGTGGAACTTCCCGCTGGCGATCTTCACCGGCCAGATCGCGGCGGCGCTGATGGCCGGCAATGCGGTGATCGCCAAGCCTGCCGAGCCGACGCCGATCATTGCCGCCTATGCCATCGGCCTGCTGCATCAGGCGGGCGTTCCGAAAACCGCGCTGCAACTGCTGCCCGGCCGCGGCAGCGTGGTCGGCACCGCGATGACCTCGGACCTGCGCGTCGCGGGGCTGGTCTTTACCGGCTCGACCGAGACCGCGCAGACCATCGCCCGCACCATGGCCGCGAACCTGGCGCCCGGCACGCCGCTGATCGCCGAGACCGGCGGGCTGAACGCGATGGTGGTCGATTCCACCGCGCTGCCGGAACAGGCGGTGCGCGACATCGTGAACTCGGCCTTCCGCTCGGCCGGGCAGCGCTGTTCTGCGCTGCGCTGCCTTTATGTGCAGGAGGACGTGGCGCCGCATCTGATCCAGATGATCAAGGGCGCCATGGACGAGCTGCGCCTGGGCGACCCCTGGGATCTGACCACCGATGTCGGCCCGGTGATCGACCCCGGCGCGCAAAAGGAAATCGCCGATTACATCGCCGCCAATGCAAACCGCGTGCTGCACAAGCTGGCGGTGCCGTCGCGGGGGTTCTTCATCCCGCCGACCCTGCTGAAGGTCTCGGGCATCGCCGATCTGGAGCGCGAGATCTTCGGCCCGGTCCTGCATGTCGCGACCTTCAGGGGCGACCAGCTGGACCAGGTGATCGCCGAGATCAACGCCCGCGGCTTCGGCCTGACCTTCGGGCTGCACACCCGCATCGACTCGCGCGTGCAGGAGGTCTCGGACGCCATCCATGTCGGCAATATCTATGTGAACCGCAACCAGATCGGCGCCGTGGTCGGCAGCCAGCCCTTCGGCGGCGAGGGGCTGTCGGGCACCGGGCCCAAGGCCGGCGGGCCGCGCTATGTGCCGCGCTTCTTCGCGCCCGCCGCGCCTTCGGTTTCCGCAGGGGCATGGCAGGGCCAGGCCGACGAGGCCCGGCTGCGCGGCGCGCTGGCCAGGGCGGCCCCGAAGAAGATCGAGGAGCGCCTGATGCCCGGCCCGACCGGAGAGCTGAACCGCCTGACCGCGCATAGCCGCCCGCCGGTGCTGTGCCTCGGACCCGGGGTCGAGGCGGTGGGGGCGCAGGTGGCGGCGGTCGAGGCGCTTGGCGGGCAGGCGGTCGGCGCCGACGGCACCCTGCCCTCCGAGGCGCTGACCCGGCTGCCGCAGCTTTCCGCCGTGCTCTGGTGGGGCGACGAGGCACAGGGCCGCGCCTATGCCGAGGCTTTGGCCGCGCGCGAGGGCGAGATCGTGCAGTTGGTCACCGCCATGCCCGACCTGGCTCATGTCGCCCATGAGCGCCACCTTTGCGTCGACACCACCGCAGCAGGCGGCAACGCCGCATTGCTGGCAGGGTGACCTCCGCCCCGTGCAGCCCATGCGATGCCCGCGCCTTGCCCGGCCCGGCGAAGGGCAGGGCGAGACCATGCGCCAGGTCGCAAGAGCCGGGCGCGACGCCGCGCCGACCCGCGGCGATCACCCGTCGCGGTGATTGCGCGGAAATATGGCCGCCAAGGCGTCGCTCATCCCGTCTGCCGGCGGTCAGCCCATCCGGGCCAGCCAGGCGTTGATCGCCGCCACGGCCTCGGGCTCGTCGAGATAGGGGATATGGCCGCGATCCGGCACGTCGGCCAGGATCATGTCGGGCCGCCTGCGCTGCATCTCGGCCGCGGTGTCATGCGAGAGCAGCTCGGAATTGGCCCCGCGGATCAGGGCCAGCGGCAGCTTCGCTGCCGCGTCGAAAAGCGGCCACAGATCGACCTCGGGCCCGCCGAAGGCCGCGAGAAACGCATCGCGCAGCGCCGGGTCGTAATTGATGCGCAGACCCTCGGGCGTTTCGACATAATGCCGCTCGGCCTCTTCCAGCCAGCGGGAGGGCGGCACATTGGCAAAGCCGGGCATGGCGGCGGGCAGGCGCTGCGCCAGGTCGGCCAGGCTGGTGCCGGCGGGATTGCGTCCGATATAGTCGCAGATCTTCGCAAGTCCGCCACGCTGCAGGACCGGCCCCACGTCGTTGAGGCACAGGCCCAGCACCCGGTCCGGCGCCGTCGCCGCCAGAACCATGCCGATGAGGCCGCCGCGAGAGGTGCCCAGGATCGCCGCCCGGTCGATCCCCAGATGGTCCAGCAGCGCCAGAACGTCCCTGGCCTCCTGCGGGATGGTATAGCTGTCCGCGCCGGTCCAGTCCGACGCGCCCCGGCCGCGATAATCCGGCCGGATCAGCCGCAGGCCGGCCAGATGCGGCGCCACATAGTCGAAATCCCGCCCCGTGCGGGTCAGGCCGGGCAGCGCCAGAACCGGCAGGCCCTCGCCCGCGTCGCGATAGGCCAGCCGCGCGCCATCCTCCGCCCGGTAGAATCGAAGGGTCATCAGAGGTTTTCCGACTGCGGCATGCCCAGCACGTGATAGCCGCCATCGACCAGCACGACCTCGCCGGTGGTGCAGGCGCCCCAATCCGAGCAGAGCCAGACCGCCGTGCCGCCGATCGCCTCCAGCGTGGCATTGGCGCGCAGGGGGGCGTTCGCCTCGGTATGGCGATAGGTCTTGCGTGCGCCGCCGATGGCCGCGCCGGCCAGCGTCTTCATCGGACCGGGGCTGATGGCGTTGACGCGAATCCCCTCGGGGCCCAGGTCGTTGGCCAGGTAGCGGACCGAGGATTCCAGTGCGGCCTTGGCCACCCCCATGACGTTGTAGAACGGCGTGACCCGGTTCGATCCGGCATAGGTCAGGGTGATGATCGAGCCGCCATTCGACATCAGGGGCTGGGCCCGCCGGGCCAGGTCGATCAGCGAATAGCAGGAAATCGTCAAGGAGTTCTTGAAGTTGTCCCGGGTCGTGTTGATGAAGCGCCCGGTCAGCTCGTTCTTGTCCGAATAGGCGACGGCGTGAACCAGGAAGTCCAGCCCGCCCCAGCGCGAATCCAGCGTGGCAAAGGCGCGGTCGAGCGATTCGTCGTCCAGCACATCGACATCCATCAGGAAGTCCGACCCCAGCGCGGCGGCCAGCGGCTCGACCCGCTTGCCGAAAGCCTCGCCCTGATAGGTAAAGGCCAGCTCCGCCCCCTCGCCGGCCAGCGCCCGGGCGATTCCCCATGCGATCGAGCGGTCATTCGCGACCCCCATCACCAGGCCGCGCTTTCCTTTCAACAATTCGCCCATGGCTTTACCTTTTCTTGGTTTATTCGCGGTATTTCGACAGGAGCAGCGTGGCGTTGGTGCCGCCAAAACCGAAACTGTTGGAAAGGATGCTATCGAAATCGACATCGTCCAGGCGGGCTTGCGCGATCTCCTCGGGCCGGATCTCGGGGTCCAGCGCGGCGATATTGGCCGAGGCGGCGATGAAGCCCTGCTGCATCATCAGCAGCGAATAGATCGCCTCGTGCACGCCGGTCGCGCCCAGAGAATGGCCGGTGAGGGATTTGGTCGAGGAAACCGGCGGCACGGCGCCCTCGCCGAAGACCCGGCGCAACGCCTTGATCTCGCCCACATCGCCCACCGGGGTCGAGGTACCATGCGCATTGACATAGCTGACGCGGCGCCCCTCGGGCAGCGTGGACAGCGCCAGCCGCATCGAGCGTTCTCCGCCCTCCCCGGAAGGCGCGACCATGTCATAGCCGTCGCTGGTGGCCCCGTAGCCGGTGACCTCGGCATAGATGCGGGCGCCGCGGGCCAAGGCGTGGCCCAGTTCCTCCAGCACCACCACCCCGGCGCCGCCGGCGATGACGAAGCCGTCGCGGGTGGCGTCGAAGGGACGCGAGGCGGTTTGCGGCGTATCGTTATACTTGGACGACATGGCGCCCATGGCATCGAACAGGCAGCTGAGCGTCCAGTCCAGCTCTTCGCCGCCGCCGGCGAAGACGATGTCCTGCTTGCCCATCTGGATCAGTTCGGTGCCGTTGCCGATGCAATGCGCCGAGGTCGAGCAGGCCGAGGTGATCGAATAGTTCACGCCCTTGATCTTGAAGGGCGTGGCCAGGCAGGCCGAATTGGTCGAGGACATGCAGCGCGTCACCATGAAGGGCCCCATGCGCTTGGGCGCGCCCTTCTCGATCACGGTGCGATGCGCCTCGAACAGGTTCGCGGTCGAAGGTCCGCCCGAGCCCATGACCAGGCCGGTGCGCTCGTTCGAGACATCCTCGGACGCCAGGCCCGCATCCTCGATCGCCTGCTGCATGGCGATGAAGTTATAGGCCGCGCCCGCGCCCATGAAGCGCAGGTTGCGCTTGTCGACATGGTCCTCGAGCACGATGTCCGGCATACCGTGGACCTGGCTGCGGAAGCCGTGCTCGGCATATTCGGGGGCGAAGACGATGCCCGAGCGGCCCGCGCGCAGGCTCTCGGTGACCTCGGTGGCGTTGTTGCCGATGGGAGAGACGATGCCCAGCCCGGTGATGACGACGCGCCGCATGGCGTGCTCCTTGTTCATGGATCAGGCGGCCGACAGGGCCACTTTCATGTCCTTGACCTCGTAGATGGTTTCGCCATCGGCCTCGACTCGGCCGTCGGCGACCCCCATGGTCAGGCGGCGGGTCTGCACCGCCTTGGTGAAATCGACGTGATAGCGCAAGAGCTTGCGGTCGGGGCGGACCATGCCGGTCAGCTTGACCTCGCCCACCCCCAGCGCATAGCCGCGCCCCTGCCAGCCGCGCCAGCCCAGGTTGAAGCCGGTGAGCTGCCAGAGCCCGTCGAGGCCCAGGCAGCCCGGCATGATCGGGTTGCCGGGAAAATGGCAGGCAAAGAACCACAGGTCGGGATGGATGTCGAATTCGGCGGTGACATGGCCCTTGCCATGCGGCCCGGCATCGGCCGAGATGTCGGTGATGCGATCCATCATCAGCATCGGCGGTTCGGGGAGTTGGGCATTTCCGGGGCCGAACAGTTCGCCACGGGCGCAGGCCAGCAGATCTTCCTTGTCAAAGCTGGTCCGTGTCATCGTCATGCGCGTGTTTTCCCCTTAGTCCGACGTTGCGTTATCTGTGCTGGCCACCGCCGGGCGAGCCCCGCGCGACACTTGCCTTTCGGTCTATCATTCCGCCCCGGCAAGGCGCAAGGGCACAGGGTTTCCCGGTCTTTGCACAGGCTTGCCCGCCGATGCCATAGCGGGAAATGCCGCGGCACGATCCGGCCGCCTCCGCTGCAAAACCGGCGCGACGGACCCGTCGCCGTCGCGCCCTCCACGCGCGCCAAGGCGCCGATGCACGGCCCGGCCTCGGCCTTGGCGTAGACCGCCCGTAGCAAGGCACCTGTCCCTGGACGCATCCAACGACGCCTTCCCCGGGCTTCAAGCCGCCAGGAATATCGATCCGAAGCCGCCGCCGGTCCCTTCGGCCTTCTTTCTTGTCCAAATATCCTGGGGGAGCGCGGAACGCGCGGGGGCAAAGCCCCCTTTTCCGGGACACGGCGCGGCATCTGGCACCCCTCGGAAAGCCGCGCGGCGCCGGCGCCTTCGCCGGATGCGCACCGCCCCGCGCGGTTGCCCTCCGCCGCTTCCGGCGGGCGCTGCCGCCCTGGGGCCGCTCCACCGGCCCGTCATCCCGCCCGTTAGGCCGCCAGTTCCATGGCGCGGCGGGCGATCAGGGCGATTCCCGGCGCGATCTCGCCCTCGCGGATCGAGGAATAGCCCAGCCGGAAGAAGCGGCAGGGCGCGGGCGGCGTCTCGAAAAACACCTCGCCCGGTTCGATCAGCACGCTGTCGGCTTGCAGCCGCGTGGCGAGAAGGCTGCTGTCGATGCCTTCCGGCCCCTCGATCCACAGGCTCGACCCGCCCGAGCGCGCCGCCCCGGCGATGCGCAGCGGCGTGGCGGCCAGCGCCTCCTCCATCAGCGCGCGCCGGCGTTTCAGCGCCCCGCGCAGCCGCACGATATGCGCGTCGTAATGGCCCAGCGCCAGGAAATAGGCGGTGATCCTCTGCAGGTGGTTCGGCGGGTGGCGCAGCATGATGGCGCGCAGCGCGCGCGCCCGGGCGATCAGCGGGGCAGGGGCGACCATGTAGCCGATGCGCAGCCCCGGAAACAGCGATTTCGAGAAGCTGCCGATATAGATCACCCGCCCGGCGCGATCGAGCGATTTCAGCGCCGGGGCCGGCGGCGCCAGATAGGACATCTCGAAATCGTAATCGTCCTCGACGATCAGGAAGTCATGCGCGGCGGCGCGGGCCAAAAGGTCGCGGCGCCGGGCCAGGGGCATGGTGGCACCGGTCGGAATGTTGTGGCTGGGCGTGACGATCACCAGCCGCGTGCCCTGCGGCAGCAGCTCCGGGTTCAGCCCGCCCTCGTCCACGTCGAGGAAGGTGGTCGGGCTGTGGGCGCGGCGCAGCGTCTCGGCGAAATCGGGATAGCCGGGGTCCTCGGTCACCGCCAGCCGGTCGCCGCGCGCCAGAAGCTCGACGGTGATGAACAGCGCGTTCTGCGCGCCCAGCGTCACCAGCACCTCGTCCGGATCGGCCTGGATGCCGCGCCGGGGCAGGGAATGCGAGCAGATGTAGTCGATCAGCATCGGATCGTCGGCGCCGTAGAGATCCGAGGCCAGCTCGCCGAAATCCCGCGTCCCCCAGGCGCGGCGGGCGCAGTCGCGCCAGGCTTTGTGGTCGAACAGCGCCGGATCGCTTTGGCCATAGATGAAGGGATAGCGGAAATCGCGCCAGTTCGCCGGCTTGCGGATCACCCGCTGGCGCGGCGGCTGCTTGGGCAGCCAGCTGTCCCAGTCGAGCGCGGTCTCGCGCGGCAGCGGCTCTTGCATCTTCAGCCGCCGATGCGGCACGGTGGCGGCCACCATGATGCCGGAACGCGGCCGGGTTTCCAGATAGCCCTGGCTGATCAGTTCCTGATAGACCAGCGTCACCGTCATGCGCGAGATGCCGAGCGTTTCGGCCAGCCCCCGCGACGAGGGCAGCCGGGTGCCCGGCCGTGCGCGGGTCTCCAGGATGGCCCGCACGATGGCCGCCGCCAGCCGCGCCTGCAGCGTGCCTGCCTCGCCATCGCGCAGAAAGAACATCTCGACGGGAATCCGGTCGCTCATCTGGACCTAGCTTTGGTTTCAACTGGACATATCGTTACGCCGCGTCACCTGCAACATTTTGTCGCAAGAAGCAGCCGTGCAGAGCTGCAAGGCCAATACAGAGGAGGCCGAGCCCAGGGGCTTGGCCGCGTCGCAAGACCAACAACCGAAAGACAGGGAGTCACAGAAATGACCGACATGACCCGGGCCGGAGCCTTCCTGGCCGCGATGACCTTTGGCGCCGGCTTCGGCCTGGCCCCCGCCCATGCCGAGACCACGGTGGTGGTCGGCTACCAGCAGATCGTCGGGCCCTTCATCGCCGCCATCGCCGATGGCCGGCTGGACGCGGCCGCCAAGGAGGCGGGCTACAAGATCGACTGGCGGCAGTTCTCCTCGGGCGGCGACATCTCGACCGCGCTCGCCTCGGGCAACGTCCCGGTGGGGGTGATCGGCTCGACCGGCATCGCCGCCGCGGCCACGCGGGGGGTCGAGTTCGAGCTGTTCTGGATCCTCGACAATATCGGCAAGTCCGAGGCGCTGGTCGCCCGCAACGGCTCGGGCATCGAGAAGCCCGAGGACCTGACCGGCAAGAAGGTCGCCGTGCCCTTCGTCTCGACCGCGCATTTCCATCTGCTCGTCGGCATGGATCAGGTCTGGAAGATCGACCCGCGCGGCGTCAACATCCTGAACATGAAGCCGCCGCAGATCCTGGCCGCCTGGCAGCGCGGCGACATCGATGCCGCCTATGTCTGGCCGCCGGTGCTGACCGAGCTGATGAAGGAAGGCGCGGTGATCGCCGATAGCGAGCAGATCGGCGCGGCCAGCGTGCCGACCTTCGACGGGCTGGTGGCGGACAGGAAATTCGCGGCCGAGAACCCGGAATTCATGGCGGCCTTCACCAAGGCGCTGGCCGGGGCCTATGCCGATTACAATGCCGACAAGGCGGCCTGGACCGAGGATTCCCCGCAGGTCGCCGGCATCGTCAAGATGATCGGCGGCGATGCCGCCGGCACGGTCCAGGCGCTGAACATGCTGTCCTTTCCCGACGCGGCCGAGCAGGCATCCGAGACCTGGCTGACCGGCGGGGCGGTCCGCGCGCTCAGCGAAAGCGCCCGGTTCCTGGTCGAGCAGAAGCAGATCGACGCCGCGCTGGAGGATTACGCCCCCTTCGTGAACGCGAGCTTCGCCCAGGCCGCGGCGCAATAGGCGACCGCCCCCCTCGGGGCCGCATCCCTCGCCTTCAACCCCTTTCTCGGAAAGACCGCTGATATGCAGACACTGAAAGTTTCCGACGTCAGCCTGATCTACCCCGGCCACCACAAGGGCGCCCCGGTCACCGCGCTGAAAGGCGTGAACCTCGAGGTCAAGAGCGGCGATTTCGTCGTGGCGCTGGGTGCCTCGGGCTGCGGCAAGACCACGCTTCTGAACCTGATGGCCGGGTTCATGGCGCCCTCGGCCGGGCAGATCACCCTGGGCGGCCGCCCTGTCACAGGTCCCGGCGCCGACCGCGGCGTGGTGTTCCAGAAACACGCACTGCTGCCCTGGCTGAACGTCATCGACAATGTCGAATTCGGCCTGAAGCTGCAGGGCGTCGATGCCAGGACCCGGCGCGAGCGCGCGGTCAAGAACCTGGCGCTGGTCGGCCTGCAGGACTTCCACAAGCACATGATCTATCACCTCTCGGGCGGCATGCAGCAGCGCGTCGGCATCGCCCGCGCCCTGACCTGCGACCCGGCCATGCTGCTGATGGACGAGCCGATGGCGGCGCTGGACGCGCTGACCCGCGAGACGGTGCAGGAACTCTTGCTGCAGATCTGGCAGCAGACCGACAAGATGTATTTCTTCATCACCCACAGCGTCGAAGAGGCGCTGTTCCTCGGCTCGCGGCTGATCGTCATGTCGCCGCGGCCGGGCCGCATCACCCATACCTACGAGCTGGACTTCAACCGCCGCTTTTTGGCCGAGGGCAATGCCCGCGCCATCAAGTCCAGTCCCGACTTCATCGAAATGAGGGAGCAGATCCTTGGCATCATCTATGGTGACGAACGCGCCGGCGAGCGGGAAAAGATCCATGCTTGAGCGGCTGACGAGAGCGCGCCCGGCCCGGCCCGGCGTATCCTATGGCGCCCCCGGCGACGGCTCCAGCGCCATCATCAGCCTGGTCACCGCGCTTGCCCTGATCGCGCTGTGGTTCCTGGTCACCGGCATGGGCTGGGTCCGGCCGCTGTTCCTGCCCGCGCCGGCCGCGGTCTGGGGCAAGTTCGTGCTGGCCGCGACCGAGGGCGTGTCGAACTCGACCCTGGCCCAGCACACGCTGGCCAGCCTCGGCCGGGTGCTGGGCGCCTTCTTCCTGGCGCTGGCCATCGCGGTGCCGGTCGGCATCCTGATGGGGGTGAACCGGGTGATCCGCGGCCTTCTGGACCCGATCATCGAATTCTACCGGCCGCTGCCGCCGCTGGCCTATCTGCCGCTGATCATCATCTGGCTGGGCATCGGCGAGTTTCCCAAGGTCTTCCTGATCTTCCTGGCGATCTTCGCCCCCATGGCCATCGCGGCGCGGGCCGGCGTGCGCTCGGTCTCGATCGAGCAGATCCATGCCGCCTACGCCATGGGCGCCAGCAAGCTGCAGGTGATCTTCCACGTCATCCTCAAGGCCGCGCTGCCCGAGATCTTCACCGGCATGCGCATCGGCATCGGCGTGGGCTGGACGACGCTGGTCGCGGCCGAGATGGTTGCCGCCCATCGCGGCCTGGGCTTCATGGTGCTGAACTCGGCCGAGTATCTCGCCAGCGACGCCGTGATCATGGGCATCATCGTGATCGGCATCCTCGCCTTTGCCTTCGACCTGCTGATCCGCCGCATCGAGCGGGCGCTGATCCCCTGGAAGGGCAAGGTCTGATCCCGCCCCGGACCTGACCCGCCACCATTCACCCGAAACGTCCCGGAGGCGCGCCCGCGCGCCACCGACCGGGAGAGGAGTATCCACCGATGACCCGCAAGCTGACCGCCGACGACCTGAAGGCCACCTTCGACGCCTTCAACCGCCATGACATCGACGGCGTGATGACCCATTTCGCCGAGGACTGCGTGTTCTACACCGTCGCCGGCGAGCACGAATACGGCAACAAGGTCGAAGGCAAGGCGGCCATCGCCAGGGCCTTCGAAGCAGTCTGGACCACGATGCCGGACGTCGAATGGGCCGACCACACGCATTTCCTGTCCGAGGACGGCACGCGCGGCGTCTCGCAATGGACCTTCCGCGCCACCAACCCGGACGGCAGCCGGACCGAGGTGCAGGGCGTCGACCTGTTCCGCATCCGCGACGGCCGGATCGTCGAGAAGCAGGCGATCCGCAAGCAGCGCCCGGCCATTCCCGCCTCCGCTTCCGCCCTTGCCGGGAAATGAGGACGGCCATGCAGGCGATCGAGAAACGTCCGGGCTCGCTCCCCTTCGACCCGTTCTATGATCCCATCACGGCGCGCGGCCTGGGTCCGCGCAGCGATTACGCGCCGACCTACTGGATCGGCACCGCCGGCACCCCGCCGCCGGACGACGGCCCGGTGACGCGCGACATGGATGCCGACGTGGTGGTGATCGGCTCGGGCTATACGGGCCTGTCCTGCGCCATCCACCTGGCCAAGATGCACGGCATCAAGGCCACGGTGCTGGAAGCGAACGGCGTCGCCTATGGCTGCTCGACCCGCAACGGCGGCCAGGCCCAGGTCAGCTCTGGCCGGCTCAAGCGCAGCCAGTGGATCGAACGCTGGGGCCTCGAGGTGGCGAAGCGCCTGCATGCCGAGGTCTGCGAGGGCTTCGAGCTGTTCCGCGGCCTGATCCGCGACCATGCGATCGACTGCGAGCCGCAGGATGGCGGGCATTACTACATCGCCCACAAGGCCGGGGTGATGCCGGCGCTGGAGAAGGAGACGGCGCTGCTGCGCGACACCTTCGGCTACGACGCCCGCATGATCTCGCGCGACGAACTGCACCGGACCGTGGTGCGCGACCAGGAGGCGCATGGCGCCATGTGGGAGGCGGACGGCGTCGGCATCCATGCCGCGAAGCTGGCCTTCGGCTATCTGCGCCTTGCCCGCGAACTGGGCGCGAAAGTGCATGTCGACAGCCCGGTGCAGGGCTGGGACTACCGAAATGGCCTGCATCACGTGCGCACGCCCGGCGGCACGGTGCGGGCGAAGCGGGTGGCGGTGGCGACGGCGGCCTATGCGCCGCGCGGCCTGCACCCGCGGCTCCGGGACCGGCTGATGCCGATCATGTCGAACAGCATCGTCACCCGCGTGCTGACGCCCGCCGAGCTGGAAGCGGTCGGTATCCGCAAGCTCTCGCCGCTGACCGACACCCGGACGTTGCGCCATTACTACCGCCTGCTACCAGATAACCGGCTGCAGATCGGCTCGCGCGCCGCCATCACCGGCCGCGACGCCGCGAACCCGGCGCATCTGAACGCGCTGAAAGAGGGCATGGCGCGCAAGTTCCCGGCGCTGCGCGGCATCGAGCTCGATTACAGCTGGTGGGGCTGGGTGGATGTCAGCCATGACATGATGCCGCGCATCACCGGCCTGCCGGACCTGCCGGGCGCCTTCTACGCCTTGGGCTATGGCGGCAACGGCGTGATGTATTCCGCCATGGCCGGGCGGCGCATGGCGCAGCTGGTCGCGGGCGAGGCCTTGCCGGCGCTGCCGATCTTCAACTCCGAACTGCCCCACGAAGGCTGGAAGACGCCGTTCCGGCGGCTGGGCCAATGGGGCCTCTACAAGTTTTACCACTATCGCGACGAGCGCAGATAAGGAGCCATCGCCATGCGAATGACGACTGAGGAATCTTTTGTTAAGGTATTGCAGCTTCACGGGATCGAGCATGCTTTCGGGATCATCGGCTCTGCGATGATGCCTGTGTCGGATCTGTTTCCGAAGGCTGGGATCAGGTTCTGGGACTGCGCGCATGAGACGAATGCGGGTCTGATGGCGGACGGGTTCACGCGCTCGACCGGCAAGATGTCGATGGCGATCGCGCAGAACGGGCCGGGGGTGACGGGCTTCGTGACGCCGGTGAAGACCGCCTACTGGAACCACACGCCGCTTCTGCTGGTGACGCCTCAGGCGGCGAACCGGACCATCGGCCAGGGCGGCTTCCAGGAGATGGAGCAGATGCGGCTCTTTGCCGATTGCGTCTGCTACCAGGAGGAGGTGCGCGACGCGAGCCGCATCCCCGAGGTGCTGAACCGGGTGATCATGCAAGCCTGGCGCAACTCGGCCCCGGCGCAGATCAACATCCCGCGCGACTTCTGGACCCAGGTGATCGACGTGGAACTGCCGCAGGTGGTGGCCTTCGAGCGGCCCGCGGGCGGCGAGCAGGCGGTGGCCGAGGCGGCAAGGCTGCTCAGCGAGGCAAAATTCCCGGTCATCCTGTCGGGCGCCGGGGTGGTGCTGTCGGGGGCGATCCCGGACCTGGTGAAGCTGGCCGAGCGGCTGGATGCGCCGGTCTGCAGCAATTACCAGCACAATGACAGCTTCCCGGGCAGCCACCCGCTGGCCATGGGGCCGCTGGGCTACAACGGCTCGAAGGCCGGGATGGAGATCATCCAGAAGGCCGATGTGGTGCTGGCGCTGGGGACGCGATTGAACCCGTTCTCGACCCTGCCGGGCTACGGCATCGACTACTGGCCGAAGCAGGCCAGGATCATCCAGGTCGACATCAATGCCGACCGCATCGGGCTGACCAAGAAGGTCACGGTGGGCATCCAGGGCGATGCGGCCAAGGTGGCGCGCGGCATCCTGGCGCAGCTTGCCCCCGCGGCGGGCGATGCCGGGCGGCAGGAACGCAAGGATCTCATCGCGCAGACCAAGTCCCGCTGGGCGCAGGAGCTTTCGAGCCTCGACCACGAGGAGGATGATCCGGGCACCGAATGGAACGCCGAGGCGCGGGTCCGCGACGCCGGGCTGATGAGCCCGCGCCAGGCCTGGCGGGCGATCATGCAGGCGGTGCCGAAGGAGGCGATCGTCAGCTCGGACATCGGCAACAACTGCGCCATCGGCAATGCCTATCCAAGCTTCGAGGCCGGGCGCAAATACCTGGCGCCGGGCCTCTTCGGTCCCTGCGGCTACGGCTTCCCGGCGATCCTGGGCGCCAAGATCGGCAATCCCGAGGTGCCGGTGATCGGCTTTGCCGGCGACGGCGCCTTCGGCATCTCGATGAACGAGATGACCGCCTGCGGGCGCGCGGACTGGCCGGCGATCACCATGGTGATCTTCCGCAACTACCAATGGGGCGCGGAAAAGCGCAACACGACGCTGTGGTACGACAACAACTTCGTCGGCACCGAGCTCGACCGCGACACCTCCTATGCCGGCATCGCCCGGGCCTGCGGGCTCGCCGGCGTGCAGGTCAAGTCGCAGGAGGAGCTGACCGCGGCCCTGCACGAGGCGGTCGAGCGGCAGATGCGGGACGGCGAGACCACCTTCATCGAGGTGCTCTTGAACCAGGAGCTGGGCGAGCCCTTCCGCCGCGACGCGATGAAGAAGCCGGTGGTGGTGGCCGGCATCGACCCGGCCGACATGCGCCCGCAAAAGGGCGCGGCCTGACGCGGAAAGGCGGCGCAGGGCGCCGGCGCCCCCCGGCTTTCACCGTTTCCCAAATACTCCGGGGGGCGCTTGCCGGGCCCCGTCGAGGGGCCGGGCAAGCGCGAGGGGGCAGCGCCCCCCTCGGCGGCCGGGAAGGACCGCAGGACCGCCGGACACATCCGCCCATGAGGCCCTCTCCCGGGGCGCATGACGCCCTTCCGACGACGACCCGGCGCGGCCCCCGCCCCGGCCCCATCCCCGCATCCCGGTGACGACGATGATGACCACCCTGATCCCTTCGCGCAGCCTGCTCGGCGAGGCCTTCCCGGGCTTCGCGGTCTCGGCGCTGGTCGCGGCCACGGCGCAGTTCCTGTCGGACCATTACGGCGCCCCGGCCATGCTGCTGGCGCTGCTTCTGGGCCTGGCGCTGAACTTCCTGGCCGAGGAGGGCACCCGCACCGCGCCCGGCATCGCCTTCACCGCCCGCACCGTGCTGCGGCTCGGGGTGGCGCTTCTGGGCGCGCGGATCTCGGTCGAGATGCTGAGCGGGCTGGGGCCGCGCGCCATCGCGCTGGTGGTCGCGGGGGTGGTGCTGACCATCCTCTTCGCGCTCCTCGCCACCCGCCTCGTCGGCCGCGGCTGGCGCTTCGCGCTGCTGACCGGCGGCGCGGTGGCGATCTGCGGCGCCTCGGCGGCCATGGCCATCGCCGCGGTCCTGCCCCGGCACGAGAAATCCGAGCGCGACCTGGTCTTCACCGTGCTCTCGGTCACCGTGCTCTCGACCCTGGCCATGGTGCTCTACCCGATGCTGTCGAACGCCTTCGGCTTCACGGCGCGCGACAGCGGCGTCTTTTTGGGCGGCACCATCCACGACGTGGCCCAGGTGGTCGGCGCCGGCTTTTCCATCGGCCCCGAGGCCGGCGAGACCGCGACGCTGGTCAAGCTGATCCGCGTCTCGATGCTGGCGCCGGTGGTGCTGTGCTTCTCGCTGGCGATCCGGGCGCGCGGGCTGGCCGATGCCAGGGGCGGCAAGGCGCCGCCGCTCTTGCCGGGCTTCGTGCTGGGCTTCCTGGCGCTGGCGGCGCTGAACAGCGCCGGGCTGATCCCGCAGCCGGTCTCGGCGCTTGCCGGGCAGCTGTCCCGCTGGGCGCTGCTGATCTCGATCGCCGCGGTCGGCATCAAGACCTCGCTCGGCAGGATGCTCGAGGTCGGGGGCGGCGCCATCGCGCTGATCGTGGCCGAGACCGTGTTCCTGGGCGTCTTCGTCGTCGCCGGCCTGCATTTCTGGGGGTAGTGCCATGAAACCGCTCGAGCGCATCCACGAGGCCGCGAAGGCCCTGGACCGCCACATCATCCTGCCCGAGGGCGGGGACCCGCGCGTCGCCGAGGCCGCCCGCCGGCTGGTGGCCGAGGGGCTGGCCCGCGTCACCCTGCTGGGCGGGCCCGAGATCCCCGGCGTGGGCCGCATCGACCCGGCGGGCGCGCCCGACCTGGCCGAGCTGGCCGACCACTGGCACCGGCTGCGCGCCGCCAAGGGCATGACCGCGGAACGCGCGCTTTCCGAGATGCGCGACCCGATCCGCCAGGCGGCGATGCGGGTGCGGCTGGGCCAGGCCGACGGCACGGTGGGCGGCGCGGTCGCCACCACCGCCGACACGGTGCGCGCGGCCCTGCAGATCATCGGCCGGGCCCCCGGGGCCGGGATCGTGTCGAGCTTCTTTCTGATGCTGTCCTGCGGGCCCGGGGCGCCGGTCCGGGGCGGCATGATCTTTGCCGATTGCGGGCTGGTGATCCAGCCCGACGCGGCCGAGCTCGCCGCCATCGCGCTGTCGGCGGCCGAGAGCTGCCGGCGGCTCCTGGCCGAGGCGCCGCGGGTGGCGCTCTTGTCCTTTTCGACCGCCGGCTCGGCCGATCATCCCAGCCTGGGGCGGCTGCGCGAGGCCTTGGCGCTGATCCGCGCCGCCGCCCCGGATCTGGAGGTCGACGGCGAGCTGCAGTTCGACGCGGCGCTGGACGAGGCGATCCGGGCGAGGAAGGCCCCGGCAAGCCGCCTGACCGGCCGGCCGAACGTCTTCGTCTTTCCCGACCTCGCCTCGGGCAATATCGGCTACAAGATCGCCCAGCGCCTGGGCGGCCTCATCGCCATCGGACCCATCCTCCAGGGCCTCGCCAAACCCGCAAACGACCTCTCCAGAGGATGCTCCGTCAACGATATCGTCAATGCAACAGCAATAACCGCCATGCAAACTCAAATATGAGCCG
>NZ_AZVA01000017.1:0-85186 GCF_000513975.1 Paracoccus sp. J55
CCGCCTGACCTCGGCCGTCCGTCGGTAGCCCGGTGGCACCGAGAAGGTCATCATCTTCGCAACCGTGTCACGCGAGATGTTGAACACCCGCGCCGCTTCCCGCTGGCTCATGCCTTCCGCGCAAGCCTGGCGAACTCTCAGATATAGGTCCACGCTGTAAATCCTCACGCCCTCCCTGCCGCCGCAGAAAGGGAATAGGTGGACGACTTTTACGCCGCCCGCAGCAGCACCAAGCCACCGCTACCGTGGACGAATTTCTCACCGCCGTTCTCAGCCTAGGCAGCAAGGCAGAGATTTCCGCCTATCCTGTTGAAATACAATGATATATTTAAACTGGTGGAGCCAAGGGGAGTCGAACCCCTGACCTCTTGAATGCCATTCAAGCGCTCTACCAACTGAGCTATGGCCCCACCGGAGGTCTCGGGCGGCGTCTCCGGCGCCCGTGTGAGGCGTCGTATAGGAGGGCGCGTCGGCGGGCGCAAGCGGAAAAATACAGCCGTCGGGAAAATTTCTCGGGGCCGGCGCAGCGCCTTTGAAAGCCCCGGTTCCGCCCCGGAAATCACCTCCCTCCGGCCTCCCATTCCGGCCGGGCCCTGTTCGGCCTGCTCGTCATCCTCCGCGCGGACGCCGATCGACATCTCCAGATCCAGGAACGGCGACCGGCGCGATTATCGCCTGGCTGGTGCGGGCAGACTTGTCAGTCCAGGGGAAAACCCTGCGGCGCCTCGTCTCAACCCCGGCCGTGCGGCTCCTCCCAGTCGATCAGAGGATTGATCGGGACGATGCGATGCGGGTTTATCGTGACGTGGCTGTAATGGTAATGCCGCACGATATGGTCGAAATGCACCGTCTCGGCGACGCCGGGCCATTGGTAAAGCTCGCGCGTCCAGCCCCAGAGGTTCGGATATTCGCGCAGCCAGCGGCGGTTGCATTTGAAATGCGTGTGATAGACCGGATCGAAGCGCAGCGCGGTGGTGAAAAGCCGCCAGTCCGCCTCGGTGATCCGGTCGCCGCACAGGTAGCGGTTGGCGCCCAGATGGCCCTCGAGCCAGTCCACCGTTTCGAACAGCGGTTGCACGGCCTCGTCATAGGCTGCCTGCGAGGTGGCGAATCCGGCCTTGTAGACGCCGTTGTTCACCCGGTCGTAGATGCGCTCGTTCATCGCGTCGATGCGCTCCCGCAGGTCGGCCGGGCAATAGTCGTCGCGATTGCCGGTCAGCCCGTCGAAGGCCGAATTGAACATGCGGATGATCTCGGCGCTTTCGTTGCTGACGATGGTGCCCTGCGCCTTGTCCCACAGCACCGGCACCGTCACCCGGCCCGAAGCCTTCGGATCCACCTTCAGGTAGATGTCGCGCAGGTAGGGCAGGCCGAACAGCCGGTCTCCGGTCGCGCCGGGGAAGTCGGTGGCGAAGGTCCAGCCTTCGGACAGCATGTCGGGATGCACGGCCGAGACGTCGATATGCGGCGCCAGCCCCTTGATCGCGCGAAAGATCAGCGTGCGATGCGCCCAGGGGCAGGCATAGGAGACATAGAGATGGTAGCGCCCGCTTTCGGGGCCAAAGCCGCCCTTGCCGCTGGGACCGGGACTCCCGTCCGGGGTGATCCAGTTGCGATAGGCGGTCACGCTGCGCTGGAAACGTCCACCGCTGCTTTCCGTGTCATACCATTCGTCATGCCAGATGCCGTCGATCAGTTGGCCCATGTCGTCCTCGCCCGTCTTGCTCCGGCCTCCAGCTTAACCGAGCGTGCCGCCGGGGCAACCGCGCCGCCCTCAGCCGCGCAGCCGCGCCTGGGCCCAGCCGGCGATCGAAGCCGCGTCCATGGCGCCGGATTGCCGCGCGATCTCGCGCCCGCCGCGATAGAGAAGCAGCGTCGGGATGCCGCGGATGCCAAGGGCGGCGGCGGCCTGCGGCTCGGCCTCGGAGTTCAGCTTGATCAGCCGCATCGCCGGTTCCAGAAGGGCGGCGGCGCGGGCGAATTCCGGCGCCATCATCCGGCAGGGGCCGCACCAGGGCGCCCAGACATCGACCAGAACCGGGATCGAACTGCGGCCGATCTGGCGCTGGAACATCCGTCCGTCCACCTCGGCCGGCTGGCCGGAAAACAGCGCCTTCCGGCATTTGCCGCAGCGCGCGGCGGCCGGATCGCGCGCGGGCGGCAGGCGGTTCACCGCGCCGCAGGCGATGCAGACGATCTGGCTGTCCGGGCCGGGCATGGTCGAACCTCGTTGTTCCGGGCGGGCAGCTTGACCATATATTCGGAATCGTGTAGGTATGCAAGAATGACCAGCGACACCCAGCCAGACTGCTCCCGACCCGATGCTGCCGGGATCGACCCGGAGGCGATGCGCGCGGCTGCGGCCGAGGCCAGCGAGTTCCTGAAATCGCTGGGCAACCAGCACCGGCTGATGATCCTTTGCGCGCTGAGTTCGGGAGAAAAGTCGGTGGGCCAGCTTGCCGCTTTTCTGGGCATCCGCGATTCGACGGTCTCGCAGCATCTGGCGCTGCTGCGCCGCGACCGCATCATCGCCGGGCGCCGGGACGGGCAGGTGATCTGGTATCGCATCGAAAGCGAGCCGGCGCGGCGGGTGATGGCGGTGCTTTACGCCAGTTTCTGCACCGGCGGCTGATCGCCGGCCGAGGCCGCCGCTCTTTCTCCGCATCGATTCGGGCATTCCGCGCGCCGCGGGGCCGGAAACGGGGGCGGCATTGCGCCAATCGGCTTGACGATGGAAGGATCTTCGATTCTTCTCGCCATCCGGAGGGTCCTGTTCCGTTCGGGCGCGCCAGCCGGGGCCATCTTCGCAACAGCTTGCGGGCCAAGCAGGGCAGACTGGTCGCGCACCCGCACCGAAACCAGCGCGAGGAGAGGAGATGAGCATGAAGATCGGCTGCCCCAGGGAAATCAAGCCGCAGGAATTCCGCGTCGGCCTGACGCCGGCCGCCGCCGCCGAAGCCGTGGCCCACGGTCATCAGGTCCTGGTCGAGACCGATGCCGGGCTGGGCGCCGGTTTCGCGGATCAGGACTATCTGGCCGCCGGGGCGCAGATCGCGCCGGACGCGGCCTCGGTCTTTGCCGCCGCCGACCTGATCGTCAAGGTCAAGGAACCGCAGGCCCAGGAACGCGCCATGCTGCGGCAGGGGCAGGTGCTCTTCACCTATCTGCATCTGGCGCCCGATCCGGCGCAGACCCGCGACCTGCTCGACTCGGGCGTGACGGCCATCGCCTATGAGACGGTGACGGATGCGCGCGGCGGCCTGCCCCTGCTTGCCCCCATGTCCGAGGTGGCGGGGCGCTTGGCGCCGCAGGTCGGCTCATGGGCGCTGCAAAAGGCCAATGGCGGGCGCGGCGTGCTGCTGGGCGGGGTGCCGGGGGTCCGGCCGGCCAATGTGCTGATCATCGGCGGCGGCGTGGTCGGCGCCGCGGCGGCGCGGGTCGCGGTCGGCATGGGCGCGAACGTGACGGTGATGGACCGCTCGCTGCCCCGGCTGTCCTGGCTGGACGACCTGTTCATGGGCAAGCTGACCACCCAGCACGCCAGCGCCGCGGCGACCGCCGAGCTGATCCAGACCGCCGACATGGTGATCGGCGCCGTGCTGGTGCCGGGCGCGGCGGCGCCCAAGCTGGTGTCGCGGGCCCAGCTGGAAACCATGCCGCGCGGCGCGGTGCTGGTCGATGTCGCCATCGATCAGGGCGGCTGCTTCGAGACCTCGCGCCCGACCACCCATCAGGACCCGATCTACGAGGTCGATGGCATCGTCCATTACTGCGTCGCCAACATGCCCGGCGCGGTGGCGCGGACCTCGACCCAGGCGCTTGGCAATGCCACGCTGCCCTTCCTGCTGGCGCTGGCCGACAAGGGCTGGCGGCGCGCGCTGGAACAGGACCCGCATCTGCGCGCCGGGCTTGCCACGCATGAGGGGCGGCTGACCTCGCCGCCGGTGGGCGAGGCGCTGGGGCTGGCGGCGGTCACTCCGGACGAGCTTCTGGCGGGCTGAACGCGGGCGGGGCGGCCGTTTCGGCGGCCTGCGGGAACAGCGCCTCGGGGCGCAGGATGCGCAGGAAGCGGCGGCCGCTCTCGATCACGCCCTCGCGGCCAAGCTTGGCCAGGTTTCGGCTGATCGCCTCGCGGTTGGCGCCGACGATATTGGCGATCTCGGCATGGGTCGGCAGGTCGCGCAGCACGCGGCCGCGCTCAAGCCCGCCGCGCTCCAGCGCGATGCGCAGCAGATAGGCGCGCAGCCGCTCCTCGACGCTGAGCGAGATCAGCGCATGCACCCGGTCGGTCAGGCCGTGGATCTGGCGCACCAGATGGCCCATGATCGCTTGCCGCACCGAGGGATGGGTCCCGATCAGCTCCAGCAGCAGCGCGCCGGGCATCTCGAACAGCGTGCAGGCGCTGCGGGCGTAAAGCGACAGCGAGCGCGGGCTGCCCGACAGCACCGACAGCTCGCCGCAGGCGCAGCCGGGCCCGATGTCGCTATAGACGATCTCGCGCCCGGCCTGCGTCCAGTGCACGGCAAGCACGCGGCCCGACAGCACGAACAGCACCGTATCGCCCGGATCGCCGCGCTCCAGGATCAGCTGTCCCTGGTCGAACTGCCGCCGCCTCAGGGCGGCCTCGATCGGGGCCAGATCCCGCGGCGTCAGCCCGGCAAACCAATCCAGATCGCCCAGCCCCAGCGTTTCCGTCATCACCCGCGCCCTGTTCCGGTGTCATGGCCTCGATCCGGCCGGTTGCAGGTCGAATATGCCGGCTCTGTGCGTTCGCGCACTGATTGTGGCCGATCGATACGGCAGGAGCAAGGCGCAACCATGACAGCCCGAGAGCCGCCGCAATGTCCAAGCCGCCATGCACAGCCGTCCATGCCCCCGATCTTCCGGCCCTGACCGGGGCGGCCCTGCATCGGCTGGCGATGACGGCGCTGCTTTTGCAGGTCCGGGCCGGCTTGCAGGGCGGGCAGCCGGGCCCGGTCTGCGGGCGCGGCACCGGCGCCATGGAGGGCGCGGCCGCCAAGGCCGAGGCCGATCTGCGCGCCATGTCGCGCTATTGCCTGGACCATCTGCTGCCCCGCACCCGCAGCCTGCTGGTCCAGGCCGGGACGCTGGCCCGCGGCCTGGCCGCGCCGCCCTGCGAGGCCGCGCAGCTGCCGGCGCTGCTGAAGGCCGCCGCGGGCGATCTGGATCGCTGCCGCTCCATCCTGCGCGGCCATACCCGCACCGCGCCGCGCGGCGCCGGGATGATCCGGTTCAGCGCGCAGCGGCTCTGGGGCGCGCTGGCGGCCGAACTGCACCGGACCGAGGGCTCCGACGGGCCGATGATACAGGCCTGCACCCGCATCGAGGAACTGGCCCAGAAGCTGGCGGCGGCGGTCGAGGCGCTGCTGGAAGCCGGGACCGAGATGCCCTTGGCGCAGCGTCACCGGCTGGGCCGGGCGCTGATCGGCGCCGCGGCCCGGGCGGCGGCGGGGAACTGGCGCGGCGAGGCGCTGCTGGGGGCGGCGGGGCCTCATGCCGGCCGGCTGTCGCGGCCGGCCGCGCTGCTCGACCGGCTGGAATTGGACTATCGCGGGCTTCGGGCCGGCAGCGTTCCGGTGGCGGCGGCGCTGGCCATCGCCACGCAGGCCAGCGCGCAATCCGCGGTCGCCGCCCGGCTGGAGCAGGACCTGCAAGAGCTGGACCGGCTGCTGGGCGGACTGGCCGCCGATTACCGCGCCATGGTCAAGCTGGCGCAGCGGGGGCAGGGCAGGGCGGCGGTGCTGCGGCGGCTGGACCTGGATGCGCCCGCCTGGCGCGAGGCGGCCCGCGCCCTTGCCGAACCGCTGGCGCTGCTTGGGCCGGCCGCCGAAGCGCCATCGCAGCCCGGACCGACGCCTGCGCCCCCGCCGATGGCGCGGGCCTGACGGGACGATCCGACAACGGCAAGGCGGCGTCGCTTTCGGTCCGGCCGGTCCGGCGCGCACCGCCGGCGCGATCCCGGTTCCGGCCGGCTGCTCCGCGCGCGGCGGCACCCGTCCGGCCGGTTCCGCCTGTCGGGGAGCCGCCCGCTTCCGGGGTTTCCGCACTTGACAGTTCAGTTCAGGGCGGATTTCACGGTCTCCGGCAGGCATTGCCGCCATGCAGGAAAGCCGGGAGCCGATGTCAGGGTGATGAGCGCGCAGTCCGATCTGTCCGGTCCCCGGCTGCTCACCGTGCTTTATGCCGATGTGCACGGCTATACCGGGCTGGTCGAGCGGGACGAGGCCGGCACCGTCGCCCGGCTGGCGCGCTCGCTGCGCCTGATCCGCCGGCTGGCCGGCGATTACGGCGGCTCGGTGGTGAATACCGCCGGCGACGGGCTGGTGGCGGTTTTCGAAAGCGTCCACCAGGCGCTGCATTTCGCGCTCGAGATGCAGCAGGAACTGTCGCAGGACGCGGCCTGGACCGGCGGGGCCGAGCCGATCGCCTATCGCATCGGCATCTCCATCGGCGAGGTCTTTGCCGGCAGCGACGGGGTCTATGGCCACAGCGTCAACCTGGCCGCGCGCATCCAGAGCTTCGCCGCGCCCGGCGGCGTCTGCATCACCGAAGCGGTCTATCGGCTGGTGCGCGGCCATCCCGACCTGGTCCTGCGCTCGCTGGGGCGCAAGCGGCTCAGGAACATGACGGCGCCGGTCGAGATCTATGCGGTCGGGCTCGCCTCGGCGGCGGCGGGGCCCCGCGCGATCCCTGCCGCGCCACCGCCTGCCGCCGGGACGCTGGCCTTGCCCGATGCCTCGCTGGCGGTCTTGCCGCTGGAAAACCTCTCGGGCGACCCGAACGACCTGCATCTGTGCCGGGGCCTTGCCGCCGATCTGATCACCAGCCTCAGCCGGTTCCGGCACCTGATGGTGATTGCCCGCCATTCCGCCTTCCTGGCGGCGGCCGAGGTCGCGTCGCTGCGCGAGATCGGCCGGCGGCTGGGGGTGCGCTATCTGCTCGCCGGCAGTTTCCGGCGCGTGGACAGCCGCATCAGGATCACTGCGGACCTGATCGAGGCCGAGACCGAGAACACGCTCTGGTCCGAACGCTACGACGGGGCGATGGCGGGCATTCTCGACATCCAGGACGATATCGCCGCCACGACCGCCGCACGCGTCGCCCTGCGCATCGAGGCGGCCGAACGGCGCCGGCTGGCCGAGCAGACCCACCCGGCGCTTTACGCCTATGGGCTGGTGCTGCGCGGGCTGGAACTGGACTTCCGCTTCCGTCCCGAGGCGAACCTGCACGCGCGCCGCCTGTTCGAGCAGGCGCAGGAGCTCGATCCGCTCTATGGCCGCAGCTATGCGGCGATGTCGCGGACCTTCAACGTGGAATGGCGCTACAACTGGAGCAGCGATCCGCAGGCGGCGCTGGACCGGGCGCTGGACCTGGCGAAGCGCGCGGTGGAATGCGACGGGTTCGACGCGCGCGGCTTTTCCGAGATGGGGCTGGCGCATCTTTACAAGAAGCAGCACGCCGAGGCGACGTCGGCCTATGAGCATGCGCTGGCGCTGAACCCCAACGACGCCGACCTGCTGGCCTATACGGGGGATTGCCTGGCCTATGTCCGGCAAGGCGAAAGGGCGGTGCGGCTGATCCGGCGGGCGATGCGGCTGAATCCCTATCACCCGGACGCCTATCTGTGGTTCCTGGGTGACGCCCATTTCCACATGGGCGAATATGCCGAGGCCATCGAGGCGCTTTCCCGCATGCGCGACGGTTCCGAGGCGCATCGGCTTCTGGCCGCCAGCCACGCGCTGCTGGGCCAGATGGACGAGGCCCGCCACCATGCGCGCGAGGTGATACGCGTGCACCCGAACTTCACCATCGCGCATTGGCGCAAGGTGCCGCCGCTGCAGCATCCCGAGGATCTTGAGCTTTATGTCGATGCGCTGCGCATGGCCGGGCTGCGCTGAACCGGGGCGGTTTTCCGGCCGGATTCCGCCGACCCGGCCGCCCGCGTCTTGAGCTTGCCCGGCGGCTTGCGCCTTAATTCCCGCATGACGGGTAAGCAACGGGCCTCTCTGCTGCGGCGTCTGAGGGTGCGCATGGCCGCCTCGATCGGGGTCGCGGCCGCGGTGCTGCTCGGCCTTTGGCTGAAGGTCGAGGAAGCGCGGGCGCCGCAGGAGCCGCCTGCGGTGGCGCTGGGGCAGCCGGTCGATCTGGGCCGGACCGAGATCACGCCGCTGTCGCTTTCGCTGGCACCGCCGGAACGCGAGGGCGAGCCCCGGCGGCTGCTGTTGCGCGCCCGGCTGCTGAACCTGACCGGAGAGACCCAGTCCGCCGTCTTCGGCTTTCCGCCGCACCCGCCCGAACTGGCTGCCGCAGGCGTGGCCTGGCCCGAGCCGGAGGTCACGCTCGACCGCGACGGCGAGCTGCTCTGGCACCTGCAGCCGCGGCTGGCCGAGCGGGTGACGCTGGCCTGGCGGGTGCCGCCGGGCTGGCAGCCCGGGCCGGTCTCGCTGACCTTCCAGCGGCAGACCTTCAAGCTCAGGGACAATCTCTATGGCAAGTCGAGCTGGCTGCTGTTCCAGCCCGCCGGCCGCATGGCGACCACGCCAGAGGGGGCGCCATGATCCGGGCGGGGCGCGTCCTGATCGTTCTGGCCGGGGCGGCGCTGCTGGGCGCCATGATGCAGAGCGCGCCGGATTATGACAGCACCGTGCAGCCGTTCCGCAGCCCTGTCGCGGCCGGCGAAACCGGCGAGGCGCGCAGCTTCCGGGCCCGCTTCACCGGCATGCGGCTGGCCGAGCGCATCGCCTTTCGCCGCTATGGCCGCGATCTGGTCCGCGACAGCGACGGCCTGTTCCTGATCGCCGAGATCGAGGCCGAGGCCAGGCTGGCCTCGCAGCGCCTCGACGCGGTCTGGCAGGGGGCGAGCGGGCGGCGCTATGCGCTGTCGCACCGCGCCGAGGACATTCCGCGCGGGCTTGAAAGCCGCTGGTTCCAGCCCGGCCTGACCGACCGCGCCATCGCCGTCTTCGAGCTGCCCGAGGACGAGGTCGCGGGCGGGGCGCTGGTGCTGACGGGCAGCACCAGCGCGGTCTTCGACAGCGCCCTGCACCTCGCCCCGCCGGCCTTGCCCGAGCGCCAGCCGATCATCCGGTTCGCGCCATGAAACACCTGCTATGGATCATCCTTGCCGCGGTGCTGCTGCTTGCCAATGTGGTGGTCGCCGGCTGGACCGAGATCGCCGACCTGCGCCGCGCGCGCGAATGGCAGGTGACGCAGGCGGGCGGGGCGGGGGCCGAGCTGCGCGGCGTGCATGTCCGGGTCGATCAGGTCTGGGCGGGAACCGCGCCCAACCTGCCCGAGCGGGCGCTGGTCCTGGTCCGCCTGGCGCTGCGCGGTCCCGAGGCGGCGCGGCATGGCTGGGCCGGCTGCGATGTCGGCCTGCGCGACGCCGCCGGCCGGCAATGGCTGCCGCTGACAAGCGCCGATGCCGAAGGGGCGGTCCGGGTGATCGCACCCGACGGCGAGAACATGGGCCGTTGCAACCCCTTGCCCCATGACGCGCCGCCCGAGGGGCAAGAGATTCTGTCGGACCAGCTTTTCCTGGTGCCTGCCGAGTTGCTGAAGGGGGCGCGGCTGCGCGTCTCGGCCTTGGGAACGCGGCCCGAGGCGCTGGAATTCCCGGTCAGGCCGGTGCTGCGCGATCTGCGCTAGCGGCCCGGGCCGCCTGCGCCCGCCCGGCCAGCTCCAGCCCGGCGGCGAGGATGCAGAACTGCAGGACGCAGACCAGCACCCCGTCCTGCTGCTGGCCCGGCGCACCGAACAGCAGGTTCAGCGGATATTGCGCCACCTGCCAGACCCGCAGGTCCTGCGGCCCGATCAGCTCGGCCAGCCCGATCCAGGCCCAGCGGCCCGCCCAGTCGGCCAGCCGCCACAGCACCAGCACCGAGACGGTCAGCGAAAACCCCGCCGATCCGGCCAGCAGCACGCCGTTTGCCACCGCATGCCAGCGCCTGACCAGCCCGGCCCAGAAATGCCCGAGAAAGTCGGTCAGCGGTTTCGGCAGCCCCTGCCAGCGGTCCAGCACCTTGCCGGCCGAGCGCCGCGTCTCCTCGGTCATGAGGTTCAGGTCGTGGCCGTAGACGATGGCACCGAGGTTGAACCAGATCAGCGGCAGCAGCGCATACCAGAACAGCCGCACCAGCCAGGGCCAGGGCTGGAAGGCGGGCGGCCAGTCCACCGGGCGGCGCGCGGCATCGACGACCTCGGCCGCGGCGGGCGGGAACAGGCTCTGCCACAAGGCGCCGGGCGAGGGCAGCTGGGCCAGCCATGCGACGAAGCCCTCCTGCCAGCCCGCGATGACGTAAAGGCCCAGCACCGCCCAGCTCGCCTCGCAGGCGACGACCAGCAGCGGCCAGATCCCGGCCTCGCTGCGCTTGTGCATGGCTTTCGCGCCGCGCCGGATCGCCCAGATCAGCAGCACCGCCGCCACCACCCACAGCGTGCTTTGCACCTCAAGCGCGGTGGGCGCCCGCTCGGGCGAGACCTCCGTGAAGTCGATGCGCTCCATCGAGGTCGAAAGGAACGCCTTGGAATAGTCGCGCAGCGTGTTCCCGAGCAGGCCCCAGCCGGCATAATAGCCGTAGAACGGGATCAGCACCGCCAGAAGCGCCCCGGCCAGCATGCCGATGCCGGGCCGGCCGTCGGCCGCCTCCGTTCCGGCGGCCGGCGCCTCGCGGCGGCGTCTTGCGCGAAAACGCAGCACCGGCAGCCCATCGCGCAGGATCACGAACATGGCGACGAACAGCACCAGTTGCAGCAGGATCACCGGCACCAGCGCGATCAGCCCGGCCAGCCGGTCGGCGAAGCCGATCTCGACCGCCAGCATCATCAGCAGCGCGCCGAGCAGGGTGCCGGCCAGCCAGGTGGCGGCCAGCACCGCGCCGTAGTTCCGAAACAGCCGCGCCGCCAGCAGGACATGCTGGCGCAGGATCTTCAGGTCCCCGGTCATGGCCGCAGGATCGCAGGATCGCCCGCGCATCGCAAGCCTGGCGCTGGCGGCGGTTCAGGATCGCGCGTCGTCGGCGTGGCGTCCCAGCCCGCCAAGACCCATGCCCATGCCCATGCCGCCGCCGCCCATCGCGGCACCGCCGCCGCCGCCCCCGCCGGTCTTGCCGCCGCCTTCGCCGCGCCCGCCCCGGGACGAACCGCCCTGCTGGCGCGCCGGGCCCTGCAGCGGAATGGTCACGTCCCCGGGCACCGGCGCCAGGTCCAGCGCCTTGCGGATGAAATCGCGCAGCGAGACGACCAGCTCGGCGGTATGGATCGGCCGGCCGGCGGCCATTTCGGCCGCGGCATGGCTGGCCAGGCGGACCTGTTCCTCGGTGCCCAGCAGGATGATGTCGGACAGCGCCGCCTCGACCGCGTCGCGGATGCGGCGGGCGCGGTCCGAGCCGCCGGCCTCTTCCGCGCCGGCGGTCTGGGCCTGCTGCCGCAGGTCGCGCAGATGCGCCGGATCGACCAGAAGCTCGCCGGTGAAAGAGCCGCCGAGCACCTTGTAGGCCGCGATCAGCGTGCGCAGGCGCTCGTTGATCTGGCGGTTCATGCGCTGCTGGCGCTGCTGGATGGTCAGCAGCATCAGCACCCGGATGCCCACGCCGATCAGCGTGAACAGCGCAAGGCCCAGCAGCGTCGTCAGGATCCCCTGCCACGAGCTGAAATCGAAATAGCGCATCATCCATCCCCCTTTGGCCCGGCACGGACCTTTATCCCATCGCTTCGGGGCGCTGCGCCAGAGGGTTGTCCGCGCCGCCGGTTATTCCAGCTTGCGGCGCAGGTCCGTCTCGCGGGCGCGCAGATCGGGGGTCGGCTCCTCGCCGCATTCCTCGCTTTCGAAGATCGCGCGCAACTCCGGCTCGCCGCTGCGGAGGGGGCCTGCCTCGCCCGGTCCAGCGCCTCCTGCCGCGAGCCGACCTTCCAGAGCCAGAAGCCCGCCACCGGCTCCCTGTCCCGGCGAAAGGCCCGTCGAGCACCACCGGCCCGGCGGCGCCGAAGCGGATGCGGTGGCCGCGGCTGCTGCGGTGCAGCCTCTCGCCGGCATCACCCCCGCCTCGGCAAGCCTTTCGTTGAAGCGGGTCATTTCCTCCAGCTCCCGGCTGGTCGGCCTCACGCCGGCCTCGCTGTCCTCGTCGGCCCTGACCAGTGCCATGGCGCGCATGATCGTCTTCTTTCTTCGATCGCAGCGGATGCAAGGGCCAACGCATGGCCGGCCAGCGCGGGAACCGACATGCGAGCCCGATTTTTTGCTCCGCTCCTTTCGGATATTCCGGCGGCCGGGCCAGGAACCGGGCGGTCAGCCAGCGGCCGGGCCACCTCTTGGATCCTCGTTCAGGCCAAGCCTGCGCATGCGGCGATAGATCGTGCTGCGGTCCACCCCCGCCTGCCGCGCCACGGCCGAGATATTGCCCTCGCATTCCGCGATCAGCCGGCGCAGCCCGGCGCGCTCGGTCCCGTCGGGGCCGGGTCGGGCGGTCGCCTGCGCCGCGCCGATCTCATCGGGCAGATCCTCGGGGCCGACCGTGGCGCCGTCGCAGAGCGCCGCGCAAAGCGTGCAGAGATTGACGATCTCGCGCACATTGCCGGGCCAGTCATGCGCCAGCAGCAGCACCATGGCCTGCGGCGAGAAGCGCGGCCTGCCCTCGGTCGCGGCGGCGATGCGGGCGATCAGCCATTCCAGGTCTGCCCGCGCCCGCACCGGCGGGATGTCCAGCACCAGCCCGTTCAGCCGGTAATACAGGTCCTGCCGGAACCGCCCCTCGGCCACCAGCCCGGCCAGGTCGCGATGCGAGGCCGAGATGACCCGGATGTCCACCGGCTCGGCGCGGGTGGCACCGACCGGCAGCACCTCGCGCTCGGACAGCACGCGCAGCAGCCGCGCCTGCAGGGCCAGCGGCATGTCGCCGATCTCGTCCAGGAACAGCGTGCCGCCATGCGCCTCGCGGATCAGGCCCTTCTTGCCGCGGGCATGGGCGCCGGTGAAGGCGTTCGGGGCATAGCCGAACAGCTCGCTTTCGATCAGCGCCTCGGGCAGGGCGGCGCAGTTGATCGCCACGAAGGAACCCCGCCGCCGGGACGAGGCATGCATGGCGCGGGCGATGAATTCCTTGCCGGTGCCGGTCTCGCCGCGCAGAATGACGCTGATCTGGCGGTCCACCACCTTGGCGGCGCGCTCGGCCAGGCGCTGCATGGCCGGGTCGCCGCCATGGATCGCGCGCAGCGGCTGGGGCAGGCTGGTCTCCGCGGCCCGGCGCGGCGGCGCGGTGGGCGGCACGGCGCGGGCAAAGATCAGCCCGCCGGCCTGCATCTCCAGCGCGCCGTCGACCGGGGCCATGGCGCGCGACAGCTTGGGCAGGTCGTCCAGGTCGCAGGCGAAGATGTCGTCGAAGCGCCGGCCGATCAGCGCCTCGGCCGGCCCGCCGGCCAGAAGCTCGCGCGCGTTGTTGGTCATGCCGCTGATGCGGCCCCCTGCGTCGATGGCGACCGCGGCCATCGGGTCCACGTCCAGGAATTCGGGCGAGGGGTTCAGCCGCAGGATCCAGTCGGCGCGGTGCCGGCGCACCAGATTGGCCATCTCGATGCGGCGGGCGCAGGATTTCATCACCTCCAGCGTCAGCGCCTGGCTCATCTTGTCCTGCGGCGCCTGCAGATGCGACAGGTCCAGCACCCCGATCAGCCCGCCGCGCGTGTCATGCACCGGCACGGCGGTGCAGGACAGCGGCGTCAGCGCCAGGTCGAAATGGTCGGTGCGATGCACGGTGATCGCCCGCCCGGTGGCGAGGCAGGCGCCCACGCCGTTGGTGCCGACATGGCTTTCATGCCATTCCGAGCCGGCGATCAGGCCGGCATGGCGCAGCTCGCGGTCCAGTTCCGCGTCGCCGATGGCATCGACGGTCACGCCGCGCGCATTGGACAGCAGCAGGACATAGCCCATCGTGTTCACGCGGCGGTAAAGGTCCTCCATGCCGTGCCGGGCCATGCCCAGCAATTCCTCGGATTCCTGGCGGTGCTGGCGCAGTTCCTGCTGGGTGACGATGCGCGGCCCGGCATGGCGGCCGGGGTCGAGCTGGTGTTCGTTCACGCAGCGCCGCCACGAGGCCAGCACATCGGCATCGCGGCGCGGCGAAGGTTCGCCCTCGGCCACGCGAATGACTTCAAGGACATGCGTCCCGGTATCCGGCATTCCCCGCATCGGCTCCTCCCAAAGCCCGGCGCGACCATAGCACGGGCCGGGCCGCGCCGGGGCAGAAATCTTGCCGCAGGCGCGGGCCGTCAGCGCGACAGGTCGATCAGGATCTTCAGCTGGCTGCCGGCCGGGTCCAGCAGCGCCTCGAACCCCTCGGCCACCGCCTCGTCCAGCGCGATGCGCTTCGTCACCACCCGCCTGGCCGGGATCGCGCCCGAGGCGATCAGCTCGATGGTGCGCGGCCAGCCATGGGTCGGATAGCACCACGAGCCGCGGATCTCGGCATCCTTGAAGGTCAGCTGGAAGAAATCCACGCTGCCCTTGCCGGGATGCAGGCCGGTCTGCACGATCACCCCCTGCTTGCGCACCGCGTCCAGGCAGGATTGCAGCGCCCGTTCATTGCCGACGCATTCCAGCGCCACGTCGCAGCCGATGCCGCCTTGGGTGCCGGCGCGCACCCGCTCGCCCACATCCTCGCGCGCGGGGTTGATGGCGACGACACCCGGCACCACCTCGGCGGCGAGCCGCAGCCGCGTGTCGTTCACGTCCGACACGAACAGCCGCGTCGCGCCGAAGGCCCGCGCGGTCAGCAGCGCCAGGATGCCGATGGGCCCGGCGCCCGTCACCAGCACCGAATCCCCGGCGGTGATCCGGCCCCGGTCGCAGGCATAGACGCAGACGGCGGTCGGCTCGACCAGCGCCGCCTCCTCGTCGCTCATGCCGTCGGGGATCTTCTCGACATTGTAATCGTTGAGCAGCGCCATCTCGGCCATGCCGCCCGAGACCCAGGACAGCCCGACCAGCGCCAGACTGCCCGAGAGGTTGTGCCAGCCGCGGTCGGCGAAATGCTCGCCGCCGCGCGGCATGATCAGCGGCTGCACCGCCACCCGGTCGCCGGGCGCCACCTTGGTCACGCCCTCGCCCACCGCCAGCACCTCGCCGCCGAATTCGTGGCCCAGCACCTGCGGGCCATGGGCGCCGGAATAGGGATGCGGCGCGGTCGGAATGAAGATCGGCCCCGAGGCGTATTCGTGCAGGTCGGTGCCGCAGATGCCGACATGGCGGTTGCGGATCAGCACCTGCCCGGGACCGGGCCGGGGCGGTTCGGGAATATCCTCGACCCTAAGGTCCCGCGCGGCATGGAAACGCAAGGCTTTCATGGTGTTCCCCCTTACAATTCGTCAAAGGCGGCCAGCGCCTTGGCGGCATAGACCGTGCCCGGCCCGCCCGACATCTCGATGGCGACGGCCAGCACCTCCAGCAGTTCCTCGCGGCTGGCGCCGTGGGCCTTGGCCTCGCTGGCGTGAAAGACGATGCAATCCTCGCAGCCGCGCCCGATGGCGACGGCGATGGCGATCATTTCCTTCATGGCGGGGCTGACCTTGCCCTCGCGGTTGGCGGCGAGCATCAGCCCGCGGAATGCGGACATGGTCTTGCCGTCGGCCTTGTAAAGCGCGGCGGCGCGCGCGTTCATCTCGGCCAGTTTCTGTTTCGCGCTCATAGCAGCACCATGCCGCCGTCGACGACCAGGCTTTGCCCGGTCATGTAATCCGACCCGGCCGAGGCGAGGAAGATCGAGACGCCGGCCAGATCCTCGGGGCGCGACGGGCGGCCCAGCAGGATGTCGGCCGAGAAGCCCTCGAAAGCCTCGTTGTCGCGTTGGGTCAGCCCCTCGTCCTTGAAGCCCTTGTCGATCAGCTTCCACATGTCGGTGGCGACCACGCCGGGGCAGATGGCGTTGACGCAGATGCCGTGCCTGCCGAAGGCGCGGGCCGCGGCCTGGGTCAGCGCCACCACGGCGAACTTGCTGGCCGAGTAATGCGCCAAGGGCTCGTAGCCCTGCTTGCCGGCAATCGAGGCGGTGTTGACGATCTTTCCGCCGCCGCCCTGGGCGATGAACTGCTTCGCCGCCTCCTGGATGCCGATCAGCACGCCCATGGCGTTCACGTCCATGACGCGGTGCCAGTCGTCCTCGGTGATGTCGTTGAACGGCTTGACCTGGGCGATGCCGGCATTGTTGAACATGGCGTCCAGCCGGCCATGTTCGGCGGCGGTGCGGGCGATCAGCGCGCGCGTGCTGGCGCGGTCGGTCACATCGACGGCAAGGCCGATGGCCTGCCCGCCCGCCTCGCGGATCTCGGCGGCGGTGGATTCGGCGGTATCGGCGGCGATGTCGGCGATCACCACCCGGGCGCCGGCCTGCGCCAGCCCTTCGGCGATGGAACGCCCGATGCCGCGGCCCGCGCCGGTGACGATGACCACGCGGCCTTCGACGGAATTGCTCATCTCTCTCCTCCCATTGCAAAGGGCCGCCCGCGAGGGGACGGCCGGATTGTCAGGCGATGAAGTCGCGGATCAGGCGGTTGACCTCGGCCGATTGCTCCATCTGCACCATGTGGCCGGCGTCCGGGATGACATGGCGCGACGCCCCCGGCAGGCTTTCGGCATGGGCGGCGGGAATGATCGCATCGGCCTCGCCCCAGATCACCTGCGCCGGCACGCCCGAGGCGGCCAGCGCCTCGGCCAGTCGCTCGGCCTGCCGGCCCTCGCGGAACAGGTTTCCGGCCAGTTCGGCCAGGAAATCCTGCACCCCGTCGAGGCGCTTGTATTTCAGCAGGTCCTCGACCATCGCGCGGCTGACCAGCGACTGGTCCCTGAACAGATGCGCCAGCACCGGCTTCAGGTCCTTGCGCCCGGCGGCCTGCACGAAGCCGTCGATGTATTCGGCATTGATCTCGGACCCGAGGCCCGCCGGACAGATCAGCGTGACCGAGGCGGCGCGCGCCGGGTGCTGCGCCGCCAGCGTGCCGGCGACCAGCCCGCCCATGGAATGGCCGGCCAGATGCGCCCTGTCCGCGCCGATATGGTCGAGGAAGGCCAGGACGGTTTCCACCATCAGCCCCAGCCCGGCCGGGCGCGCGGATTTCACCGACTGGCCATGACCGGGCAGGTCCAGCGCATAGACCGGCGCGGCTTCCGCCAGCGCGTCGATATTGAACAGCCAGTTGTCCAGATCGCCGCCGAAGCCGTGGATCAGCACCAGCGGCGCGCCCTCGCCCGGACGCTCGGCATAGCGGATGCGGCCCATGGGCAGGTCGGCATATTGATAGGCGGGTCCGGCATTCTCGTCCTCGTCGCCGGCCGAGGGCGCCTGATAGGCGGCGACATAGGCGTCGATTTCCGCGTCCGGCACCGATTCCGGCGCCATCACCGCCAGCAGCGCGCGCACCGGATAGGTCTCGCCCTCGATGCCGACGCGGCGGCGCAAGAGGCCCCCGTCGGCGGCCTCGACCACATTGGCGATCTTGTCGGTCTCGACATCCATGATCTCGTCGCCGGGCTTGATCTCGGCGCCCTCGGCCACGTGCCAGGCCGCCAGCTTGCCCTCGCGCATCGAGAGCCCCCATTTCGGCATCAGGATCGGGGTGATGTCTGCCATGTCAGTTCTCCAGCGTCTTGCGAACGGCCGCGGCGATACGCTCGGCCGAGGGCACATAGGCGTCCTCCAGCGAGGGCGAGAAGGGCACCGGCGCATGCGGCGGCGTCACCATCTGGATGGGTGCCTTGAGCGCGCCGAAGGCGTCCTGCGCCACGGTGGCGGCGATGTCGGCGGCGATGGAACAGCGCGGGTTCGCCTCGTCCACGCAGACCAGCCGGCCGGTCGCCTCGACGCTTTCCAGCACCGTGTCCATGTCGATGGGCGACAGCGTGCGCAGGTCGATCACCTCGACATCGACGCCGTCCTTCTTCAGCAGCTCGGCGGCTTCCAGCGAGCGGCCGACCATCTGGCCATAGGTGACGATGGTGGCGTCCGCGCCCTCGCGGACGATGTTCGCCTCGCCGAAGGGGATGGCATAGGGTTCCTCGGGCACGTCGCAGGTGCTGGCGTAAAGGTTCTTGTGTTCGAGGAAGATCACCGGGTCGTTGTCGCGGATCGCCTGGATCAGCAGACCCTTGCAGTCATAGGCGTTCGAGGGGCAGACCACCTTCAGCCCCGGCAGATGCGTGAAAAGCGGCGTCAGCATCTGGCTGTGCTGGCCCGCCGCGCGAAAGCCCGCGCCGCACATCGCCCGGATCACCACCGGGGTTTCCGCCTTGCCGCCGAACATGTAGCGAAACTTCGCTGCCTGGTTGAACACCTGGTCCAGGCAGACGCCGATGAAATCGACGAACATCAGTTCCGCCACCGGCCGCAGCCCCGCCGTCGCCGCGCCCACCGCCGCGCCGACATAGGCGCTTTCCGACAGCGGCGTGTCGATCATCTGCTTCGGATGCTTGGCGTAAAGCCCCTTGCTGACACCGAGGACGCCGCCCCAGGCGTCGTCCTCGCCCTGCGCGCCGGCGCCGCCGACGATATCCTCGCCCATCATGATCACGGTGGGGTCGCGGCTCATCTCCTGATCCAGCGCCTCGTTCACCGCGTCCTTCATGCTGATGATGCGTGCCATGGTTTCCCCTCCCTCAATAGGACACGTAAACGTCGGTGGTCAGTTGTTCCGGGCCGGGCAGCGGCGCGGCGATGGCCTCGACCACCGCCTCGTCGATCAGCGCCGCCACCTCGGCGTCGATGGCGTCCAGCTCGGCATCCGAGATCACCCCGGCCTCGGTCACTTTCTGGCGGAACAGCTTCAGGCAATCGTTGTGCGCGCGGTTGTATTCGTTCTCGCCCGGCGCCTTGTAGGTCTGGGCGTCGCCTTCGAAATGGCCGAAGAAGCGGACGTTCTTGCACTCCAGCAGCGTCGGGCCGGCGCCTTCGCGGGCGCGGCGGATGACCTCGCCCGCCGCCTCGTGGACGGCGAAGAAATCCAGCCCGTCCACGGTGATCCCCGGCATGCCGAAGCCGGTCGCCCGGTCCACGTAGCTGTCCGAGGCGGTGGCGTAATCGACCGAGGTCGATTCGGCATAACCGTTGTTTTCCACCACGAAAATCACCGGCAGGTTCCAGATCGCGGCCAGGTTCATGCTTTCCAGCACCGTGCCCTGGTTCGAGGCGCCGTCGCCGAAGAAGGTGATGCCGACGCCGTCATGGCCCAGCTTCTGCGCCGCCAGCGCCGCGCCGCAGACCAAGGGCGCGCCGGCGCCCAGGATGCCGTTCGCGCCCATCATCCCCAAGGACAGGTCGGCGATATGCATCGAGCCGCCCTTGCCGGCGCAGCAGCCGGTGGCCTTGCCATAGATCTCGGCCATCATCGCCTTGACGTCGACGCCCTTGGCGATGCAATGGCCATGGCCGCGATGGGTCGAGGCGATGCGGTCGCGGTCGTGCAGATGCATCATGATGCCGACCGCCGTCGCCTCCTCGCCGGCGTAAAGATGCACGAAGCCCGGGATCTCGCCGCGGGCGAAATCGACATGCAGCCGTTCCTCGAAATCGCGGATGGTGCGCATCTTGCGATAGGCTTCAAGCAGCCGCTCCTTGGGCAGCGGAAACGGATTGGACATGAACTCCTCCCTTGTCTGGTTCAGTCTGGGTTGCGGATGAACAGCCCGGCCTGCGCGGCATGGGCCATGCAGGCGGGCACGTCGATGGTGCGGAAGGCGTCGGGCACCAGCCGCACCGAGACCTGGTCGCTTTCGGTGAATGTCAGCTCGCGCTCGCCATCGAAGGCCAGCGTGCCGGCGGGGATCGAGGGGCGATGCGCCCGGCCCGGCGCCATGCGCGCGATGCCGGCGATGCCCACCCGGTCGATCAGCCCCGGCGCGATGGGGGCAAGCAACTGGCGCGGCGCATCGGGCGACAGGCGGACATGCCGGCCCTCGGGCGTGGCGCGGTCCACCGGGTCGCAGAGCCCGACGATGGCCGACATGCCGATGGCCTGCGGCAGGCCGAAGGTCACGAACAGGTCGCGGAACCCGGCGGCCTTCCAGATGGCGCGGGCCCCGACGAAGCGGTCCTCGACCACGGCGACATCGACCAGCGCGATCTCGCGCCGCTCGCCCAGCGTCACCTCCAGCCATTTGTTCGGCCGCAGCGCCACGGCCTCGGGCACCTGCCCGGTGACGGCCAGCCCCACGGCGAGGCCGGTGATCGTCGGCTCGCGCAGCTCGGGAAAGGCGTTGTTGGTGCCGGTCGAGACCCCGGCCACCGGCACCGCGCCGCAGGCCCCCACCACGACGCGGCTGGTGCCGTCGCCGCCCAGAACCACGATGGCGCCCACGCCGTCCCCGGCCATCATCCGCGCGGCGCGGGCGCTGTCTTCGGGCGTGGCGGTGACGGGCATGTCCAGATAGCGCAGGCGCGGGAAATTCCCGTGGCCGAGTCGAAGCTCGCGCTGGATGCTGCGTTCCAGGTGAAAGCGGATGCCGCCGTTTTCCGGCATGACCACCACCTCATCGACGCCGGACGCGGCCAGCCCGGCCATCATGCGCAGCACGATATTGGCGCGGTCGTTGATGGGCAGGTTGCCCGCATGCGAGATCACCCGCCGGATGTCGCGGGCCGAAATCGGATTGGCGATGATGCCGACCTTGACCATGTCTGTCCTCCCTGCCCATCATGCAAGCAACGGCCGTGCCAATTTTCTGGCGCAGGGTTTGCCGGGGTTTTCGCGCCGGGCTGTTGCATGGCCGTGCAACACTGTGGCGCCACAGGGGTGGGGGATGCAGAACCAGCAGCAGCGCCAGATCCGCGGCCTTGCGCTGAGCCAGCAGATGCGGCTGTCGCTGGACCTGCTGCATATGGATGGCGCGCGCCTGCGCCGCCGTCTGCGGCTGGAGGCGGCGCGGAACCCGTGCCTGGACCTGGTCGAGACGCCCGAGGCGCTGACGGCAAGGCAGGCGCTGGCCGCGCAGATCGGGCTGCTGCGCCTGACCCGGGACGAGGCCGATCTGGCCCGGGCGCTGGTGCATTGCCTGGACGAGCGCGGCTGGCTCGCCGACCCGCTGCCCGAGATCGCCGGCTGGCTGGCGGTGCCGGCCGCGCGGATCGAGGCGCTGCTGCCCGTCCTTCAGGGCCTCGACCCGCCCGGCATCTTCGCTCGCGATCTGGCCGAGTGCCTGCGGCTGCAATTGCGGGCGCGGGGACGGCTGGACCCGATGATCGAGCGGCTGTTGCAGCGGCTGGACCTGGCCGCCTCGGGCGATCTGGCGGCGATCCGGGCGCATTGCGGCTGCGATGCCGAGGACGCGGCCGGGATGCTGGCCGATCTGCGCGCCCTGTCGCCCTTTCCGCTCTCCGAGGACATGACACCCTCCATGGCGCCCGAACTGGAGCTGACGGCGGACGGCCGTGTCCTGCCGCTGGACGCACCGGCCCCGACGCTGCGCGCCGGCGCGGGCGCCGCCGGGCAGGCCGCCCTTGCCCGTGCCCTGATCACGGGTTGCGAGGCACGCGGCGCCAGCCTGCTGCGCATCGCCTCGGCGCTGGCCGAGGCGCAGGCGGATTGGCTGCGCGGGCAGGGGGCCTTGCGGGCGCTGACCATGGCCCAACTGGCTGGACGGCTGGGGCTTGCGACAAGCACCGTCAGCCGGGCGGTGGCGGGCGTGGCCATGCGGACACCGCGCGGCACGGTGCTGCTGCGCCAATTGCTGCGCATCCCGGCCAGCCCGCGCAATCCCGATCTGAGCCGCGGCGAGGCGCAGGAGGCGCTGCGCCGGCTGATCGCGGACTGGCCGGCGGGACAGCGGATATCGGACGCGGCGCTGGCGCAGCGGCTGGCCGGGCATGGCATCGCCCTGTCGCGCCGCACGGTGGCGAAATACCGCGCCGAGATGGGGCTGGCCGCCCGGGGCCGGCGCTGATCCCGGCCTTCAGGCGGGGCGCGCGCCGCGGTCAGCCCGGCCCGGCATGGTCCATGGGGCGGGACAGCTCGTGGCCGCGCTCGGCCAGGCTGGCCGACAGAAAGCCGATCACCGCCCGCACCCATTGCATCACCCGCAGGTCGCGATGGCAGGTCAGCCAATAGGTCCGGGTCAGCCGGACCCGGTCGGGCAGCACGATCTGCAGCTCGGGATATTTCGCGGCGATATACCAGGGCAGCACGCCGATCCCCAGCCCGTTGCGCACCGCCGCCAGCTGGTTGAAGATGCTGGAGCTTTTGACGCTGGCCCGGATGGCGGGATGGATCTCGCCCAGATAGTCCAGGCCGGGGGCGAAGATCATCTCCTCGATATAGCCGATGAAACGCAGCTGGCGCAGATCCTCGGGGCCGTCGATGGGCGGCAGGCCGCGCAGATGCTCGCGGGTGGCATAGAGATGCAGGGTGTAATCCGCCAGCCGCTCCGAGCGATAGGGGCCGCTGGTCACAGGGTCCAGCGTGATCGAGATATCCGCCTCGCGCCGCGACAGCGACAGCACCTGCGGCATGGTGACGAGTTCCAGCGAGATCAGCGGGAAGCGCGCGATGAAGGCGGGCAGCAGATGGGTCGAGAACAGGCTGCCGAAGCCTTCGGGCATGGCCAGCCGCAAGGGCCGCGCCTGTCCCGGGGCGCTGGCCTGGTCCAGCGGGATCAGCCCGGCGGCCTCCTCCATGCGCTCGGCGGCCTCGATCAGGCGCTGGCCGGCGGGCGTCGGTTCATAGCCGCGGGGGTTGCGCTCGAACAGCCGGGTGTTCAGCGCCTGCTCCAGCCGGTCGATGCGGCGCGAGACGGTGACATGCGAGGTGCCCAGATGCCGCGCGGCGCGCGACAACTGGCCTTCGCGCACAACCGCCAGAAAGAATTGCAGATCGTCCCAGCTGAGATTGGCCATCTGTTCGAAAACGCACAGGTCCTGTAAGAAATTAAACCGATCTGAACACTTGTGTCAAAGCCGAATTACCTGCATCGTTCGGATGAGCGGGCGCGGGAGTCGCCCCTCGTCATGGACAGGACAGCGTTCCCACCCGGCCCGCCAAAGCGGCCGGCGGAAGGAGCGCGCCTTCGGGAGGACATAATGCGAAAGTTTCTGCTGTCGGCCACCGCGGTCGGCCTTGTTGCCACGCCTGCCTTGGCCGAGATCTCGGACGGCAAGGTCAGGATCGGCATCCTCAACGACCAGTCGGGGGTCTATGCCGATTTCGGCGGCAAGTTTTCCTATGAGGCGGCGCGGATGGCGGTCGAGGATTTCGGCGGCACGGTGCTGGACGCGCCCATCGAGGTCGTCACCGCCGACCACCAGAACAAGCCCGACATCGCCTCGAACATCGCCCGGCAATGGTATGACACCGAACAGGTCGATGCGATCATGGAGCTGACCACCTCCTCGGTCGGCCTGGCGGTGCAGGCGCTGAGCCAGGAAAAGAAGAAGATCACCGTCAACACCGGCGCCGCCACGACCGAGCTGACCGGGGCGCAATGCACCCCCTACGGCTTCCACTGGGCCTATGACACCCATGCGCTGGCGGTGGGCACCGGCGGCGCGCTGGTGAAGGAAGGCGGCGACAGCTGGTTCTTCCTGACCGCCGACTATGCCTTCGGCTATTCGCTGGAGGAGCAGACCGGCAATTTCGTCAAGTCGCAGGGCGGCACGGTCGCGGGCGCGGTGCGCCACCCGCTGGCGACGACGGATTATTCCTCGTTCCTGCTGCAGGCGCAGGCTTCGGGCGCCAAGGTCATCGGCCTGGCCAATGCCGGCATGGACACGCAGAACGCCATCAAGCAGGCGGCGGAATTCGGCATCACCGCCGGCGGCCAGCGCCTTGCGGCGCTGCTCTTCACCCTGGCCGAGGTGCATGGCATCGGGCTGGATGCCGCGCAGGGGCTGACGCTGACGGAAAGCTTCTACTGGAACCGCAACCCGGAATCGCGCGAGTTCGGCGAACGCTTCAAGGAACGCACCGGCGTCATGCCGAACATGGTCCATGCCGGCACCTATTCGGCGGTCACCCAGTATCTCAAGGCGATCCAGGAGGCGGGCACCGACGAGACCGAGGCCGTCGCCGCCAAGATGCACGAGATGCCGGTCGACGACGTCTTCGCCCAGGGCGGCAAGGTCGGGCCCAATGGCCGGCTGATCAAGGACGTCTACCTGATGGAGGTCAAGGCCCCCGGCGACGTGACCGAGGACTGGGACTATTACAACGTCCTGGCCACCATCCCGGGGGACGAGGCCTTCCTGAAGCCCGCCGACAGCGGCTGCCCGCTGGTCCAGTGATGGCGGCATCTGTGGCAACGCAGGCCGAGCCGCGGGTGGTTTTGTCCGCCCGCGGCCTTGGGAAGGATTTCGCCGGTTTCACGGCGGTGAACAACGTCGACCTGGACGTGGAGCACGCGCGCATCCATGCGCTGATCGGGCCCAATGGCGCCGGCAAGACCACGGTGTTCAACCTCTTGACCAAGTTCCTGCAGCCGACGCGGGGCCAGATCACGCTGCTGGGCCAGGACATCACCAATACCAAGCCCGACAAGGTGGCGCGGATGGGGCTGGTGCGGTCGTTCCAGATCTCGGCGGTGTTCCCGCATCTGACGGTGCGCGAGAACGTCAAGGTGGCGTTGCAGCGGCCGGCGGGGCTGGCGGTGCAGTTCTGGCTGCCGCTCTCGTCGCTGGACCGGCTGGACGCGCGCGCCGACCAGCTGATCGAGCAGCTGGGCCTGGCGCGCTGGCGCGACCACCGCGCCGCCGACCTGTCCTATGGCAGGAAGCGCGTGCTGGAGATCGCGACGACGCTGGCCTTGGACCCCGAGGTGCTGCTGCTCGACGAGCCGATGGCCGGCATGGGGCAGGAGGACGTGGCCATGGTCGCCGGGATCATCCGCGACGTCGCCGCCGAGCGCGCCGTGCTGATGGTCGAGCACAATCTGAGCGTCGTGGCCAATATCTGCCACCACGTCACCGTGCTGCAGCGCGGCGAGATCATCGCGGCGGGCGACTATGCCGCCGTCTCGGCCGATCCGCGCGTGCGCACCGCCTATATGGGGTCCGAGGCATGAGCGCGCCGCTTCTGAACGTCCGCGACCTGCATGCCTGGTATGGCGAAAGCCATGTCCTGCACGGCGTGAACCTGACCGTCGCCGAGGGCGAGACCATCTGCATCCTGGGCCGCAACGGCATGGGCAAGACCACCACGCTGCGCGCGATCATGGGCATCCTGCGCAAGCGCACCGGCAAGATCGAATTCGCCGGGCGGGACATGACGGCGCTGCCCCTGCACCAGACCGCCCGCGCCGGCCTGGGCTTCGTGCCCGAGGAGCGCGGCATCTTCGCCAGCCTCTCGGTCGAGGAGAACCTGATGCTGCCGCCGAAGGTCGCCGAGGGCGGCATGTCAGTCGAGGAGATCTACGCGCTGTTCCCGAACCTGCAGGAACGCCGCAATTCGCAGGGCACCAAGCTGTCGGGGGGCGAGCAGCAGATGCTGGCCATGGCGCGCATCCTGCGCACCGGGGCGCGCTGCCTTTTGCTGGACGAGCCGACCGAGGGGCTGGCGCCGGTCATCATCCAGGCCATCGGCGAGGTGCTGCAAAAGCTGAAAAGCCGCGGCATGACCGTGGTGCTGGTCGAGCAGAACTTCCGCTTCGCCGCCAAGGTCGCCGACCGCTTCTACCTGATGGATCACGGCCGGATGACGGCGGAATTCCCGGTCGCGGAGCTGCAAGCGCAGATGGACATGCTGCATCGGGAACTGGGGGTGTGACATGACGATGATCTTCGGCGTTCCCATTCAGGCCCTGATGGGGCAGTTGCTGGTCGGGCTGATCAATGGCTCGTTCTACGCGCTGCTGTCGCTGGGCCTTGCGGTGATCTTCGGGCTCTTGCGGGTCATCAACTTCGCCCATGGCGCGCAATACATGCTGGGCGCCTTCGTGGCGCTGCTGCTCCTGACCGTGGGCGGCATCAACTACTGGCTGGCGCTGCTGCTGGCGCCGCTGGCGGTGGGCCTGTTCGCGGCGCTGGTGGAAAAGACCATGCTGTCGCGGCTCTACAAGCTCGACCATCTCTACGGGCTTCTCTTCACCTTCGGGCTGGCGCTGGCGATCGAGGGGACGTTTCGCTATTTCTTCGGCGCCTCGGGCAAGCCCTATGCGCCGCCCGCGCAGCTGACCGGGGCGGTGAACCTGGGCTTCATGTTCCTGCCGATCTATCGCGGCTGGGTGGTCATCGCCTCGCTGGCGACCTGCATCGGGGTCTGGCTGCTGATCGAGAAGACCAAGCTCGGCGCCTATCTGCGCGCCGCGACCGAGAACCCGATGCTGGTGCAGGCCTTCGGCGTCAACGTGCCGCTGCTGCTGACCCTGACCTATGCGCTTGGCGCCGGGCTTGCGGGTTTCGCGGGGGTGCTGGCGGCGCCGGTCTATCAGGTCAGCCCGCTGATGGGGTCGAACCTGATCATCATCGTCTTCGCCGTGGTGGTGGTCGGCGGCATGGGCTCGATCCTGGGCGCCATCGTCACCGGCTACATGCTGGGCGTGGTCGAGGGGCTGACCAAGGTCTTCTACCCCGAGGCCTCGAACATCGTGATCTTCGTCATCATGGCGATCGTCTTGATCCTTCGGCCCGCGGGCCTTTTCGGAAAGGATGCCTGACATGGCCGCAAAATCCGAAACCGTCGCCTCGGACCATGTCGCGGCCCATCCCCGCGCCGGGCAGGTCCGGCTGCTGCTGGTCGCCGTCGCGCTGGCCGGGCTCTTGGTGGCGCCGATGTTCCTCTATCCGATCTTCCTGATGAAGCTTCTGGCCTTCGCGCTCTTCGCCTCGGCCTTCAACCTGCTCTTGGGCTATACCGGCCTTCTGTCCTTCGGCCATGCCACCTTCTTCGGGGGCGCGGCCTATTTCACCGCCCATGCGGTCAAGGTCTGGGGCTGGTCGCCCGAGGCCGGCATCCTGCTGGGCGTCGCCGGCGCGGCGGCGCTGGGGCTGGTGATGGGCGCCATCGCCATCCGCCGGCAGGGCATCTATTTCGCCATGATCACCCTGGCGCTGTCGCAGATGTTCTTCTTCTTCTGCCTGCAGGCGCCCTTCACCCATGGCGAGGACGGCATCCAGTCGGTGCCGCGCGGGCATCTGTTCGGGCTGATCGACCTGAACCGGCCGATGAACATGTATTACTTCGTGCTGGCGGTGTTCGTGATCGGGCTGCTGATCATCCGGCGCTTCGTGAATTCGCCCTTCGGCATGATCCTGAAGTCGATCCGGGAAAACGAGAGCCGCGCGATCTCGCTGGGCTATTCGGTGCAGCATTACAAGCTGGGCGCCTTCGTGATGTCGGCGGCGCTGGCCGGGCTCGCCGGCGGGGTCAAGGCGCTGATCTTCCAGTTCGCGACGCTAACCGACGTCACCTGGCAGATGTCGGGCGAGGTGATCCTGATGACGCTTCTGGGCGGCATCGGCACGCTGCTCGGCCCCATCGTCGGCGCAGGGCTGGTGGTCACGCTGCAGAACTACCTCGCCACCTCCGACTTCCCGGTCACCATCATCACCGGCGTGGTCTTCATGGTCTGCGTGCTGCTGTTCCGCCGCGGCCTGGTGGGCGAGTTCTTCGCAACCAAGATCGGCAGAAGGCTCGGGTTCAGGGGCGAATCGTGATGTCGCGGCCCTCGCGTGGCTGCGGGGGCCCTGCATGGAGTATCCGATGGAAAGCTACGATTATATCGTGATCGGCGCGGGCAGCGCCGGCTGCGTGCTGGCCAACCGCCTCAGTGCCGATCCCGGCACCCGCGTGCTGCTGCTGGAGGCCGGGGGGCGCGACAATTACCACTGGATCCATATCCCGGTCGGCTATCTCTATTGCATCGGCAATCCGCGCACCGACTGGGGCTACAGCACCCAGCCCGAGCCGGGGCTGAACGGCCGGGCGCTGCTTTATCCGCGCGGCCGGGTGCTGGGCGGCTGCTCCTCGATCAACGGCATGATCTACATGCGCGGGCAGGCGGCGGATTACGACCATTGGCGCCAGCTTGGCTGCACCGGCTGGGGCTGGGACGACGTGCTGCCGCTGTTCAAGGCGCAGGAGGACCATTATCGCGGCGCCGACGCCATGCACGGCGCCGGCGGCGAGTTGCGGGTCGAGACGGCGCGGGTCCGCTGGGCGGTGCTCGACGCCTTCATGGAAGCGGCGGAACAGGCCGGCATCCCGCGGACCGAGGATTTCAACCGCGGCGACAACGAGGGCGGCGGCTATTTCGACGTGACCCAGCGCAGCGGCTGGCGCTGGAGCGCGGCCCGCGCCTTCCTGCGCCCGGTCAGGAACCGCCCGAACCTGCGCATCCTGACCGGCGCCGAGGTCGAGCGGCTGGCGATCGAGGCGGGCGAGGTCGCGGGCGTCGTCTTTCACCATCAGGGCCAGCGCCGCGAGGTCCGCGCTTCGCGCGAGACGGTGCTGGCGGCGGGCTCCATCGGGTCGGTGCAGATCCTGGAACATTCCGGCGTCGGGCGCGGCGAGGTGCTTCAGGCCGCCGGCATCGCCCCGCAGATCGAGGTGCCGGGCCTGGGCGAGAACCTGCAGGACCATCTGCAATTGCGGCTGGTCTACAAGGTCCGCGGCGTGCCGACGCTGAACGAGAAGGCCTCGCATCTGCTGGGCAAGGCGGCGATCGGGCTGGAATACCTGCTGAAACGCTCGGGTCCGATGTCGATGGCGCCAAGCCAGCTGGGCATCTTTACCCGATCCGGGCCGGACAAGGCGACGCCGGATCTGGAATTCCACGTCCAGCCGGTCAGTCTGGACAAGTTCGGCGACCCGGTGCATCCCTTCCCGGCCATGACCGCCTCGGTCTGCAACCTGCGGCCGGAAAGCCGCGGCTCGGTCCATGTCGCCGGGCCGGATTTCCGCGCCCATCCCGCGATCCGGCCGAACTACCTTTCGGCCGAGGCCGACCGCGAGGTGGCGGTGCGCGCCATCCGCCTGGCGCGCAAGATCGCCGCGCAGCCGGCCTTCAACCGCTTCAATCCCGAGGAATACGTCCCCGGCATCGCCTTCCAGACCGACGAGGACCTGGTCAAGGCGGCCGGCGCGGTCGGCACCACCATCTTCCACCCGGTCGGCACCTGCCGCATGGGCGCCGATGACGGTGCGGTGGTCGACCCCCGGCTGCGGATGCGGGCGCTTGGCCGGCTGCGCATCGCCGACGCCTCGGTCATGCCGACGATCACCAGCGGCAACACCAACGCCCCGGTGATGATGATCGCGGAAAAGGCCGCGCGGATGATGCTGGAGGATGCCAGGGCCTAGGCCGCGGCTTTGACTTTTCCGCCGGGTTGCCCATATCCTTGCGCAGGGCTGGAAATGCGAAAGGCAAAGCCATGCTCAGAATCCTCTGCCTGTCCCTTGCGCTGGGGCTTGCGGCGCCCGCCGCCATGGCGGGGCCGGCGGCGCTTGCCGAGGGGCGCGTCACCGTAACCTATGTCGCGCCGGAAACCTTCCGAGACCGCGAGTTTCGCCGCGAACGCAGCCGCGTCTCGGCGCTGGCCGAGTTCGACCGCTGGTTCGCCGAGCTTGGCGCGCGCTACCTGCCTGCCGGGCAAAGCCTGCAGGTCGAGGTGCTCGACATCGACCTTGCCGGCGAGTTCGAGCCCTGGCGCAGCGGTTTCCACGACGTGCGCTTCCTGCGCGACATCACGCCGCCGCGCATCCATCTGCGCTATCGACTGCTGCAGGGTGGTGCGGTCGTTCGCGCGGGCGAGGAGCGGCTGACCGACATGAACTATCTTTCCAACCCGCGCGGCCATGGCGACGGGCGGCGCTTCGTCCATGACAAGCTGATGCTGCAGGGCTGGTTCCGCAAGACCTTCGCGGCGCCGCAGCGGCAATCCCGCCCGGATCTGTCGGGCTGATCGGCAGGGCAGGGGCGCGGCCGGCCCCTGCCGGGCCCGCCCGCCTGCCGTCAGCGCGCCTCGTTCACGATCCTGATCTGGGTGAACTCGGCTAGCCCCTCCTCGGCGAACTCGACGCCGAGTCCGGATTGCTTGGCGCCGCCGAAGGGGATGTTCGGGCCGAAATCCAGGTGCTTGTTGATCCAGACCGTGCCGCTTTCGATGCGCTCGGCGACGCTGCGGGCCAGGTCGCGATCCTCGCCCCAGACCGAGCCGCCCAGGCCAAGCTCGATGCCGTTGGCGCTGGCCACCGCCGATTCCACGTCCTCGAAGCGGATCACCGGCAGGATCGGGCCGAATTGTTCCTCGTCCACGATGCGGTCGCCGTCCTTGACGTCGGCGACGATGGTCGGGCGGATGAAATAGCCGGGCCCCTCGGTCAGCGCGCCGCCGGCGATGATGCGGCCGTCGGCGCGGGCGGAATCGAGGAAGCCCTTGATCTTCTCGAACTGCATGCGGTTCTGCAGCGGGCCGATGGTGGTGCCCTGCTGCAAGCCGTCGCCGACCACGGCGGCCTCGGCCAGCTCGGCCAGCCGGGCGCAGACTTCCTCATAGATCGAATCGTGCACATAGGCGCGCTTGATCGCCAGGCAGACCTGCCCGGCATTCATGAAGGCGCCGGCGAAAAGCCCCGGCGCGACCTTGGCCGGATCGGCGCCCGGCAGCACGATGGCCGCATCGTTGCCGCCCAGCTCAAGCGTCAGCCGCTTGATGGTGGATGCCGCGCTGGCCATGATCTTCTGCCCGGTCGCGGTCGAGCCGGTGAACGAGATCTTGGCGACATCCGGATGCGCGGTCAGCGCCGCGCCCAGGTCGTTCTGGTCGGTGACGATGTTGACCACGCCCGGCGGCAGGATCCCGGCGATGATCTCGCCCAGTTTCAGCGTGGTCAGCGGCGTGGTCGGCGCGGGCTTGACCACCATGGTATTGCCGGCCAGCAGCGCCAGCGGCAGCTTGAAGGCCACGATCAGCACCGGGAAGTTCCAGGGAATGATCGCCCCGACCACGCCCAGCGGCTTGCGGAACTGCCGCACCAGCCGGCTGTCGCTGTCCTCGATCACCTTCACCGGCAGGTCATAGCTCGCCAGATGGCGGATGAAGGCGCAGGTATAGGCGATCTCGGCCTGCGCCTCGGGCAGGGGCTTGCCCTGTTCCTGTGTCAGCAGCCGGGCGAATTCCTCGGCCCGTGCCTCCAGACCGTCGGCGATCTGCAGGATCAGCGCGCGCCGTTCCTCGATCGGGCGGGCGGCCCAGGCGGGAAAGGCCGCCTTGGCCGCCGCCACCGCCGCGTCGAGCTGCGCCGCCGAGGCACGGGGGGCTTCGGCCAGCAGCTGTTCGTTGGCCGGGTTCACGACCTCCATGGTCATGTCGCCCGCGACCAGCTGGCCGTCGATCAGCAATCGGTATTCCGTCATTTCGTCCCTCCCCAAAAGCGTCGCGCAAGTCTGGGGCAGAAGCCGGGCCGATTCTTGCCATATCCGGCCAATTCGCCGGGGCCGAGGGGCGCGGGCCGAAATCTGGCCGGAAATGTCAAATCCGCAACTGCCTGATTTTGCGGCATGATCCGGGAAAGCGGCGGATTTGTAACGGTTTTTCGCAAGCCCCGTCCCAAGGCCCGCGCGGTGCGGCGATTCTTGGGGATCGTCCGGCGGATATGCTACACTTTGTCGCAACAGGGAAATAGCCGGGGCAAGGCGCGAGACAGCGGCCACCCGGCGCAGCCACGGGAAATGCCATGCAAGGGTCATGGATTCGCGGAGCCATCGCATTCATGCTGATCGGGTCCGAGGCGGACGGCGCCCCGGCTGCCGCTGCCCCGGTGCCGGCGATGCCCTTGCAGACCTTCGTCAACCATCTCGAACAGGAGCGCGCGGCCAGCAGCGACGGCCTGCGCTCATGGCGCTCGGGCGAGGAGATGGAGCTTTCCGCCATCGGCATCCTGGGCGACGCGGTCGCCCCGCGCCGCACGCTGGGCGAGGCGCTGCGCATCCTCGCCCGCGGCTTCCCGGTGCTGCAATCGAACAGCCGGGTCTCGCTCGAGGTGATCGGCGACGAGGCGCATGTCTGCTACCGGGTGCTCGACCCGCGGATCTGGCCGCGCCGGGCGGATGCCGAGCTGACGCTGGGGCTGATCCGCGGCATCTGCGACCGCTACGCGGTGCCGAACAGCGCGATACAGGACCTGTGCTTCGAGCATCAGCCGGATCGCGACCTGCGGGTGCTGGCGCATCACCTGGGCCGCACGCCGCGCTTCGGCCAGGACGAGAACCGCATCGTGTTTTCCGCGCGCGTGCTGGGCAACACGCTGCGCGCCGAGGCCGGAGGCGATGCCATGGCGCTGTCGAAACGGCTGGACGAGGCGCTGACCGAGCTGCGCCGGCAGACTCCGGTCGCGCAGCGGGTGCACCAGCTGATCCTGGCGCAGATGGAACGCGGGCTGGTCAACCAGGCCCATATCGCCGCGCAGCTCGGCATGTCCGAGCGTTCGCTGCGCCGGGCGCTGGCCGCCGAGGGGCAGCCGTTCCACGAGATCCTCGAAGAATGCCGCCGCGTCCACGGTTTCGCGCTACTGGTGCGCAGCGACCGGCTGTTCGGCGAGATCGCGCTGCTGCTGGGCTATTCCGATCAGACCGCCTTTTCGCGCGCCTTCTCGCGCTGGTATGGCGCTTCGCCGCGCGAGCTGAGGAAGATGGGCGCCGAGGAGGTCAGCGTGATCCGCTGATCGAACCGCCCCTCGCGCGCCGGGCCGCTATGGGCGATGAAGATGCGCGTGGCGTCGGCCCGCAGGGTCTCGATGGCGGCGAGGATGCGCCGGCAGGCGGCATCGTCGATTTCCGAGAAGGCTTCGTCGAAGATCAGCACCTCGGCCGGGCGCAGCAGCGCGCGGGCGATGGCGATGCGCTGGCGCAGCCCGCCCGACAGATTGGTGCCGGTTTCGCTGACCGGCGTGGCAAGCCCGGCCTCGGCCCGCGCCCATCCGGCCAGGTCGGCGGCCTCCAGCGCCTGCCACAGCGCGGCATCGCCCGCATCCGGCGCGGCCAGGCGCAGGTTCTCGGCCAGCGTGCCGCGCAGGATCGCCGGGCGCTGCGCCAGATGGGTGATGCGCGCGGCGAGCGCCAGCGGGCGCAGATGCGCGACCTCGGCGCCCGCAAGCCGCACCGCTCCCTCGGCCAGCGGCGCGTCGCGGGTCAGCGCGGCCATCAGCCGCGACTTGCCGATCCCCGACGGCCCATCCAGCAGCACGCGCTGGCCCGGCAGGATCACGGCCGTCACCGAATGATGCGCGGCGCCCTCGGCCCGGGCCTCGCGCAGGGCGATGGTCAGCGGGCCGGGCGGCGGTTCGGCGCCCGCGTCGGGACGGGCCGAGGCGATCACCGCGCCCAGCCGGTCCGCCGCCACCCGCGCCCGGGCCTGCGCATGGTAGAGGCCCAGAAGGTTGCGCAGCGGCCCCGACATCATCCCGGCATAGGCAAGGAAGGCGACCAGCGTGCCGATCTGCCATTCGCCGCGGACCACCTGCCAGCCGCCGACCAGCAGGATGGTGCCGCGCAGGATGGCGGTGATGGTCTGGCTGACCGCGCCCACCGTCTCGGACCAGAGCCGCTGGCGGGTCAGCCCGGCGATCTGCGCCTGCTGCGCGGCGCCGAATCTGGCCGCCCGCTGGTCCAGCGCGCCCAGTCCGCGCAGGGTGGCGCGAGCCGACAGCGTCTCGGCCATCTGCGCGGAAAGCGCGCCGCGCTGGCTGCGCACCTTCTCGGCCAGGGCGCGGGTCCGGGGGCGGGCGCGGGACAGGAACCACAGCTCGAACGGCGCGGCCAAGAGCGGCAGGACCGCCATGCGCCAGTCCAGCGCGATCATCAGCCCCAGCCCGCCGGCCAGCCGGAACAGCGCGCCGACCGCGACCAGGGCGGTGTCGAAGGCGAAGCCCTGGATCTCGGCGCAGTCCCCGTCGAGCCGCGCCATCGCCTCGCCCAGCGGCAGGTCGGGGTGGTCGGGATCGCGTGCCAGCGCCGCGCCGAACAGCCCACCGCGCAGATCGGCCAGCATCCGCGCCGAGGCGCGCAGGTGCAGCATCGAGTTCACCATCCCGAAGCCCACCGCGCCCAGGCCGAGCGCAAAGGACAGCCCGGCCCAGAAGATCAGCGCGCCCATGTCCAGCGCCATGATGCCGGCATCGATCACCTGCCGGGTCAGCATCGGCATGGCCAGCCCCAGCGCCGCCGCGGCAAGCGAGGCCGCCAGCACCACCAGCCCCGAGGGCAGGGCGCGCGCCATCACCGGCGCCAGCCAGCCCGCCGCCTCGGGGCCGAAGATCAGCCGGGCAAGGCGGGCGGCCAGCCTATCCATGGCCGCATTTCCGTTCCGGGCCGTGATGGATCGCGCGCGCTGCCAGCGCGGCGATGGCGGCCGGCCCGTCGAGCCGCCCCGTCCCCGCCATGAACGCCGCCAGATGGCCGGCGACCCGCGCCGCGCCAAGGCTGGCGCCGCCCATCCCGGGCGGGCTGTGCTCGGGCGAATTGCACCAGGCGCCGAACAGCGCCGGGCCAAGCTGCGACAGATCATCCCAGCCGCAGCGCGCATCGCCGGTGGCGGCGATCACGCCGGGATAGGCGGCGGGAAAGCAGGGCGCGCCGCGGGCCGGATGCGCCGCGACCAGAACCGCGCCGCCGGCCACCAGCGCCTCGCAGGCCCGGCGCAGCGGCGCGCGGTCGGCGCTCAGGCCCAGGCTCATGCAGATCACCTCGGGCCGGGCCTCGCCCATGGCGGCGAACCAGCGCAGCGCGGCGGCGACGCGCAGCGCGCTGGTGACAGGCCGGTCGTCGAAGACCTGCGCATGGATGACCGCCGCGCCCGGACAGGCGCGGCGGATGATCGCGGCGACGGCGGTGCCGTGGCCCAGCCGGTCGGGCCGGGCGGGGATGGCCGAGCCGTCGGCCATGAAGGCGCGGGCATCCTCGGCCGGGTCCTCGGGGCCGGGGCCGCTGTCGATCACCCCCACCCGCAGCATGTCATTCGTCCCGCGTGAACAGCCGCACCGAGGCCAGCGACATCGAGGCGTTGCCTGGCAGGTCGACCTGGCCCTTCTTCTCCAGCGTCTCGGCATCATAGGCGGCAAGGTCGCCAAGCGCGCCGCCCAGCCAGACCGTGCTGCCGTCGGTCGAGACGTTCACGGAATAATAGCTGTGCGGCAGCGCCACCCGCTTGATCGAGGCGTTCTTTTCCAGATCGAAGCTTTCCAGCACGTTATAGGCGCCGAAGGCGCGGGTCTTGGCCGGGTTCACCGCGGTCGAGAAATAGAACACGTCCATGATGCGGATTTCGCGCATCGCCATCTCGCCGGTCTCCAGGTCCATGGTCAGCAACCCGGTGCGATAGGCTGCCGGATCTGCCGGGTCGATGTCCTTGCGCGCGGTGTAGAAGGGCGTCGCCATCACCCCCGAGCTTTCGTGCTGGTTCCAGACCGCCAGCACGTCGGGCTGGGCATAGGTCTCGGCCTCCCAGCTCTGGATCGGCTTGTCCTCGATCAGCGTGCCGGTCTCGGGATCCATGACATGCAGGTCGCGGCCCAGCCCGTAAAGCTTCGAGCCGTCGCGGGCCCAGGCCAGCATAGTGATCTGGCGCGGCGCCTCGAAGGCCTTGCGCCGTTCCAGCGTCTCGGCATCGTAAAGCGCGATGCGGGTGGGCTGGACCTCGAAATGCGTCAGCTCCAGCTTCACCGGGCTTTCATAGATCGCCAGCGTCTTGCCGTCGGGGGAAAGCGCGGCGCCGAACAGGCTTTTCACCCGCTCCTCGGGGGTGGACAGGTCGATGCGGCCCAGCGTCTCGCCGGTCACGAGGTCGACCTTGACCAGGCTTTCGGACTTGTTGACCGTGGCATAGGCGATCCTGCCGTCCGGCGCGACCATCGGCACCATGGGCGTGGGGCCGGCGTCGTCGATCTCGATCACCGTCTCGACCGCCATTGTCTGGGTATCGACCACGACCAGCTTGTTGGGCCGCGCCGGGGCCAGGATGTAGTCATGCGCGGCGGCCGGGCCGGCCAGCGCCAGCGCGGCCGCAAGCATCAGGGATTTGCGCATCAGGACGAGCCTTTCGTTTCCGGGAACACCGATTGCAGCTTGCGCCAGTCCTGCATGACGTCGTCGGCGCCGGCGCTCCAGTTCGGATAGGTGTTCAGCGTGTCGGCCACCTGCGCCGGCCACCAGCAGGGATCGGCGCAGCCATACAGGTCGGCCTCCATCGGCTGGCACAGGTTCGAGACGGCGCCGAAGGCGTCCACCTCCCAGCCGGGGTCGAAGGAGGTGGTGCAGCCGACCAGCGAATTCATCGCCACGACCTCCTCCTCGCGGCCCTCGGCCTCGGCTTCAACGAAGGCCTTCGCCTTGGCGTTGGCGGGGATCAGATGTTTCATTGGAGAACCTCCCTTGCTGGGCCGGACCGGGTGATCCGGGGTTCCAATTGGCTGCGGAAGAAGGACGGGTTGGCCTGCATGATGCGGACATAGGATTCGATGCCGAAATCGACCCAGTCCCGCATCAGGTCGCAGTAATGCCAGACCGGCGCGAAGGGATCGCCTTGCCGGGCATAGCTTTCGTGATAGCAGCCGCCGGCGCAGATACTGCGGATGCGGCAGGTCTTGCAGCCAAAGGCGCTGCGGTCCTGCGCGGTCTCGATGAAGCCGGCGAGCTTGGGAATGTCGATGCCGGTTTCGACATTGCCATAGGTCGGCTGGTTCGAACCGACGAAGCGGTGGCAGAGGTGCAGCTCGCCCTCCTTGTCGACGGCCAGCATCCCCAGGCCCGCGCCGCAGGGCACCGCCTTCTTGGTGCCCTGGGCGATGTCGGTCAGCAGTTGGTGCATGTTGGAAAAGCCGATGTTCTCGCCCCGGCAGGCGGCTTCGACATAGCGCCGGCCCAGGGTCTTCATGTCCTCGAAGGCGCGCTTCAGCGCCTCCTGGTCCAGGTTGAAGACCGCGATCGGCCCCGAGGTCGCCGGGCCGAAGCCGACCTCGTGAAAGCCCAGCTCGTTCTTCAGGTGGTCGTGGATGCCGATGACGTCGGTTACGCCGCGCGTCAGCGTCACCCGCACGCCGACCGGGCGCGAGCGATAGCGCGAAAGCAGCATCCGCACATTGCGCGCCACCAGGTCATAGGTGCCCTTGCCGCCCACGGTCTTGCGGTTCGCGTCATGCAGCGCCTTCGGCCCGTCCATGCTGACCGTCAGCGCGAAGCGATGCGCGTCGAACCAGTCCACCAGTTCCGGCGTCAAGAGCGTCGCATTGGTGGTCAGCGAGAAATCGACCGTCTTGCCGAGTTCCGCCGCGCGCGGCAGGGCATAGGCGACGACCTCGCGGATCAGCGGCATGTTCGACAGCGGCTCGCCGCCGAAGAACACCACGTTCACCCGGTCGCGGGCATGGGCCTGCTTCAGCAGCAGCTCGAAACTGGCGCGCGCCGTCTGAAAGCCCATCTTCTGGCCCTTGGCGGGGGTGGTCAGGTCTTCCTTGTAGCAATAGGTGCAGGCCAGGTTGCAGCCGGTGTTCACGTTCAGGATGATCGTGGACAGCGGGATCTCCTCGACCCTGGCGATGGGGCGCGGGGTGTCCGCCGCATCGGCATCGCGCAGGATGTCGAGCGCCAGGAAGCTTTGCAGGCAGTCGGCCAGGGTGTCGGGGGCGTGATGCGCGCCCAGCTCGGCGCGCATCACATCGGGATCGACGGCGGGCGAGCGGCGGAACAGGTCGTAGACGTCGCGCGCCACGCCGTCGAGCTCGAACAGGCTGGTCGTCGGCACATGCATCAGCATGGCATGGCCGTCGACATCGACGCGGTGGGCATTGTGGCGGATGAGGGTCAGGGCTCCCATGGCGTCACCGGATCGGCGCGTCGACGAAGCGCTGCACCGTGGCGTAGAGATGCGCCTCGGCACTCAGCGGCTCGCCTCCGGCCTCGACGGTGGCCACCACCTTCAGGTTGCCGGCATTGTTGGTCTGCATCGGCCGTTCCGGGTTCGGCCCGGCATCGGCCGGCGTGAACAGGCCGGTATCGTCGATCGAGCCGGCATATTTCGCGTCCTGCATCTTTTCCGCCTCCTCGTCGAAATTGTCGGTGGCCCAGCTGGCCGGGAAGGCGCCCAGGGCGATGTCGTCCTCGGTCCCGGCTTCGCCGTCGGGGCCGTTCAGCCAGCCCATCGCCTCGAACTGCGCGGGCACCTTGGGGATCGGGCCGCCATTGCCGCCGATGCGGGCGATGGTCATGTCCGGCACGATGCTCATGCGGTCGGGCCGGTCATAGGCCACCAGTTCGACCTTCTGCCCGCCCAGATCCAGGCTGACCGGGCCGGGCGCGCCGCTGGCGGTCAGCTTCAGCACCGTCACGCCGTCCCCGGCGCTCTCCACGCTGCCGGTAACGCCTTCGGGCAGGGTCAACGCATCGCCCAGGCCGGTGCCCGCGACGCGGACCCGCGTTTCCTCGCCGATCTTCAGCCGCGCGGGGGCGGCCGCCAGCACCTGCGGCGCGCCGTCCGCCTTCACCGCCGCCAGCCTTCCGCCGATCACGTCGCTGTCGGCATGATACCAGCGGCCCGAGAAGCGGCCGTCCTCGAAGGCCATGACCTGGCGGATGGTGGTCTCGCCGTCGCTCAGCGTCGCCCGCCATTCGCCGGCGCCGAGGATGCGGCCGGTGCCAGCAAAGCTCCGGCTGCCATCGGCGAAGTCGAGGGTCATGGTCACCTCGTAATCCTCGCCCGCCTTCTTCAGCGCCAGCCGGCCGGTATAGTCGCCGCGCCCCGGCTGCCGCCCGGCCAGCACGTAATCGCCCGAGGCATCGCCGGCAAAGGCGGCCGGCGCCTCGCCCAGCGGATAGGTCTTGGCCAGGAAGGGGATGATCTCGGCCTGGGCGATGCCCCACCAGTCGCGATCCCGCGCCAGCGCCTGGTATTCCAGCGTCGGGAACTGGCCGAGGTGGAAGTTGACCAGATGCGTCCAGTCCTCGGGGGTGCGGCGCTGCAAGGCGACGCGGGCATAGGAATGGCAGCGGCCGCAGGTCTGGGTCATCAGCGTGTCGGGGCCCTCGTCCCAGGCCACCGGCTCGCGTTCCAGGATGTAGCGGCGCTCTTCGGTCTCGGAAAGCGTCAGGCCGCGGGTGTCGGACAGGTAGCGCACCACCGCCGCGCGTTCCTCGGGCTGCAGGGCGACCCCGTGGTTGCGCATCATCCGCGTCACGGTCATGTCCCAGCCCTCGGGCGTCTTGCGGGCGGCGTCGATGCGCTCCCAGCGACCGTCCTCGTGCTTGACATGGCAGGCGGCGCAGGCGTTCTCCAGCACCTCCTCTCCGGTTGCCGCAAGGGCCGGGCTGGCGGCGGCAAGGGCTGCGGCAGAGACCAGCGCGGTTCGGGTCAATGGCTTCATCTGGCGGTTTCCTCTGGCTGGCCGGGCGGGGCCCGATTGCTTCGCCATCCAGAAAAGCGCCAGCCGGGGCGGCATTCTTGTCATTCCCGGCCAAAGGCGCGGCAGATGGTCGCGCCGGGCCATTCTGGCCGGAAATGTCAGGTATCGCCTTCCCGGCCGGAGGCAGACTGCACGGCATCGCAGCACAGGAGGCGGGAATGAGGCGCCATGCCGATCTGATCGTGCTGGGGGGCGGACCTGCGGGCGCCGTCTCGGCCTGGCTGGCGGCGCGCGACGGGCTCGACGTGCTGCTGGTCGATCCCGACCGCCAGGCCCCCCGGCTGGAAGGGTTAAGCCCGCGCCTGCATCGCTGGCTGGCCCGGCAGGGGCTGCTGCGCGGCTTTTCCGCGATCCACGGCCCGCTGCGGCGGCAGGTCGATTGGGCCGGGATCAGCGACAGCAATGCCGAACATGTGGTCCTGCGCCACGCGCTCGACGCGCATCTGCGCCGGGCGGCGGCGGCGGCCGGCGCGGTTCCGGTCGTCGCCAGCGGCAGGCCCGAGGCGGGCGGGGCGGTGCTTTCGGACGGCCGGCAGCTGCGCGCGCCGCTGGTGATCGACGCGCGCGGCCGCAAGGCGCCGGCGGCGGGCGGGCGGGCGCCCGCCACGGTGGCGCTCAGCGGCTGGGTCGCGGCCGAGGCGGCGGCGTCCGGCATCCGGCTGGCTGCCTTCGCGGGGGGCTGGCTGTGGCGCGTGGCCCTGCCGGACGGCCGGGTCTGGGCGCAGGCGCTGCTGGACGCCGCCGGCCCGGGCAGCCCCGAGGAGCGGCTGCGCGCCGCCATTGCCGAGGCCGAGCCCGGGCTCGAAGCCGTTCCGGCCGGCGCGGTGCTGGCCCGCGAGGCTGCGCCGCGCCTGCCGGCCCCGGTCTCGGATCTGTCGCTGCTGCGTGTCGGCGACGCCTTCGCCGCCATGGACCCGCTGTCCGGGCATGGCCAGTTCTGGGCGGTCTCCAGCGCGCTCGCGGTCGCCGCCGTCCGCCGCACCCTGGCCGCGAGACCGGAATCGGAGGCGCTCTGCCGCCGTTTCCTGAACCGCCGCGCCTTCGAGACGAGCCTGCACCAGATGCGCGTCGGCCGCGACTTCCTGCGCGCCGAGACCCGCTTCGGCGCAGCCCCCTTCTGGTCGGCGCGGCACGCCTTTCCCGACGACCGGCCGCTGGCGGTGCCGGCCGCGCCGCGGATCGCGCCGGGCATCGTCATCGAGAACGGGCTGCTGGCGCGGCGCGAACTGCTCCGCACCCCGCGCTCGCCCGGCGGCATCGGCTGGTTCGGTGCCATTCCCGCGGCCGAAGTCTGGCGGCGCTGGCAGCAGGGCGGCGCGCCGGCGCTGCAGGCGCGCTGGGGCGAGGCGGCCCCGACCCTGGCCCGCCGCCTTCAGGCCGAGATCGGCCCCGAGCCCGCCTGAACCGCGGTCAGGGCCCGCCGCCGGCGAGGCCGGTGCGGGAACCGTCGCGGCCGCCGGGATCATGCGGATGCCGGTCGGCCTCGGCCGGGAAGGGCAGGTCGAAAGGGGCATGGCAAAGCGGACAGCGGCGGGCGGCGGCGCGCGGCACGTGCCGGCCGCATTGCGGGCAGGGCATGGGCAGGGCGGATCGGGTCATCCCGATACCCGGCTGCAAAGGCAAGCCCCGGCGCGGCCATGCCCGCCATCGTCGCACCCGCGCGCCCGAAAGAACCCGCCCGCCGGATCGCACCGGGTCGCATAATCGCCATAACCAAACTGTTTCACTGTTCAACCTGCTCAAAAAAGGAAGCGTCATCGTCCGCAACGCTTCCCTCCAACATGACGCCCCCCGCCGGCCTTTCAAGTCCCTGCCGGCTGCGGGCGGGGCGGCAAGCTGTCGCGGTCAATCCGTCCCGGTGCCACGCCCCCCGTCGAGGTCGAGCCCGCCCGAGAACACCCGGCTGGCGCGGATATCCGCCGCGGTGATGGTCGAGAGCGCCCGCGCATCGACCGGCGCGTCGCCGGAGAACAGCCGGTTGGCCTGCCGCAGCCGCGCCCGGTCCAGCGCATTGCGGATCGAACGGGCATTGGCGAAATGCGGCTGGTCGCGGCGCAGGCGGATATATTCCTCCATGGCCAACCGCCCGCCCTCGTCGAAGCCGTAGCCCTGCGCCTCCAGCATCGAGGCCGAGATCCGCCCGAGTTCCTCGTCCGTATAATCGGGAAACTCGATGTGATGGGCGATGCGCGACCGGAAACCCGGATTGGCCGAGAAGAAGCGGTCCATCCGCTTGGCATAGCCGGCCATGATCACCACCAGGTCGTCGCGGTTGTTCTCCATCACCTGCAGCAGGATCTCGATCGCCTCCTGGCCATAGTCGCGCTCGTTGTCGGGCTTGTAGAGGTAATAGGCCTCGTCGATGAACAGCACGCCGCCCATGGCCTTCTTCAGCACCTCCTTGGTCTTGGGGGCGGTATGGCCGATATATTGCCCGACCAGGTCGTCGCGGGTGACGCTGACCAGATGGCCCTTGCGCACATAGCCCAGCCGGTGCAGCAGCCCGGCCATCTTCAGCGCCACCGTGGTCTTGCCGGTGCCGGGATTGCCGGTAAAGCTCATGTGCAGCGTGGGCGTCTCATGGGCCAGTCCCAACTCGCGCCGCGCCCGGTCCACCAGCAGCAGCGCCGCCGTCTCGCGGATCCTCTGCTTGACCGGCGCCAGCCCGATCAGCTCGCGGTCCAGCTCGTCCAGGATCTCGCGCACGCCCGAGGATTCATACTCGGCCTTCAGATCGACCGTGGCGGTCTTCTCGCCCATATCGCCATCCATAAGGCTTTCTCCGTTTTCCAAATACCCCCGGGGGTCCGGGGGCAGGCAGCCCCCGGCCCGGCAGCGCCCTCAGCCGACCAGCTCATGCGTATAGCGGATATGCCGGCCGTCGGCCTCCATCCGCCAGGTCCTGAAGCTCGGCTCCGATTTCGGCCGGTTGACGATGAAGGACATCATCACCGTCTCCCATCCCCGGGTGCTGTCGAAGGCGTTGATGCGGATATAGCTGTCGCCATGCGCCTTGCGGCACTCGTCCAGTTCCATCATCACGCCCTTGGCGTCCCGAAGGTCGAACATGGGATTGCCCCACATCTCCCAATAGGTATTGCGGGGATGCGGCTCGTCGGTGAACTCGATCCCGACCGCCCAGTCCCTCGACAGGATATAGTCCACCTGGTCGCGGATCTGATTGTCGTCCAGATCCGGCAGGAAGGAAAAGCAGCCCTGAGTGATACGCATTTTCTCTCTCCCTTAGCTGACGGACGCGGTCGGAACGAAATCCGAGGTGTCGGTCGAGGTATAGTTGAAGGTGATGTTGCCCCAGGTATCCAGCGCCGCCTCCAGCGGCTTGCACCACTTGGCGGCGCGGCGCAGGACCTCGGGGCCCTCGGTTGCGATATCGACGCCCTCGTTGCGGGCCAGGACCATGGCTTCCAGCGCCACGCGGTTCGCGGTCGCGCCGGCCTGGATGCCCATCGGGTGGCCGATGGTGCCGCCGCCGAATTGCAGCACCACGTCGTCGCCGAACAGGTCCAGCAGCTGGTGCATCTGCCCGGCATGGATGCCGCCCGAGGCGACGGGCATCACCTTCTTCAGGTTGCCCCAGTCCTGCTCGAAGAAGATGCCGCGCGGCAGGTCCACTTCGTTCACCATCTCGCGGCAGACGTTGTAATAGCCCTGCACGGTCAGCGGATCGCCTTCCAGCTTGCCGACGGCGGTGCCGCAATGCAGGTGGTCGACGCCCGCCATGCGCAGCCATTTGGCGATGACGCGGAAGCTGATGCCGTGGTTCTTCTGCCGGGTATAGGTGCCGTGCCCGGCGCGGTGCATGTGCAGGATCATGTCGTTCTGCCGGCACCAGTTGCTGATCGACTGGATCGCCGTCCAGCCGACGATCAGGTCCACCATGACGATGACCGAGCCGAGTTCCTTGGCCAGTTCGGCGCGGCGATACATCTCCTCCATGGTGCCGGCGGTGATGTTGAGGTAATGGCCCTTGACCTCGCCGGTGGCGGCCGTGGCCTTGTTCACCGCTTCCATGCAGTAAAGGAAGCGGTCGCGCCAATGCATGAAGGGCTGCGAGTTGATGTTCTCGTCGTCCTTCATGAAGTCGAGCCCGCCCTTCAGCCCCTCATAGACCACGCGGCCGTAGTTCTTGCCCGACAGTCCCAGCTTGGGCTTGGTGGTGGCGCCCAGCAGGGGGCGGCCGAACTTGTCCAGCCGCTCGCGCTCGACCACGATGCCGGTGGGCGGGCCGGCAAAGGTCTTCATGTAGGCGACCGGGAAGCGCATGTCCTCCAGCCGGGCGGCCAGCAGCGGCTTGAAGCTGAAGACGTTGCCGATGATCGAGGCGGTAACATTGGCGATGGAGCCTTCCTCGAACAGGATCAGGTCATAGGCGACATAGCAGAAATACTGCCCCGGCTGGCCCGGCACCGGCTCGACCTTATAGGCCTTGGCGCGATACTGGTCGCAGGCGGTCAGCCGGTCGGTCCAGACCACGGTCCAGGTCGCGGTCGAGCTTTCGCCGGCCACCGCCGCCGCCGCCTCGATCGGGTCCACGCCATCCTGCGGGGTGATGCGGAACAAGGCCAGCACATCGGTGTCCTTGGGCTGGTAGTCGCCGTCCCAATAGCCCATCTGGGCGTATTTCAGCACCCCGGCGGCATAGCGCTTCTTCTTGTCGGTGATCTCGGACTTGCTCAATTCGTTCATCGGGCTTCCTCCTCTCAGGCGGCTTTCGCGCCGGTGATTGCCGGGTCCAGAGCCCCCGACGCATAGCGTTTGGCCATCTCGTCCATCGGGACGACCTTGATCGTGCCGGCATGGCCGGCGGTGCCGAAACGCTCGAAACGGTCGCGGCAGAGCGCGGTCAGTTCCTGCATCGCCGGGATCAGGAATTTCCGCGGGTCGAATTCCTCGGGGCGCTCGCGGGCGACCTTGCGGAAATGCCCGGTCATCGCCATGCGGCAATCGGTGTCGATGTTGACCTTGCGCACGCCGTGGCGGATGCCGCGTTCGATCTCCTCGACCGGGACGCCGTAGGTCTGGGGCATCTCGCCGCCCGCCCTGTTGATCAGATCCTGCAGGTATTGCGGCACCGAGCTGGAGCCGTGCATGACCAGATGCGTGCCGGGCAGCCGTTCATGGATCGCCTCGATCACATGCATGGCCAGGATGTCGCCATCGGGCTTGCGGCTGAACTTGTAGGCGCCGTGGCTGGTGCCGCAGGCGATGGCCAGCGCGTCGCAGCGGGTGCGGGCGACGAAATCCACCGCCTGGTCCGGGTCGGTCAGAAGCTGGCTGTGATCGAGCTTGCCTTCGGCGCCCGAGCCGTCCTCGGCCGCTGCCTCGCCGGTTTCCAGCGAGCCCAGCACGCCCAGCTCGCCCTCGACCGAGGCGCCGACGGCATGGGCGGCCTCGGAGACCTTGGCCGTCACCGCGACGTTATAGTCGTAATCGGCGGGCGTCTTCATGTCCTCATGCAGCGAGCCGTCCATCATCACGCTGGTAAAGCCGTGGCGGATCGCCGACATGCAGGTCGCGAGATTGTTGCCATGATCCTGGTGCAGGCAGATCGGGATGGCCGGGTTCATCTCGGCCAGCGCCTCGACCATGCGCCGCAGCATGATGTCGCCGGCATAGGAGCGGGCGCCGCGGCTGGCCTGCAGGATCACCGGCGCATCGACCTCGGCCGCGGCCTTCATGATGGCCAGGCCCTGTTCCATGTTGTTGATGTTGAAGGCGGGCACGCCGTAGCCATGCTCGGCGGCGTGGTCCAGAAGCTGTCGCAGCGTGATGAGGGCCATCACTTTCCTCCCTGGATAAGCTGGTTGGCAAGATCGGCGGCACGTTCGGCGGTGATGCCGAAATGCCGGTAGAGCGCCGGGGCAGGGGCCGAGGCGCCAAAGCCCGCCATGCCGATGAACCCGTCGCCGGGCCGCAGGATCAGCCCGTCCCAGCCCTGGCGGACCAGCGCCTCGATGCCGATGCGCGGGGCGCGGCCCAGCACAGCCTCGCGCTCGGCCTGCGGGCGTTCGGCGAACAGCTCGAAGCAGGGGGCGGAGACGACGGCGGCCCGCACGCCCTGCGCGGCCAGCAGGTCCGCCGCGTCCAGCGCGATCTCGACCTCCGAGCCGGTGGCGATCAGCGTCACGTCGCGCGCGCCCTCGGTCTCGCGCAGGACATAGGCGCCCTGCCGGGTCAGGTTCTCGTCGTCGGGTTCCAGCCGCACGGCGGGCAGGTTCTGGCGCGAGAGGCAGAGGACCGAGGGCGTGGCAGGCGCTGTCAGCGCGATCTCCCATGCCTCTGCGGTCTCGACCGCGTCGGCGGGGCGGAACACCATCAGGTTCGGGATCGCCCGCAGCGCCGCGACATGCTCGACCGGCTGGTGGGTCGGGCCGTCCTCGCCCAGCCCGATGCTGTCATGGGTCATCACATGGACCACCGGCACCCCCATCAGCGCCCCCAGCCGGATCGCGGGCCGGGAATAGTCGGAAAAGGCCAGGAAGGTGCCGCCATAGGGGATGAGCCCGCCATGAAGGGCGATGCCGTTCATGATCGCGGCCATGCCGTGTTCGCGAATGCCGTAATGGATATAGCGGCCCAGCCGCTCGGTGGGCGTAACCGCGACCATGCCCTTGCTGCGGGTGTTGTTCGAGCCGGTCAGGTCGGCCGAGCCGCCCACCGTGTTCGGCAGGGTGGCGTTCACGACCTCCAGCGCCATTTCCGACGCCTTGCGGGTCGCGACCTTCGGCCGGTCGGCGGCCAGTTTCGCGCTATGGTCGCGGATGGCGCTGCGCAGCGCCGCAGCATCGGGCGCGGCCAGCATGGCAGAGAAAGCGGGCTTGAGAGGGGATAGATCAAGCCGTTCCTGCCAGGCCGACCGCGCCGCTGCCCCTCGCGCGGAGACAGAGCGCCAGGAGTCCAGGATGTCCTGCGGGATTTCGAAGGGTTCGTGCGGCCAGTCCAGATGCGCGCGGGCCGCCGCGATCTCGTCGGCGCCCAGCGGCGCGCCATGCACGTCGTGGCTGCCCTGCTTGTTCGGCGCGCCGTAGCCGATCACCGTCCTGCAGGCGATGAGCGAGGGGCGCTCGTCGGCCCGCGCGGCCTCGATGGCGGTGGCCACCGCCTCGCGGTCATGGCCGTCCACCGCCTGCACATGCCAGCCCGCGGCGGCAAAGCGCGCCGGCTGGTCGGTCGAGGTCGAAAGCCCGGTGCCGCCGTCGATGGTGATGCCGTTATCGTCCCACAGCACGATCAGCCGGCCCAGCCGCTGGTGGCCGGCAAAGTCGATGGCCTCGTGGCTGATGCCCTCCATCAGGCAGCCGTCGCCGCAGATGACATAGGTCCGGTGGTCCACAAGGTCGTCGCCGAAGCGGGCGTTCATCATCCGCTCGGCCAGCGCCATGCCGACGGCGGTGGCGAGCCCCTGGCCCAGCGGGCCGGTGGTGGTCTCGATGCCCTTGGCATGGCCGTATTCGGGATGGCCGGCGGTGCGCGCGCCCAGCTGGCGGAAATTCCGCAGCTGGTCCATGTCCATGTCGTCATAGCCCAGCATGTGGTTGATCGCATAGACCAGCATCGAGCCATGCCCGGCCGACATCACGAAACGGTCGCGGTCGGGCCAGGCGGCATCCGCCGGGTCGATGCTGATGAAGCGGTTGAACAGCACCGTGGCCACGTCCGCCATGCCCATGGGCGCGCCGGGATGGCCGGATTTCGCCGCCTCGACCGCATCCATCGCCAGCGCGCGGATGGCATTGGCCATGGCGGCCTCTTGTCCGGTGTCGATGCGCTGCATCTGGTTCATTGGCTTCGTTCCTCCCTCAGGCGCGTTTCGAGTCGCCGACCAGACGCAGGATCATCGGCGTCAGGATCAGCTGCATGGCGAGGTCCATCTTCGGCCCCGGAATGACGATGGAATTGGCGCGGCTCATCCACGAGCCCTGGATCATCGAGGTCAGATAGGGAAAATCGATGCCGCGCGGGTTCCTGAAGCGGATGACGACCAGGCTTTCGTCCGGCGTCGGGATCCAGCGGGCGATGAAAGGGTTCGAGGTATCGACCACCGGCACGCGCTGGAAGTTGATGTCGGTCTGGGTGAATTGCGGGCAGATCACATGCGCATAGGCATGCATGCGGCGCAGGATCACATCGGTCACGGCCTCGGTCGAATAGCCCCGGCTGGCCTTGTCGCGGTGGATCTTCTGGATCCATTCCAGGTTGATGACCGGCACCACGCCGATCTTCAGGTCGGCCTGCCCGGCGATGTCGATGCCGTCGGTCCTGACCGCGCCATGCAGCCCCTCGTAGAACAGCAGGTCCGAATCCGGGGCGAAATCCTCCCATGCGGTGAAATTGCCGGGGGGGACGCCAAAGCGTTCGGCCTCGCGCTCGTCATGGACGTAATGCCGGGTCTGGCCGGTGCCGGTCTCGCCATAGTGGCGAAAGACCTGTTCCAGCCGCTCCAGCTCGTTGGCCTCCAGGCTGAAATGGCTGAAGGTATGGTCGCCCGCCTCGGTCCGCCGCGCCAGCTCGGCCTTCATCGCGGCGCGGTCGTAGCGGTGGAAGGCGTCGCCCTCGATGCTGACGGCGGTGATCCTCTCGCGGCGGAAGATCTGGTCGAAGGTGTTCTTGATCGTGGTGGTGCCGGCGCCCGACGAGCCGGTGACAGAGATGATCGGGTGCTTCTTGCTCATGGTGTCCCCCGGTTTTCCAGATCAGGCCCGGAACAGGCCGCGATTGCCGAACAGCGCCGAGATCTCGGTTTCGGGCAGTTCGTGATAGGCGGCGATGCGCGCGACCTTCTCGGCCGAGCCGAAGACGAAGGGCGTGCGCTGGTGCAGCGTCCCGGCGCCCTGGTCGAGGATCGCGGTGCAGCCGTCGGTGGCCCCGCCCCCGGCCTGTTCGATCAGAAAGGCGATGGGCGCGCATTCGTAGAGCATGCGCAGCCGGCCCCGCTCATAGCCCTTGCGGGTGTCGGAGGGATACAGGAACACCCCGCCCCGGATCAGGATGCGATGGGTCTCGGCCACCAGAGAGGCGATCCAGCGCATGTTGAAATTCCGCTCGCGCGGGCCGTCGCAGCCGGCCAGGCAATCGTCGATATAGGCCCGGATCGGCTTCGGCCAGTGCCGGTAGTTCGAGGCGTTGATGGCGAATTCGAAGGCGCATTCCGGCAGGTCCTGCCGGGCCGCGACCAGCCGGAAGCCGCCGCTGTCGGGGTCCAGCGCATAATGCTGCACGCCGTCGCCGAAACTGACCATCATCGCGCAGCGCGGCCCATAGATAATGTAGCCGGCGGCGATCTGCTGGCGGGCCGGGCGCAGGAAACTGGCCTCGGCCGTGGCCTCGGCCGGGTAGATCGAGAAGATGGTGCCGATCGAGACATTGGTGTCGATGTTCGACGAGCCGTCCAGCGGGTCGATGGCCACCGCCAGCCGGCCCTCGGGGTCCAGCGCGACCGCCTCTTGCTGTTCCTCCGAGGCGAGCCAGCGCACCCCGGTTCCGGTCAGCGCCTGCCGGAACAGGTCGTCGGCGATCACGTCCAGCGCCTTCTGGCCGTCGCCGTCCGCATTGGTGCCGACCGGTGCGGCCAGATCGCCGCCCCGGCGAATGATCTGCGCAAGCCGCGCGCCGGCGGCGGCGATGGCCTGCAGCGCGGGGCGCAGCTCCTGGGGAATCCGGTCGGTCTGGATGGTCTTGGCGGTCATCGGCGCTTCTCCTCGCACGCGTCCCGCCTTCTTGTTGACATGTCCTCGTTTTAAGGAACATTTAATAATACAAAAATGATTTTCGGAATTTTTGAATGGCCCGCCTCGATGCCGTCACCCTTCGCCAGCTGCGTGCGCTGCGCGCGGTGATCGACAGCGGCTCGCTGACCGGCGCGGCGGGCAGCCTTGGGCTGAGCCCGCCGGCAGTCCACAGCCAGCTGCGCGCGCTGGAGGACCTGACGGGCGCCCCCATGGTGATCCGGGGCGAGCACGGCGCCTTTCTGGCCACCGAAGAGGGGCGCGCGGTGCTGGAGGCCGAGGCGCAGATCGCCGTGGCGCTGGAGACCTGCGCGCGCCGGGTGGCGGCGCTGCAAAGCGGCCATACCGGCAACGTCTCGCTGGGGGTGGTCTCGACCGGGAAATATTTCGCGCCGCGGCTGGTCGCCGACCTGCGCCGGGCGCTTCCCGAGGTCGAGGTGACGCTGCGCATCGGCAATCGCGACACGGTGATCCAGTGGCTGGGCTCGCGCGCGCTGGATCTGGCGATCATGGGTCGGCCGCCGCGCAGCCCGGCGGTGCTGGCCGAGCTTGTCGGTCCGCATCCGCATATCATCGTGGCGCCGCCCGATCATCCTCTGGCCGCCGCCGATCCCGCCCTGCCGCAGGATCTGCTGGCCGAGACCTATCTGGCGCGCGAGCCGGGCTCGGGCACGCGCATCCTGATGACGCGCTTCCTGGACCGGATCGGCGACGGCACGCCCTGGCGCATGGTCGAGATGGGCACGAACGAGACCATCAAGCAGGCGGTGATCGCCGGGCTGGGGATCGCGCTGATCTCGCAGCATACCGTCACCGAAGAGCTGCGCTCGGGCCGGCTGGTGGCGCTGAAGGCGGTCGGGCTGCCGATTCAGCGCAACTGGTTCCTGCTGCGGCGCGAGGACATGGCGCTGTCGCCGGCGGCGCAGCGCGTGCATGACCATGTCCTGGCACTGAACGGGGCATTCCTGCCGGCGGTGGACACGTAAGGGCCGGCCGCGGGCGACATGCCTGCGGCCGGCCCTTTGGGCGGGGCGGTCAGTCCTCCAGCGGCTTGCCGGCGGTCTCGCGCGCCATCAGCATGGCGACCAGCGCCAGCCCGGCGGCGCCGACCAGATACCAGGCCGGGGCCAGCTTGCTGCCCGTGGCGCTGATCAGCCAGGTCGCGACGAAGGGCGCGGTGCCGCCGAACAGCGCGTTCGCGGCGTTGAAGCTGAAGGCGAAGCCGGAATAGCGCACCCGGGTCGGGAAGATCTCGGACAGGAAGCAGGGCAGGGTGCCGTCGTTGACGGTCAGAAGCGCCCCGAAGGCGATCTGGATCAGCACGATGGTGGCGAAGCTGGCGCCGTCGAGCATGCTGAACAGCGGCACGGTCAGGCCGATGAACAGCACCGAGGCGGTGATCAGCGCCGTCTTGCGCCCCAGCCGGTCCGACAGCATGCCCATCAGGAAGATCAGGAAGATATAGCCGGCCAGCGAAATGCTGGTGGCCAGGAAGGCCTGGGCCTTGCCCATGCCCATCTCGGTCGAGAGATAGGTGGGCATGTAGCTGAGGATCAGGTAGAAGCCCACGGCGTTGAGGCAGGTGACGCCGAAGGCGATGGCGATCTGCCGGCGATGGTTGCGAAACAGCTCGCGCACCGGCGTGGCCTCGACGTGATGGGTCTTTTCCAGCTCGCGGAATTTCGGCGTGTCCTCCAGCCGCAGCCGGATATAGAGGCCGATGAAGCCCAGCGGCAGCGCCAGCAGGAAGGGAATGCGCCAGCCATAGCTTTGCATCTGCGCCTCGGTGAGCAGCGCGAACAGCCCCGCCGACATCAGCGAGCCGGCCAGCAGCCCCGCGGCGGTCGAGGCCGGCACGATGCTGGTATAGAGCCCGCGGCGATGGGTCGGCGAATATTCGGCGATGAACGAGGTGGCGCCGGCATATTCGCCCGCCGCCGAAAAGCCCTGCACCATCCGCACCACCAGCAGCAGCACCGGCGCCAGCATGCCGATCTGGTGATAGGACGGCAGCAGGGCGATGACGGTGGTGGCGCCCGACATGATCAGGATCGACCAGGACAGCGCGGTGCGCCGGCCGACCCGGTCGCCGATCGCGCCCCAGATGATGCCGCCGAGCGGGCGGATGATGAAGGAGATGGCAAAGACGGCGAAGGTCGCCAGCAATGCGCTGGTCGGCGCGATCTCGGGGAAGAAGGCATGGGCGATGACAGTGGCGAAATAGCCGTATGAGGCATAGTCGAACCATTCGACGAAATTGCCGACGAAGCTGGCGCCCAGCACCTTCTTCACCACGTCGGGCGAGACCTCGGCGCCTTGCGGCGCGTCCTGCGGCAGTTCGGCCGCCGAGGCGAGCATTGGATTGGACATTGGTAACCCTCCCTTGGGTGTCCTTGCCGGCCTCCTCTGCCGGCAATGGTCGTTCGGCCCGGCCCGCGGGGGATGCGGGCCGGCGACGGGCGTCTGGGGGATGATCGGCATCCGGCCTGCCCGCCGGGCGGTCCGGCGGGCGGCGGGCGTCAGGCGGCCTGGGCCTTGCCCTTGACGATCAGGTGCTCGGGTCCATAGGGGAAGCCGGTGATGTTGCGGTTGCCGGCCTCCTCGATCACCAGGATGTCATGCTCGCGATAGCCGCCGGCACCGGGCATGCCCTCGGGGATGGTGATCATCGGCTCCATCGAGACGACCATGCCGGGCTCCAGCACCGTGTCGCAATCCTCGCGCAGTTCCAGCCCCGCCTCTCGGCCGTAATAGTGGCAGAGCACCCCGAAGCTGTGGCCATAGCCGAAGCTGCGATATTGCAGCAGGTTCTCGGCCGCATAGATCTCGTTGAGTTCGGCGGCGATCTCCGAGCATTTCTTGCCCGGCACCAGCAATTCCTTGCCGCGGTCGTGGACCTTGCAGTTGAATTCCCACAGCCGGATATGCGCGTCGCTGGCATGTTCAGCGAACAGCGTGCGCTCCAGCGCGACGTAATAGCCGGCGACCATCGGGAAGCAGTTCAGCGACAGGATGTCGCCGGCTTCGATCTTGCGGCTGGTGACGGGGTTGTGGGCGCCGTCGGTGTTCACGCCGGACTGGAACCAGGTCCAGCTGTCCAGCAGTTCGGCATGGGGCCAGGTTTTCGCGATCTCGCGCACCATGGCGGCGGTCGAGTGCAGCGCGACCTCGTGCTCGGGCACGCCCACGGCGGTCGCCTCGACGCAGGCGGCGCCGCCCAGATCGGCGATGCGGGCCATCTCGGTGATATGGGCGATCTCCTCGGCCGACTTGACCATGCGCAGCCGCATGGCGGGGGCGGCGATGTCGACGAACTCGACGCCGGGGAATTCGGCTTTCAGCAGGGCCAACAGGTCGATGTTCACATGGTCGAACTCGATGCCGATGCGCTTGGCGCTGCCGGCGAGCTGGCGGAGGGCATGAAAATAATTGTCCTTCTGCCAGTCGGTATAGGTGATGTTGCCGCCGAAGCTGCGCCGCCAGGGCTGGCCGCCGTCGATGCCGGCGCTGATGGTGGTCGCCTTGTCGTGGTCGATCACCAGCCCGTAGCGGCGGCCGAACTGGCAATAAAGGAAATCCGCGTAATAATTGATGTTGTGATACGAGGTGAACAGCGCCGCATCGACGCCTGCCTGCGCCATATGCGCGCGGATCGCGTCCTGGCGGCGCTGCATCTCGGTGGCCGAGAAGGTCGGGGCCGCTTTCTCGCCATTGCCGACGAAACTCTGAAGCCTGTCGCGTTGCATGGGGTTCCTTTCGTCTTTCCGGGGGTTCGGATGGCGGCAGGATCGGGCCGGGAGGGGCTCTTGTCAAAAGACGGTTTCTCATGCTTCACTTGAGAAAATCTCAAACAGTTCCGGAACGCCCATGTCGCTTCTGCCGCTGAACGCCCTGCGCGCCTTCGAGGCGGTGGCCCGGCTGAAAAGCTTCAAGGAGGCGGCGAAGGCGCTTTTCGTCACCCAATCGGCGGTCAGCCATCAGGTCCGCCACCTTGAGGAATTCCTGGGCGTGGCGCTGTTCGACCGCTCGGGGCCGCGGCCGCGCATCCTGCCCCGCGGGCAGGAGCTGGCGCGCACGCTCAGCCTGTCGCTGGCCGAGATCGAGGCCGCCTGCAGGCGGGTGCGCAGCGCCGGCCAGGCGCAGCCGCTGGTGATCGCCGCCATCCCCTCGGTGGCGATCTGCTGGCTGATCCCGCGGCTCTCGCGCTTTCGGCAGGCGCATCCCGAGGTGGCGCTGCGGGTGGTCTATGCCATGCACGGGCAGGAGATCGACTTCCGCAGCACGCATTTCGCCTTCGTCTTTTCAGAGGGGCCGCCGGCCGTGCCGGGGGTGCGGGTGATGGCCTTTCTGTCTGGCGAAAGCGCGCCGGTCTGCAACCCCTCGCTGCTGCCCGGCTTGGGAAAGGCGCCGCTCTCGGCGGCCGGGATCAAGGCGGCGGGCCTTCTGCACGATACCGACACCTCCGCCTGGCGGGCCTGGCTGTCGCTGGCGGGCGACGGGATCGCACCGGCCGAGGCCGGGCCGGTCTTCGAGGATTTCAACCTGCTGCGCGCCGCCGCCCTGGCCGGGCAGGGCGTGGCACTTTGCCCGCTGGCGATGATCCGCGACGACCTGGACAGCGGCCGGCTGGTGCAGCTTTCGTCGGTCACCGTTCTGGAGAATTTCGGCTATTACCTGCTCGCCAGCGATCCGCAGCCCGCCGATCTGGCCGAAAACGCCCTGGCCTTTCAGGACTGGGCGTTTCGGGAACGCGACGCGGGGCCCACGGACGCCTGATCCCGGTCAGGGCCGCGCCGGCTCGCGCGGCGCCACCGGGTTCAGCAGATGCGAGAAATCCGGCCGCCGCGCCAGCACATCGGCCAGGCTGTAGCCGTCCAGCACCGCCATGAAGCCCGCCAGCGCCTCGTCCAGCACCGAGGTCAGCCCGCAGGCCGGCGCGATGATGCATTGGCCGCAGCCGACGAGGTCGAAATCGTCCTCGGTATGGCGCACCAGCGCGCCGATATTGATCTCGGCCGGCGGCCGCGCCAGCCGGATGCCGCCGTGGCGGCCCCGCAGGCTGGTCAGGAAGCCGGCATGCACCAGATCGTTGATGACCTTCATCAGGTGGTTCTGCGAGATGCCGTAGGCCTGCGCGATCTCGCCGATCGAACAAAGCCGCCCGGGCTCGCGGCCCAGATACAGCAGCACGCGCATGGCGTAATCGGTATAGCGCGTCAGGCGCATCGCGGACTCCGATAAAACATGTATCCTGATTGCATGTTTCTGGCGGCAAGGATAGATGTATCCACGATACATGTTTTTCGAGTCGCGGCCGCAGACGCCGCCGCGCGACCTTGCAGGAGAAGCCGCATGCCGCAGCCACCGAGCGCGCAGACCATTGCGCTGGTCAAAGCCACAGTTCCCGCGCTCGAAGCGCATGGTCTTGATATCGTGCGTGAAATGTATGCACGCATGTTCCAGAACCCCGAGATCAGCGCCCTGTTCAACCAGTCGCACCAGGGCGCGTCCGAGGCGCAGCCGCGCGCGCTGACCGGGGCGATCCTGGCCTATGCCAACAATATCGACAATCTGACGGCGCTGGTGCCGGCGGTCGAGCGCATCGCCCAGAAACATGTCGGCCTGCAGATCCTGCCCGAACATTACCCGCATGTCGCCGAGGCGCTGCTGGGCGCGATCCGCGCCGTGCTGGGCGAGGCCGCCACCGACGAGGTGCTGGAGGCCTGGGGCGAGGCCTACTGGTTCCTTGCCAATATCCTGATCGCGCGCGAGCGGCGGATCTATGACGAGCAGCTGGCGCAGCAGGGCGGCTGGAACGGCTGGCGCGACTTCCGCATCGACGAGATCGTCCGCGAAAGCAGCACCATCTCCTCTTTCGTGCTGCGCCCGCTCGATGGCGGGCCGGTGATGGCGCACAAGCCTGGCCAGTATCTGACCTTCTGGTTCGAGATCCCCGGTCATGCCCCGGCCAAGCGCAACTATTCGATTTCGGCCGCGCCGGACGGGCGGAGCTATCGCATCTCGGTCAAGCGCGAGCCGCAGGGCCTGGCCTCAGGCTGGCTGCATCGGCAGGCGCCGGGCACGGTGCTGAAGGTGGCCGCCCCCGCAGGCGAGTTCTTCCTGTCCGAACGTCCCGAGCGGCCGGTGGTGCTGCTGTCGGGCGGCGTGGGGCTGACGCCGATGGTCGCCATGCTGGAGGCGCTGGTGCAGTCGGGCGCGCAGGTGCCGGTGCATTACATCCACGGCACGCATGACCGCGACACCCATGCGATGCGCGCCCATGTCCGCGCGCTGGCCGAGGGGCGGCCGCAGATCCGCGTCACCGATTTCCATCAGACGCCGCTGCCGGACGAGGTCGCGGGCCGCGACTACGACCATGCCGGGCTGATCACCGAGGAATGGCTGCTGGCCAGCACCCCGGTCGGCGAGGCGGATTACTATATCTGCGGCCCGCGCCCCTTCCTGCGCGCGGCGGTCGCGGCGCTGTCGCTGGCGGGCGTGCCCTCGGACCGGATCCATTACGAATTCTTCGGCCCGGCGGACGAATTGCTGGCGGCCTGAGGCGGGGGGGGCGTCATGGACGACTTCACCCTGGCGCGGATCGTCCATGTCGTCGCCGTGCTGTTCTGGATCGGCGGCGTAGCCTTCGTCACCACGGTGCTGATCCCCGCCGTCGCCGCCGCCTTCCCGGCGGCCGAGCGGCTGCGCTTCTTTCACCGCATCGAGGGGCGCTTCGCCCCGCAGGCCCGGCTGTGGGTGCTGCTGGCCGGGGTCAGCGGCTTCTGGATGGTCTGGCGCGGCGACATGTGGCACCGCTTCGCCGAGGCGCGGTTCTGGTGGATGCATGCCATGCTGGCGGTCTGGCTGGTCTTTTCGGCCATGCTCTACCTGATCGAGCCGCTGTTCCTGCATCGCCGCATGCAGCACTCGTCCGAGCCGGGCCGCGATTTCGTGCGGCTGGCGCGGATGCACCGCATCCTGCTGGCGCTGTCGGTGGTGGCGGCGATCGGCGCGGTCGGCGGCAGCCACGGATTGTTCTAGCACCGGGTCGCGCGCCTTGGCTGACCGGCGGCCAATCCGGATCCGTCCGGTCCGGGGGCGGGGCGGGCGGGCCGGGCCGCGGGGAAACGGGCGGGCAGGGGGCTTGGCAGCGCCCCGCGCCTTGTGGCAATGCGGGACCGACGCCGGGCCCGCCCGCCGGGCGCAGCATTCGGGAAAGGTATCGTGCCGCAATCTGCCGACGACAGCGAACGCTATATCGCGCGGGGCATCGCCCATGTGAAGCTTTCGGCCCCGGTCCGGGCGCCGATCACGGTCTCTTTCGTGCTGATGCCGCGCTTTACCATGCTGGCCTTCACCTCGGCCATCGAGCCGTTGCGGGTGGCCAACCAGCTGACCGAACAGCTGCTGTTCAAATGGCGCGTGCACAGCGAGACGGGGGCGCCCATCACCTGCTCGAACGGGGTGCCGCTGGTCCCCGACGCGCCGCTGTCCGAGGCGCTGAGCGCGGATTATGTGCTGGTCTGCGGCGGCGTCGAGCCCGATGCGGCCTGCAGCGCCGAGCTGACCGACTGGATCCGCAAGCAATGGCGGCATGGCGGCACGGTCGGCGGGCTTTGCACCGGCGCCTATGCGCTGGCCCGCGCCGGCATCCTCAACGGCCGCCGCTTTACCCTGCATTGGGAGAACATCCCGAACTTCTCCGAGAAATATCCCGACCTCGCGCCCGAGCGGCGGATCTTCTGCATCGACGAGCGCATCGTCACCTGCGCCGGCGGCGTCGCCTCGGCCGAGCTGGCGCTGAAGCTGATCGAGGATTACTACGGCGCCGAGCTGAGCCAGGCGGTGATGAACATGTGCCTGCTGGGCCAGATCCGGCGCGGCGAGGAAGAGCAGCTGAGCTCGCTCTCGGTGCGGCTGGGCACCCGCAACGACCACCTGATCCGGGCGGTGGCCTATATCGAGGCCCATGTCGAGGACGAGGTCGATCTGGGCGAATGCGCCAGCCATCTGGGCATCTCGCGCCGCCAGCTGGAACGGCTGTTCCAGCGCTATCTGGACACCACGCCGCTGCAATACCTGAACAAGGTGCGGCTGCAGCACGCCCGCTCGCTGCTGACCGAGACCAATCTCAGCGTCATGCAGGTGGCGGTGGCCTGCGGCTTCGGCTCTTCCTCGTATTTCTCCAAGGTGTTCCGGACGCAATACGGCGTCTCGCCCTACAAGTTCTCGCTGACCCGCAAGCGCGCCGCGGATTGAAAGCAGGTTTCGGAGTGCCGGCCCTCCTGGGCTATGATCCCCTGAGTCGCAGCGACAGGAGGGCGAGGCATGGACAAGAAGGGGATGGGGCGCATCCGCATCGGCATCGGCGGCTGGACCTATGAGCCCTGGCGCGGCAGCTTCTATCCCGAGGGCCTGCCGCAGCGGCGCGAACTGGAACATGCCAGCCGCCAGCTGAGCTCGATCGAGATCAACGGCACCTATTACGGGGCGCAGAAGCCCGAGAGCTTTCGCAAATGGCATGACGAGACGCCCGAGGATTTCGTCTTTTCCGTGAAGGCGCCGCGCTATGCCACCAACCGCAAGGTGCTGGCCGAGGCGGGCGAGACCATCGCGCGCTTCTTTTCCGGCGGCGTGATGCTGCTGGGCGACAAGCTCGGGCCGATCAACTGGCAGTTCATGGCGACGAAGAAATTCGACCCGGCGGATTTCGAGGCCTTCCTGAAGCTTCTGCCCGCCTCGGTCGAGGGCAGGGCGCTGCGCCATGTGGTCGAGGTGCGCCATGACAGTTTCCGCTGCCCCGAATTCCCGGCGCTGCTGCGCGAGCATGGCGTCGCGGCGGCGGTGGCGGCGGATGGCAAGTTTCCGCAGATCGCCGACCCGACCGCGCCCTTCGTCTATGCCCGCATCATGGGCACCACCGAAGACGAGCCCCTGGGCTATTCCAAGGCGGCGCTGGACCTCTGGGCCGAGCGGGCGCGCATCTGGGCCCTGGGCGGCCTGCCCGAGGGGCTGGACTATGCCGGGCCGAATGCCGCGGCGGGGCCGCGCGACGTCTATCTCTATGTCATCAGCGGCCACAAGATGCGCAATCCCCAGGCCGCCATGGCGCTGATCGAGCGGCTGGGCTGACGGGCCCGGCCCGGTCGGCACGCGCCGGCCTGCGACATTTCGCGACAAAAGAATCCCGCCCGACAGATTGATGCGCCTGCCCGCAAGTGATTGAAGCAGCCAAGCCCGCATTCCGCCAGCCACCTTCGGATCAAATCTACAGGAGCAGGTGATGGGGATGCTTTTCGCTCGCCGGGGCGCGAGCACGGCGGTTTGTTTGTTGATGTCGCTCCCGGCCTTTTCGGGATCCGCGCTGGCGCAGGCCGCAGATGCCGCCGAAGACACGGTGGTTCTGGATACCGTCGTGCTGACGGCCGAGGAACAGGTCAAGCAATCGCTCGGCGTGTCGCAGATCACCGAGGAGGATCTCGAGAAATCGCCGGTGGTGAACGACGTTTCGGAAATCATCCGCAAGATGCCGGGCGTGAACCTGACCGGAGCCACCGCCACCGGACAGCGCGGCAACCAGCGCCAGATCGACATTCGCGGCATGGGGCCGGAAAACACCCTGATCCTGATCGACGGCAAGCCCGTCATGTCGCGCAACGCGGTCAAGATGAGCCGCGGCGGCGAGCGCGACACCCGCGGCGACTCGAACTGGGTGCCGGCCGAGATGATCGAACGCATCGAGGTGATCCGCGGCCCGGCGGCGGCGCGCTACGGCTCGGGCGCCTCGGGCGGGGTGGTCAACATCATCACCAAGCGCCCCGACACCTTCACCGGCCAGGTCTCGATGCATACGAACGTGCCCGAGAACAGCAAGGAAGGCAGCACCAACCGCGCCAACTTCATGCTGGCCGGCCCGGTGGGCGAGACGCTGACCTTCCGGCTGTTCGGCAATTACAACCGCACCGAGGGCGACGCGGCCGACCTCAACCCGCCGCGCATCGATCCCGAGAGCGGCGAGCTCCTGCCGCCGCTGGCCGGCCGCGAGGGCGTGACCAACAAGGATCTGGGCGCGCTGCTGAGCTGGAACCTCGCCCCCGGCCATCACCTCGATTTCGAGACGGATTTCTCGCGCCAGGGCAATGATTACGCCGGCGATACCCGCAGCGGCGCCGTGGACGATGGGCTGGCCGAGCTGCTGGGTTCGGAAACCAACCGCATGTATCGCCGCACCTTCTCGGTCACCCATCGCGGCGAATACGATTTCGGCGAATCGCACAGCTACATCCAGTGGGAGAACACCGGCAATTCCCGGATCTGCAACGGCAATGCCGGGTCGGTCGAGGACAACCCCAACCCCTGCGTCGATACCGACGGCGACGGCACGAACGACGCCTATGAATACCGCACCATCGATCTGGACACGGTCGCCGCCAAGACGGAATGGATCCTCCCGATGAGCCTGGGCTCGAAGCCCAGCCGCGTGACCCTGGGCGCCGATTACCGCGGCGAGTTCATGCATGACGCGGTCTCGACCACCAATACCCTGCCGCCGGAGCTGGGCGGCGAGACCGGCGTCCCAGAGGATCCGGCCGACCGCGACCCCAAGATCGACCAGAACACCATCGGCCTTTACGCCGAGGCGAATATCGAATGGAGCGGGCAGCTGACCCTGACCCCGGGCCTGCGCTTCGACTATAACGACAATTTCGGCACGAACTGGTCGCCCAGCCTGAACGCGACCTGGCGCTTCAACGACGAATGGACGATGAAGCTGGGCGTGGCCCGCGCCTTCAAGGTGCCGAACCTGTTCCAGCTGAACCCGAACTATGTCTATACCACCCGCGGCAACGGCTGCCCCTATGTGGACGGCGTGCGGGTCGGCGGGCCCTGCTATGTGCTGGGCAATCCCGACCTTGAGCCCGAGCGCAGCCTGAACAAGGAAATCGGCGTCGCCTATGCCGGCCATAACGGCATCGAGGCCAGCCTGACCTATTTCCACAACGACTATCAGAACCGCATCGGCGCCGGGACCTATCAATACAACGAAGGCGCCGAGACCAACCGGCTGTATCGCTGGGAAAACCAGAAGGACGCGGTGATCTCGGGGCTCGAGGGGAATTTCTCGACCGATCTGGGCGACCGTTTCGCCTTCTCGGCGAATTTCACCAAGATGATCAAGTCCGAGAAGAAGGAGAACGGCGAGCCGCTGAGCCTGGTGCCTGACTATACCGTCAACGCCTCGCTGGACTGGTTCGCCTCGGACACGGTGACGGTCACGCTTTCCGCCACGCGCTACGGCAAGATCAAGGCGCCGACGGTCAGCTCGATCACCAATGCCGAGTTCGACGAGACGAACGAGCGCGACCCCTATACCCTGGTCAATCTGGGGGCGAGCTGGGACATGACCGAGAAGGCGCGGCTGTCGGCCGGGGTGACCAACCTCTTCGACAGGGCCGTGCTGCGCACCGACTCGAGCACCGGCGCCAACACGTTCAACGAACCGGGGCGGGCTTTCTATCTGTCGCTGACCTCGACATTCTGAAAAACCGGCGGGCGGCGGATGCGCTGCCCGCCCAGACCGCATTCGCGGCGGCGCCCTCGCGGTGCCGCCGTTCCGCCGTTTCCGAACCGGGCCAAGCCGCATGACCGAAGCCAGCGAACCGCGCATCCTCATCGTCGACGACGCCCGCGACATCCGCGAGCCGCTGGGGCAATATCTGCGCCGCAACGGCTTTCGCACCTGCCTCGCGGCCGATGCGGCCGAGGCACGCCTGGCTTTGGGCCGCGAGAGCGTGCATCTGATCGTCCTCGACGTGATGATGCCGGGCGAAGACGGGCTGAGCCTCTGCGCGGATCTCGCGCGCAGCCGCCGGGTACCGGTGATCCTGCTGACGGCGCGCGCCGCGCAGGGCGACCGCGTGGCGGGTCTGGAACTCGGCGCCGACGATTACGTCACCAAGCCCTTCGACCCGCGCGAGTTGCTGGCGCGGATCCGCGCGGTGCTGCGCCGCGTGCCGCCGGCGCTGCCGGGCCCGGGCACCCGGCGGCGGCGCTTTGCCGGGCTGGTCCACGATCCCGGCCGGGCCGAGGTGACGCTGGCTTCGGGCCAGCGGGTGGCGCTGACCTCGGGCGAGAACCGGCTGCTGGGCCTGCTGCTGGACCATCCCGGCCAGGTGCTGTCGCGGATGCGGCTGCTGGACCTGCTGGCGGGGCGCGAGGCCCGGGCCTATGATCGCGCCGTGGACAACATTGTCAGCCGCCTCCGGCACAAGATCGAGGAAAACCCGCGCGCGCCGCGGTTGATCGTCACCGAATGGGGCGGCGGCTACCGGCTGGCCGCCGACGAGGTCGAGGAACTGGCATGAGGCGGGCCATGCCGTGGCCCGACGGGCTTGCCGCGCGGTTCTCGCTGCTGCTGGTCGCGGCGCTTCTGGGGGTGAACCTGATCGCCGCGATCCTGCTGGGCCGCGAGGGCACCGCCTTCGACCGCGCGGTGCGGCTGCAGGGCGACCTGCATCGCCTATCGGCGCTGGTCACGGCCCTGGAACTGGCCGAGCCCGAGACGGCGCGCTCGCTGCCCGACCGCAGCAGCACCGGCTTCACCCGCTTTTCGCTGGATGCCGCGCCGCTGGACTTGCCCGGCAGCGCCCGGCTGCCCGCGCATGAGGCGCAGCTGGCCGTCGATCTGCCCGGGCTCGACATCCAGATCCGCGACGGCGGCACGGAAAAGGTCCAGGGCCGCGCGCCGCTGCTGCTGGTCTCGGTCCGGCTGGAGCGCGGGGCAGAGGCCGGGCGCTGGCTGAACGCGCTGGCCTATCCCTTGCCCTCGCCCCGGGCCTGGGAGTGGAAGATCGGCTTCTTCGCGCCGCTGACCGCCTCGCTGCTGGGCACGCTGGCGGTGGGGCTGATCTTCATCCGCCGCATGACCCGGCCCCTGCAGGCGCTGGCCGAGGCGGCGCGGGCGGCCGGGCGCGGCGACCGCAGCGCCCGTGTGACCGAATGCGGCGCCAGCGAGCTGCGCGAGGCCGCCCATGCCTTCAACGACATGCAGCGCCGCATCGCCGGTTTCGAGGCCGAGCGCATGCGCATGCTGGCCGCCGTCGGCCATGACCTGCGCACGCCGATCACCGGCCTGCGCATCCGCGCCGAGCTGCTCGGGGACGAGCATCAGCGCCAGGACATGATCCGTGCGCTGGACGAGATGGCGGTGATGGCGGACGGGCTGCTGCACGCCGCCTCGGCCGGCGGCGACTCCGAGCCGGCGCGGCCCGAGGATCTGGATGCGCTGCTGGCGCGGCTCTGCGCCGACCGCGACGTGACCTATGCCGGCGCGGGGCCGCTGATCCTGCCGCTGCGGCCGGTGGCGATGCGGCGGGCGATCGGCAACCTGCTGGACAATGCGCGGCGCTATGCCGGCCCCGCCCGGCTGCGGTTGCAGTCCGGCCCCGGGGCGGTGCTGATCGTCATCGAGGACGACGGCCCCGGCATCCCCGAACCGCTGCTGCCCCATGTCACCGAGCCCTTCGTGCGCGGCGAGGCAAGCCGCAATCCCGGAACCGGCGGCGCGGGGCTGGGGCTGTCCATCGCGCAGGACGTGATCCGCGCGCATGGCGGCAGCCTGACCCTGTCCAACCGCACCGAGGGCGGGCTGCGGGTCGAGATCCGCCTGCCGCTGCCGACCGGCGCAGCGGCGGAGGAGATCGCGGAGGACAAGGCTCCGCAGGGCGGCCCCTAGTCGCGCACGCGTGGGTCTGACGCAGGACGGGCGGGGTCCGGATCGCGAAGGGGCCGTGCCGCACCTGCAAGCCGCATGGCCGTCGGCCCGCCCGGCGGCGAGCCGCGAAGAGTCCGGGCCGGTGATGCTCCGCGGAGGGCTCTTGCTGCGCGCCGGGCGCCGCTGCCCGAAAATGCGGCTCTTGCCCGGAAAACCAAGCCCTGCCAATCTGGTCGCAGGGGGAATGCGCGCATGGACGGATCAGGGAACGGCCGCAAGCCGCTGGACACGGCCGAGATCGGGGCGCTGGCCCATCTCTACCGGGCCGAGATCTATCGCTCGACGATCTGGCGCACCCGGCTCGACACCACCACGAACTGGTCGGTGGTGACGCTGGGGGTGGCGCTGTCGATCACCTTTTCCTCGCCGCAGGCCTCGCCCCTGCCGCTGGTGCTGGTCGGCATCCTGATCGTCTTCTTCCTGATGCTCGAGGCGCGGCGCTATCGCTATTTCAACGTCCGGCGCGCCCGCTGCCGCTGGATGGAGCTGCATTTCATGGCCCCGATGCTCAGCGACGGCGACCTGCGGCTGGACAGCGGCTGGCAGGACCGGCTGGCCGCCGATTACCGCCGCCCGGCCTATCACGTCAGCCTGCGCACCGCCATCGGCCGGCGGATCCGGCGGAATTACTTCTGGATCCTGCTGATCCAGACCCTGGCCTATCTGGGCAAGATCGCGGTGCATCCGGCCGCGCTGCAATCGCCCGCCGAATTGCTGGATCGCGCCGCCATAGGGCCGATCCCGGGCTGGCTGGTGCTGGGGGCGGGGCTGCTCTACTGCCTGTCCTGGGGCGCCATCGCGCTGTGGAGCCTGCGCGACGACAAGCGGCGGGCACGCCATCGCCGAGACCCGCTGGGCATGGGTTGACCGCGACAGGGGCATTGCAATCCTGATAAAACTCCCTCACGATTCCCATCAAGAGAATGAGGGGAAACATGGCAGGGCGTCCGACGATCGAGGATGTGGCCAAGGCGGCCGGTGTCAGCGTGGCGACGGTGGATCGCGTGCTGAACGGCCGGGCCAAGGTGCGCGAGGAAACCGCGCGCAAGGTGTCCGAGGCGGCCGAGGCGGTCGGCTATCACGCTGCGCCGGCCATCCGGGCCCGGGCGCTGGCGCATGTGCCCGAGCTGCATCTGGGCGTGGTCCTGCAAAAGGAGCGCCATGCCTTCTATCAGGACTTCGCCGCCCGCATCGAAGAAGCCGCGCGCCATGATCCGCTGCGTCGCTGGCGGCTCAGCATCCGCTTCTCTCCCGGCCAATCGCCGGCCGACTTCGCCGAAACCATTGCCGGCATGGCCGGCAAGGTGCAGGCCGTGGCGGCGACCGGCGTCGATCATCACGACGTCACCTCGGCCGTGGCCATGCTGCGCGGGCGCGGCATCCCGGTGTTCTCGCTGCTGTCCGACTTTGCCGCCGGGGTGCGCGAAGCCTATCTGGGCACCAACAACCTCAAGACCGGGCGCACGGCGGCCTGGCTGATGCATCGCATCATGCGCCATCCGGGCAAGCTGGCACTGTTCATCGGCGGCCACCGCTTTCACGGCCATGACCTGCGCGAGGCGGGTTTTCGCAGCTATTTCCGCGAATACGCGCCGGAAATCGCCTTCCTGGAGACGATGATCAACCTGGAAACCCGGCAGCTGACCTATGAGACGACGCTGGAGATCGCCTCTCGCCATCCGGACCTCGCCGGCATCTATTGCGCCGGCGGCGGCATGGAGGGCGCCATCGCCGCCATCCAGGAGCTGGGCCTGGGCGGCAAGGTGGCGCTGATCGTGAACGAACTGACGCCGGAATCGCGGCAGGGGCTTTTGCAGGGCGTGGTCTCGGTGGTGCTGGCGACGCCCCTGCAGCCGCTGGCGGCGGACCTGCTCAGCGCCGCGGCGCATGTGCTGGAACATGGCATGGCCGAGAATCCCGGCCAGCGTTTCGTCACCTCGCTGGTCGTCACGCCCGAGAGTTTGTGATTGCCGGTGATGGAAAACTATCATAATCCGATCTTTTTATATCATCCATGATGGAAAAATCCTCTCGAACCGTTTGACCAGAATCGCTTTCTGGCGGAAATCTCCCTCACGGTCCGCGGAGGAGGATAGCGCGGGCCGGTTTGCGGGAGCGGGATCGCGTTTCGACTGCGCCGCTCCCAGGCGGGCCGGGGGCCTGCGGAACAGATAGGGGAGGACAAGGATGAGAGCATTTCTGCTGACGACCGCCTGCGCCGTTTCGGTCTCGGGCGCGGCCATGGCCGAGAATATCGGCGTGACCATGGCGCTGTTCGACGACAATTTCCTGACCGTGCTGCGCAACGGCATGCAGGAGCATGCGGCTTCGCTGGACGGCGTGACCATCCAGATCGACGACGCGCAGAACGACGTCGGCAAGCAGCTGAACCAGATCGAGAATTTCGTCGCCTCGGGCGTCGATGCGATCATCGTGAACCCGGTGGATACCGACGCCACCATCGCGATGAGCGCGGCGGCCCAGAACGCGGGCATCCCGCTGGTCTTTGTCAACCGCCAGCCGGTGAACCTGGACAGCCTGCCCGAGAAGCAGGCCTTCGTCGCCTCGGACGAAAAGGAATCCGGCACCCTGCAGACGCAGGAGATCTGCCGCCTGCTCAAGGAGCAGGGCAAGACCGAGGCCAAGGCCGTGGTGCTGATGGGCGAGCTGTCGAACCAGGCGGCGCGGATGCGGACCCAGGACATCAAGGACGTGCTGGCGACGCCGGATTGCGGCTTCATCACCATCGTGCAGGAACAGACCGCGAACTGGTCGCGCACCCAGGGCGCCGATCTGCTGAGCAACTGGCTTTCCGCCGGAACCGAATTCGACGCGGTGATCTCGAACAATGACGAGATGGCGATCGGCGCCATCCAGGCGCTGAAATCGGCGGGGCGTCCGATGGATGACGTGGTGATCGGCGGCATCGACGCGACGCAGGACGCGCTGGCGGCGATGAAGGCCGGCGATCTGGACGTGACCGTGTTCCAGGACGCGGCCGGGCAGGGCCAGGGCGCGGTCGAGACGGCGCTGAAGCTTGCCCGGGGCGAGCCGGTCGAACAGAAGGTCTATGTGCCCTTCCAGCTCGTCACCCCCGAGAACCTGGACAAGTTCCTCTCCAGGAACTGAGCCTTGCGGCGGGGCCGTCCTGGCCCCGCCCGATCAAGACAGGGGGAAGCCGATGCTTGACCGGACCAGCGCCTGGCAGGGCGAATACATTCTGGAAGTCGACAACATCACCAAGGAGTTTCCGGGCGTGAAGGCGCTCGACGGGGTGCAGCTGAAGATCCGCCCCGGCACCGTCCACGCGCTGATGGGCGAGAACGGCGCCGGCAAATCCACGCTGATGAAGATCATCGCCGGGGTCTACACCCCCGATGGCGGCGAGGTGCGCTTTGCCGGCCAGCCGCTGGACATCAAGACGCCGCTCGACGCGCTGAACTCGGGCATCGCCATGATCCACCAGGAACTGAACCTGATGAACTGGATGACGGTGGCCGAGAACATCTGGATCCGCCGCGAGCCGCTGAACCGCGTCGGGCTTGTCGATCACACCCGCATGCGGCAGATGACCGCCGATCTTCTGGGCCGGCTGAACATCCGGCTGGACCCCGACCAGCAGGTCAGCGAGCTGACCGTGGCGCAGAAGCAGATGGTCGAGATCGCCAAGGCGGTCAGCTACAATTCCGACGTGCTGATCATGGACGAGCCGACCAGCGCCATCACCGAGGCCGAGGTCGAGCATCTGTTCGCCATCATCCGCGACCTGAAATCGCGCGGCATCGGCATCGTCTACATCACCCACAAGATGAGCGAGCTGTTCGAGATCGCCGACGAGTTCACCGTCTTCCGCGACGGCAAATATGTCGGCACGCATCCGTCGAGCAGCGTGACCCGCGACGACATCATCCGCATGATGGTCGGCCGCGAGATCACCGAGATGTTCCCCAAGATCGACTGCGCGATCGGCGAGACCATCCTGGAGGTCCGCAACCTGACCCTGCCGGGCGTGTTCCACGACGTCAGCTTCGAGGTCCGCAAGGGCGAGATCCTGGGCATCGCCGGGCTCGTCGGCTCGAAACGCTCGAACGTGGCCGAGGCGATCTTCGGCGTGCATCCCGCGCCCATCGGCGACGTGCTGATCGACGGGCGGCACGTGCGGATCACCTGCCCCTCGGACGCCATGGCGCATGGCATGGCCTTCCTGACCGAGGACCGCAAGGAAAGCGGCTGCTTCCTGATCCTCGACTGCCTCGAAAACATCCAGACGGCGCTGATCACCCAGAGCCATGTGAAGAATGGCTTCATCGACCGCAAGGCCATCACCGCCAAGGCCGAGGACATGGCCCGGAAGCTGCGGGTCAAGACGCCGAGCCTGCACGAGGCGGTCGAGAACCTGTCGGGCGGCAACCAGCAGAAGCTCCTGATCGCGCGCTGGCTTCTGACCGAGCCGCGCATCCTGATCCTGGACGAACCCACGCGCGGCATCGACGTCGGCGCCAAGGCGGAAATCCACCGCCTCATCACCAATCTGGCCGCGCAGGGCGTGGCCGTCATCATGATTTCCTCGGAAATGCCCGAGGTGCTGGGAATGAGCGACCGCATCATGGTGATGCACGAAGGCCATGTGTCGGGCTTTCTCGACCGGGCCGAGGCCGATCAGGTCAAGATCATGTCGCTGGCCGCCAAGTAACGAGAGGAACCCATGTCAGACGCAAGCATGGCCGCCGCACCGCGCCGCCACCGCCCGATGATGGCGGAACTCAACATCCTTCTGGTCCTGGTCGGCATCAGCCTGACCTTCGAGATCCTGGGCTGGATCATGCAGGGGCAGAGCTTCCTGGGCAACTGGCAACGGCTGTCCATCATGATCCTGCAGGTCTCGGTGGTGGGGATCATCGCCATCGGCGTGACCCAGGTCATTATCTCGGGTGGCATCGACCTCAGTTCGGGCTCCATCGTCGGCGCCACGGCGATGATCTCGATGAGCCTCGCGCAGGCGGCGGGATACGAACGGGCGATCTATCCCGACCTGACCGGCCTGCCGGTGGTGGTGCCGGTCGCGGCGGGGCTGATCTTCGGGCTGCTTTGCGGCACCATCAACGGCGCGCTGATCGCCTATACGAAAATTCCGCCCTTCATCGCCACGCTGGGCATGATGGTGACGGCGCGCGGCTTTGCGAAATGGTATACCAAGGGCCAGCCGATCAGCTTCCCCTCGGACGGTTTCGCCGCCATCGGCCGGGGCATGATGCCGGTGCTCATCTTCCTGGTGGTGGCGCTGATCTTCCATGTCGCGCTGCGCTACACCCGCTATGGCAAGTTCACCTATGCCATCGGCGCCAACCCGCAGGCCGCCCGCGTCTCGGGCATCAATGTCGAGCGCCAGCTGGTCAAGATCTATGCCATCGCCGGGCTGCTGTCGGCGCTGGCCGGGATCGTGGTCGCGGCGCGTGGCCTGACGGCGCAGGCCGGCATGGGCACGATGTACGAGCTCGACGCCATCGCCATGGCGGTGATCGGCGGGGTGTCCTTGACCGGCGGGCGCGGCTCGATCCTGGGGACGATGATCGGCATGGTGATCTTTGGCGTCATCATCTCGGGTTTCACCTTCCTGCGGCTCGACGCCTATTATCAGGAGATGATCAAGGGCGTCATCATCGTCGCCGCCGTCGTCGCCGACGTCTATCGCCAGAAGAAGCGCAAGAAGGCGTGAGGGGGGCGATGATGAAAGGCCTGACCCTGATGGCGCCGGCAGGGGACGGAGCGCCCGGGCGCAATATCCGGTCGTTCTCCGGACCCGTCACCCCCGAGACCCTCCCGAAAGACGAGTAAGCCCGATGACCGCAACGGAGAAATCCCTCGGTGTCGCCCTGATCGGCACCGGGTTCATGGGAAAGTGCCACGCGATGGCCTGGCGCAACCTCGCCACCGCCTTCGGCGGCCTGCCGCCCCGGCTGGAGGTTCTGGCCGACACGCCCGCCGACAAGGCCGCCGGACTCGCCGCCGCCTTCGGCTTTGCCCGCGCCACCGATGACTGGCGCGCGGCGGTCGGCGATCCGGCCGTCGACGTGGTCTCGATCGCCACGCCGAACGGCATGCATCGCCAGATGGCCGAGGCGGCGCTGGCGGCGGGCAAGCATGTCTGGCTGGAAAAGCCCATGGCGCTGAGCGTCGCGGATGCCGAGGCGATGGAGGCTGCCGCCCGCGCCTCGGGCCGCGTCACCATCCTGGGCTACAACTATACCCGCTCGCCCGCCTTCCGCGCCGCCGCGGACATGGTCGCCTCGGGCGCCATCGGCCGGCCGGTCCATTTCCGCGGCATCTATGACGAGGATTACATGGCCGATCCGCAGCTGCCCTGGAGCTGGCGGCTGACCCGTGCCGAAGGCGGATTGGGCGCGCTGGGGGATCTGGGCTGCCACCTGGTTTCCGTCATGCTGGCGCTGATGGGGCCGGTGGCGCGGGTCCAGGCGCAGATGGACACGGTGATCGCCCGGCGGCCGCACCAGGGCGGCACGGCCCCGGTCGAGAACGAGGACCAGGCCCAGGCGCTGGTCCGCTTCGCCTCGGGCGCCTCGGGCGAATTCTCCTGCTCGCGGGTGGCGCGCGGCTATCGCTGCCGGCTGGCCTGGGAGGTGCAGGGCACCGAGGGCACGCTGCGCTTCGACCAGGAGCGGATGAACGAGCTGTGGCTCTACCAGCCCGGCGAGGCGCAGGCGGACGGCTTCCGCCGCATCCTGACCGGTCCGGCGCAGCCCGGCTTCGCCGCCTTCTGCCCGGCCCCCGGCCATAATTTCGGCTTCAACGAGCAGAAGGTGGTCGAGGCGGAAATGCTGCGCCAGGCCATCGCCGGCACCGCCCGCGCCTGGCCCGACTTCACCGATGGGCTGACCATCGAACGCATCATCCACGGCATGGCCCGCTCTGCCGAGACCGGCCGGCCCGTCACCTTCTGAGGAAGCCATGAAAATCGCCATAGACCCCTTCATGCACCGCCACCTGCCGCTGGAGCAGATCCCCGCCAAGGTCAAGGAGCTCGGCTACGACTGGATCGAGCTGAGCCCGCGCGGCGATTTCCTGGAATGGTTCAAGGCCCCGCGCGTCTTTCCCGACCGCATCAAGGCGCTGAAGCAAGCGCTGAAGGATGCCGAGGTCGGCATCGCCAGCCTCTTGCCGATGTATCGCTGGGCCTCGAACGACGAGACCGAGCGTCAGGCCGCGGTCAGGCACTGGAAGCGCGCCATCGAGATCGCCGTCGAGCTGGGCGTGGACACCATGAACAGCGAATTCGGCCGCGGCCCGCATCCCGACAAGGGCAGCTGCTATTGCTGCCACACCGGCAGCATGATCGAGTCCTGCGAGGACGCCTGGTGGCGCAGCATGGAAGAGCTGGTGCCAATCTTCGAGCGCGAGGGCATCAACCTGCATGTCGAGCCGCATCCCGAGGACTGGTGCGAGACGCTGCAACCGGCGCTCGACATCATCCGCACGGTGAACTCGCCGCGGGTGAAGTTTCTCTATTGCGCGCCGCATACCTTCTATTTCGGCGACGACACCCGGGCGATGCTGCGCGAGGCCGCCGACGTGCTGGCGCATGTCCATGTCGGCGATACCTTCAACCACAAGGCCAGCTCGGGCCTGCGCTATATCCTGAACCCGCCGGGCACGCAGGCGCGCATCCACCAGCATCTCGACATCGGCCAGGGCGAGGTGCCCTGGGACGACTTCTTCGGCACCCTGGCCGAGATCGGCTTCGACGGCATCATGACCGCCTGCGTCTTTGCCTGGGAGGACCGCGCCGACCAGTCCGGAAAATTCATGCGCAACGAAATGCAACGCTACATCGACACCTATTGGAGCAAATGACCATGACCCTGAAGATCGGAGTGATCGGCACCGGCGCCATCGGCCAGGACCACACCCGGCGCATCAACCGGGTGCTGGCCGGTGCACGGGTCACCGCCCTGAACGACGTGAACCGCGCCAATGCCGAAGCCTGCCAGCGCGACCATGCCCCCGAGGCGCGGATCTTCGACGACCCGCATGCGCTGATCCGGGATGCGGATGTGGACGCGATCCTCGTCTGTTCCTGGGGCCAGACGCATGAGGAATACGTGCTGGCCGCCATCGCCGCCGGCAAGCCGTGCTTTTGCGAAAAGCCGCTGGCCACCACCGCCGAGGGCGCGCGCCGCATCGTCGAGGCCGAGCAGGCCGCCGGCAAGCGGCTGGTGCAGGTCGGCTTCATGCGCCGCTATGACCCCGGCTATGTCGCGCTGAAAAAGGCGGTGGGAGAGGTGACCGGCGCGCCGCTGATGGTCCATGCCGCGCATCGCAACCCGCGGGTGGGCGAGAATTACCAGACCCCGATGGCGATCCACGACACGCTGATCCACGAGATCGACGTGCTGCGCTGGCTGCTGGACGACGACTATGTCAGCGCCCGGGTGTTCTTCCCGCGCAAATCGCCCCGCGCCCATGAAAAACTGCGCGACCCGCAGGTGGTGGTGCTGGAAACCGCCAAGGGCGTGGTGATCTATGTCGAGATCTTCGTGAACTGCCATTACGGCTATGACATCCAGTGCGAGATCGTCGGCGAGGACGGCACCGCCAAGCTGCCCGAGCCGATGAGCATCCAGACCCGCTCGGGCGCCGTGCTGGGCCAGCCGATCCTGATGGACTGGAAGGACCGCTTCATCGACAGCTACGACTACGAACTGGCCGATTTCCTGAAAGCGGCGGCCGAGGGCACCGCCGCCGGCCCGACCGCCTGGGACGGCTATGTCGCCGCCGTCACCGCCGATGCCTGCGTCGCCGCCCAGGAATCCGAAGGCCAGTCCGTCAGGATCGAACTGCCCCCCCGTCCCGCCCTTTACGCCTGAGGTCCGCCATGCGCTTCGCCCTGAACCATATCGTCGCCCCCCGGCTTTCGCTGGCCGAGTTCTTCGCCCTGGCCCGCCGCCTCGGCTGCACCGAGGTCGAGATCCGCAACGACCTGCCCGACGTGACCGGCCAGGCCCCGGCCGAGATCGCCCGCATGGCCGCGGAGGCCGGGGTCTCGATCCTGTCGGTCAATGCGCTCTATCCCTTCAACCGCTGGAGCGAGGACCTCGCCGCCCGCGCCGAGCGGCTGGCCGATTTCGCCGCCGGGGCAGGGGCGCAGGCGCTGGTGCTCTGTCCGCTGAACGACGGCACCGAGATCGCCCATTCCGAGACGGTGGCGGCGCTGGACCGGCTGCGCGCCATCCTGCAGCCGCGCGGGCTGATAGGGCTGGTCGAGCCGCTGGGCTTTCCGCAAAGCGCGCTGCGCCGCAAGGCCGAGGCCGTCGCCGCCATCACCAAGGCCGGCGGGTTCGACGCCTTCCGCCTGCTGCATGACAGCTTCCACCACCATCTGGCGGGCGAGACGGAATTCTTCCCGCATCGCACCGGGCTCGTGCATGTCTCGGGCGTGACCGATCCGTCGCTGGCGGTCGCGACGATGCTGGACGGCCATCGCCTGCTGGTCGATGCCGACGACCGGCTGGAGAACGTCGCGCAGCTGCGGGCGCTGCTGGCGGACGGCTACGACGGCCCGATCAGCTTCGAGCCCTTCGCCCCCGAGGTCCATGCGCTGGAGGATATCGAAACCGCGCTGCGGGCCAGCATGGACCATCTGCGGGCGGCGGTCTCGGAACCCGTGGAGGCCAGGGGATGACCAGGACGCTGGACGTGATCACCATCGGCCGCAGCTCGGTCGATCTTTATGGCGCGCAGGTCGGCGGGCGGCTCGAGGACATGCGGTCCTTCAGCAAATATGTCGGCGGCTCTCCGACCAACATGGCCTGCGGCACGGCGCGGCTGGGGCTGCGCTCGGCCCTGATCACCCGGGTCGGCGACGAGCATATGGGCCGCTTCCTGCGCGAGGAGCTGGCGCGCGAGGGGGTGGACCTGCGCGGCGTCGCGACCGATCCCGAGCGGCTGACGGCGCTGGTGCTGCTGGGCATCCGCGACGAGGACAGCTTTCCGCTGATCTTCTATCGCGAGAACTGCGCCGACATGGCGCTGTGCGAGGACGACATCGACGAAGACCTGATCGCGCAGGCGCGTTCCGTGGTCGCCACCGGCACGCATCTGAGCCATCCGCGCACCGAGGCCGCGGTGCTGAAGGCGCTGCATCTGGCGCGCAGGCACGGGGCGCAGACGGCGCTGGATATCGATTATCGCCCGAATCTCTGGGGGCTCTCGGGCCATGGCGACGGCGAGAACCGCTTCATCGCCAGCGACACGGTGACGGCGAAGCTGCAGGCGCATCTGCCGCTTTTCGACCTAATCGTCGGCACCGAGGAGGAGTTCCACATCGCCGGCGGCTCGACCGACACGCTGGCGGCGCTGCGCGCCGTGCGCGCCGTTACGTCCGCGGTGCTGGTCTGCAAGCGCGGGGCGGCGGGGGCCGTGGCCTTCACCGGCGCCGTCGAGGGCTGGGACAGCGGCGAGACCGGGCCGGGCTTCCCGATCGAGGTCTTCAACGTGCTCGGCGCCGGGGACGGCTTCATGTCGGGGCTGCTCAAGGGCTGGCTCGACGGCGAGAGCTGGCCGCGGGCGCTGGAATACGCCAATGCCTGCGGCGCCTTCGCCGTCAGCCGCCACGGCTGCACGCCCGCCTATCCCTCGCTGGCCGAGCTGGAGTTCTTCCTGCGCCGCGGCATCCGCGAGCGGGCGCTGCGCAAGGATGCGGCGCTGGAGCGCATTCACCGCGCCACCAACCTGCATCCCCTGGAGGGCGACATCCGCGCCTTCGCCTTCGACCACCGCATGCAGCTGGAAGAGATGGAGGGTGCGACCCCGGAACGGATCGGCGCCTTCAAGCAGCTCTGCCTGCAGGCCGCGCTGGAGGTGCAGGACGGCCGCCCGGGCTATGGCATCCTGTGCGACGACCGGCTGGGACGGGCGGCGCTGCATGCGGCGGCGGGCACCGGGCTCTGGGTCGGGCGGCCCTGCGAATGGCCGGGCTCGCGTCCCCTGCGGCTGGAGCCGGAGCTGGGCGCGGCCTGCCAGGGGCTGATGGAATGGCCGGCGGGGCAGGTGGTCAAGGTGCTGTGCTTCTGCCATCCCGAGGACGATACGGCGATGCGCGCCGATGAGGAAGCGACGGTCACCCGGCTTTATCAGGCCGCGCGGGCCAATGACCTGGAATTCCTGCTGGAGATCATTCCCTCGAAGGTCGGGCCGGTGGATGACGGGACCACGGCGGCGCTGATCCGGCGCTGGTACGAGATCGGCGTCTATCCCGACTGGTGGAAGCTCGAGCCGCTGCGGTCCGATGCCGCCTGGCAGCAGGCGGTGGAGACGATCCGGGCGCATGATCCCTGGCTGCGCGGCATCGTGGTGCTGGGGCTGGAGGCGCCGGAGGCCGAGCTGGCCGCCAGTTTCGAGAAGGCGGCGAAGCACGAACTGGTGCGCGGCTTTGCCGTCGGCCGGACGATCTTCGCCGAGGTGGCGGGCGACTGGCTGGCCGGGCGCCGCAGCGATGCCGAGGCCGTGGCCGAGATGCGGCGGCGCTTTGGCCGGCTTTGCGCGCTTTGGGACCGGGCCCGGGCCGGCGCCGAGGCGGCGGCATGAGCGGGGCGCCCGGCACCCGCGGCGGAGGGGCTCTGCCCCTCTTGGCCTGCGGCCAATTCACCCCGGGATATTTGCACAAGAAAGAAGTCACGGGCGCCGGCGCGCGCCGAGGAGGAGAGGCATGAGCGAGACGATCCGGCTGACCGCCGCGCAGGCGATGATGCGCTGGCTGTCGGTGCAGATGACCGAGGAGGGCGAGCGTTTTATCGAGGCGGTCTGGGCGATCTTCGGCCATGGCAATGTCGCCGGGATCGGCGAGGCGCTGCATGGCATCGGCGACGCCCTGCCGACGCTGCGCGGCCAGAACGAACAGACCATGGCCCATGCCGCCATCGCCTGGGCCAAGACCAAGAAGCGCCGGCGCGCCATGGCGGTGACGAGCTCCATCGGGCCGGGGGCGACCAATATGGTGACCGCCGCGGCGCTGGCGCATGTGAACCGCCTGCCGCTGCTGCTGATCCCGGGCGATGTCTTTGCCGGCCGCCGCCCCGATCCGGTGCTGCAGCAGATCGAGGATTTCGGCGACGGCACCGTTTCGGCCAATGACTGCTTCCGGCCGGTCAGCCGCTATTTCGACCGCATCTCGCGGCCCGAGCATCTGCTGACCGCGCTGCCGCGCGCCATGCAGGTGATGACCGATCCGGCGAATTGCGGGCCGGTGACGCTTGCCTTCTGCCAGGACGTGCAGGCCGAGGCCTGGGACTGGCCCGCGGCGTTCTTTGCGCCCAAGGTCTGGCGCATCCGCCGGCCCGAGCCGGACGCGGCCGAGCTGGCCGAGATCGTCGCGCTGATCCGCAAGGCCGAGCGGCCGGTGATCGTTTCGGGCGGCGGCGTGATTTATTCCGGGGCCGAGGCCGCGCTGCTGGATTTCGCCAGGCGCCACCGCATTCCCCTGGTCGAGACCCAGGCCGGCAAGGGCGCCGTCGACTGGCGCGAGGAGTTGAACCTCGGCTCTCCCGGCGTCACCGGCACCGATGCCGGCAATGCCGCCTGTGCGCGGGCCGACCTGATCATCGGGGTCGGGACGCGGTTCCAGGATTTCACCACCGGCTCCTGGACCGCCTTCGCCAATCCGGGGCGGCGGCTGGTCTCGATCAACCTCACGGGCTATGACGCGGCGAAGCACGGCGCGGTGCCGCTGGTGGCGGATGCCCGGGTGGCGCTGGAGCGGATCGGCGCGGCGCTTGGCGCGCATCGCTTCGCCGAGCCGGACCTGCGGCCGCGCGCCGACTGGTTCGCGCTGGCCGACAAGGCCATGGCGGCGCCGAACCATGACGGGCCGCCCTCGGATGCGCAGGTGATCGGCGCGGTGCAGCGCGTCGCCGGCGAGAACACCGTGGTGATGTGCGCGGCCGGCACCATGCCCGGCGCCTTGCAGGTGCTGTGGCGCGCCAGCCCCGGCGGCTATCACATGGAATACGGCTATAGCTGCATGGGCTACGAGGTGGCCGGCGCGCTAGGCATCGCCATGGCCCGGCCCGAGGCCGAGGTGGTCTGCATGGTCGGCGACGGCAGCTACATGATGGCCAACAGCGAGCTGGCGACGGCCGTCACGCTGAAGGTGCCCTTCACCGTGGTGCTGACCGACAACCGGGGCTATGGCTGCATCAACCGGCTGCAGCAGGAATGCGGCGGCGAGGAATTCAACAACATGTATGCCAGCTCGAACCTGGTCGAGGAGCCGCAGATCGACTTCGTCGCCCATGCCGCCAGCATGGGGGCGCATGCCGAGAAGGTCTCGGGCATCGCCGCGCTCGAATCCGCGATCCGTGCCGCGCGCGGCCGCGACATCCCCAGCGTCATCGTGATCGACACCGAGGCCCTGACCGGCGCCGGGATTGGCGGCGGCTGGTGGGACGTCGCCGTTCCCGAGGTCGGCCAGAGCGACAAGCTGAGGGCCGCCCGCAAGACATATGAAACCTGGCTGCGAAAACAGCGGCTTGTCAATTGAGGCTCGACCCATGATCCTTTTCGGAACCAATCCCATCGCCTGGGCCAATGACGACGACCAGTCGATCGGCGCCGATATCCCGACCGAGCAGATCCTCCACGAGGCGGGCCAGCTCATCGGCTTCGACGGCATCGAGAACGGCCATCGCTGGCCCGACGAACCGCTGGCGCTCAAGGAACTCTTGGGCCGCTACGGGCTGAAATTCATCTCGGGCTGGTATTCGACCGCGCTGCTGACCCGATCGGTCGAGGAGGAGATCGCGGCGGTGCAGGGGCATCTGGCCAAGCTCAAGGCCAATGGCTGCAAGGTCTGCATCGCCTGCGAATGCTCGAACACCGTGCATGGCCGGCCGGACGTGCCGGTCAATGCCCGGCCGCGCCTGACGCCCGCCGAGATGGCCGCGTTCGGCCGCAGGATGGAGGAATTCGCGCAGTATCTGGCGGGGCAGGGCATCACGCTGGCCTATCACCACCACATGGGCACCGTGGTCGAAAGCCCCGAGGAGATCGACGCCTTCATGGCCGCGACCGGGCCGGCGACGCATCTGCTGTTCGATGCCGGGCATTGCACCTTCGGCGGCGGCGATCCCGAGGCGGTGCTGAGGAAGCATGTCGGCCGGGTGGCGCATTTCCATGCCAAGAACATCCGCCGCGCCGTGACCGAGGAGGTGCGCGCCCGGGACATGAGCTTCCTGCAGGGCGTGCTGGCCGGGGCCTTCACCGTGCCGGGCGATCCCGAGGGCGCCATCGACTTCCAGCCGCTGCTGAAGATCCTGGCCGAGGCCGGCTATGACGGCTGGCTGGTGATCGAGGCCGAGCAGGACCCCGGCAAGCGCAACCCGCTGGAATACCAGTCGCTTGGGCTGAAATCGCTCAAGGATATGGCGCGTGCCGCCGGGCTGCACTAGGCTGGCGCCATGCTGGTCGATCCCCAACACCCGTTCTTCCGCCCGCTTTGGATCCGTGTCCTCTGCGTCCTGCTGCCGCTGCTCTGGGCAGGGTTCGAGGCCGCCAGCGGCGCGGTCTTCTGGGCGATCCTGTTCGGCGCGGCGGGGGTCTATCTTTTCGTCACGCTTTTCCTGAACCGCAGCGAGGACCGATGACTCTCTTGCGCAAACCGGCCGGCCAGCACGGTCTTGTCCATCACATCACCCCCGAAGGCGCGGGTTGGTCCCATGTCGGCTTCGACCTCTGGCGGCTCGGGCCCGGCGAAGTGGCCGAGGGCCATACCGGCGGCATGGAGGCGATCCTGGTGATCGTCGAGGGCAAGGCCCGCATCGCCGGCGCCGGCCGGGACTGGGGCGAGATCGGCGAACGGCTGGACGTGTTCGAAAAGACCCCGCCGCATTGCCTCTATCTGCCCGACGGCAGCGACTGGCGGGCCGAGGCCGTGACGCCGCTGACGCTGGCCGTTTGCCTCGCCCCCGGCAAGGGCGGCCATCCCGCCCGCCGCATCGGCCCCGAGGGCATCGCGCTGACCCAGCGCGGGCAGGGCGCCAATACCCGCTTCATCAACAACATCGCCATGGAGGCCGAGGATTACTGCGACAGCCTGCTGGTGACCGAGGTCTTTACCCCGGAAGGGAACTGGTCGAGCTATCCGCCGCATCGCCATGACGAGGACGACTTTCCCCGCATGACCTATCTGGAGGAGACCTATTACCACCGGCTGAATCCGCCGCAGGGCTACGGCATCCAGCGGGTCTTTACCGACGACGGCAGCCTGGACGAGACCATGGCGGTCAGGAACCACGATGTCGTGCTGGTGCCGCGCGGCCACCATCCCTGCGGCGTACCCTATGGCTACGAGATGTATTACCTGAACGTCATGGCCGGACCGATCCGCAAATGGCGTTACGAGAATCATCCCGACCACGCCTGGATATGGGAGCGCGACAACGCCTGAACCGGGCGGTCCAGCCCGCTTTCGGGCGTGCCTCCGGCCTCTGCTCTCTCATGCCTGCCGGCGAAACGCCGTAAATCGGCCAAAATTTACGGCGTTTCGCAGCGTCATTGCGGCAAAATGACGACAAGACCCGGCAGAGCACTTGACCTGTCAGGCAGATTCGTTTGCATCAGGTCAGGGAATATCTCTAGACATGGGAGGCATTATGTCGTTCTTCTCCACCCGCATGCTCGCGGCGTCGGCCTTTGCGCTGATGGCCGCCGCGCCGCTGCATGCCAAGACATTCGTCTATTGCTCGGAAGGCTCGCCCGAGGGTTTCGACGCGGCGCCCTATACATCGGGCACCACCTTCGACGCCTCGGGCCATGCCATCTACAACCGCCTGGTGCAGTTCAAGCCCGGCACGACCGAGATCGAGCCGGCGCTGGCGGAAAGCTGGGACGTGTCCGAGGACGGTCTGGAATACACCTTCCACCTGCGCCAGGGCGTGAAGTTCCATTCCAACGACAAGTTCACGCCCTCGCGCGATTTCAACGCCGATGACGTGATCTTCACCTTCGAGCGCCAGGCCAGCGCCGACCACCCCTGGCACGAATACATCCCCGGCATCACCTACGAATATTATTCCTCGATGGAGATGGACAAGCTGATCAAGTCCATCGAGAAGGTCGACGACCACACGGTGAAATTCACCCTCAACCAGCCCGAGGCGCCGTTCCTGGCCAACGTGGCGATGCCTTTCGTCTCGATCGTCTCGAAGGAATATGCCGATGCGCTGGACGCCGCCGGCACCCGCGAGGACCTGAACAACGCCCCCATCGGCACCGGCCCGTTCCGCTTCGTCGCCTATCAGAAGGACGCGGTGATCCGCTACCAGAAGAACGCCGATTACTGGGGCGAGGCGCCCAAGATCGACGACCTGGTCTTTGCCATCACCCCCGACGCCTCGGTGCGGCTGCAAAAGCTCAAGGCCGGCGAATGCCACCTGATGCCCTATCCCGCGCCCGCCGACCTGGACGAGATCCGGGCCGACCCGAACCTCAAGCTGGACGAGCAGCCCGGCCTGAACGTCGGCTATCTGGCCTATAACACCACCGTCGCGCCCTTCGACAATCCGCAGGTCCGCAAGGCGCTGAACATGGCGATGGACAAGCAGGCGATGATCGACGCCGTCTATCAAGGCAATGCCGAGGTCGCCAAGAACCCGATCCCGCCGACCATGTGGTCCTATAACGACGCGGTCGAGGACGACGCCTACGATCCCGACGCGGCCAAGCAGATGCTCGAGGAAGCCGGCGTCCAGAACCTGAGCATGGAGATCTGGGCGATGCCGGTGCAGCGTCCCTACATGCCCAACGCCCGCCGCGCCGCCGAACTGATCCAGAGCGATTTCGCCAAGGTCGGCGTCAAGGTGGACATTGTCAGCTACGAATGGGGCGAATACCTGAAGAAATCGATGGAAGAGGGCCGCAAGGGCGCCGTCATTCTGGGCTGGACCGGCGACAACGGCGATCCGGACAACTTCCTGTCGGTCCTGCTGTCCTGCGCTTCGGCCAATCCGGGCGGGGCGAACCGCGCCTTCTGGTGCAACCAGGAGTTCTCGGACCTGCTGGCGAAGGCCAAGGCCAGCTCGGACCATGACGAGCGCGTGAAGCTTTACGAAGAAGCGCAGCTCGTCTTCAAGCGCGAGGCGCCCTGGGCCACGCTGGCGCATTCGACGCAATACGTGCCGATGGCCAAGAACGTGACCGGCTTCGTGCAGTCGCCGCTGGGCGACTATGCCTTCGACACCGTGGACCTGACCGAATAAGGCCGGTCCCGGACTGAAACTATCGCGGCCGTGCAGGGAATTTTCCCTGCACGGCCCTTAGGTTAGGGTTCGATGCTCAGATTCATCCTCAAGAAACTGCTTTACCTGGTCCCGACGATGATCGGGATCACGCTGGTGGCCTTCGGCTTCATCCGCCTGCTGCCGGGCGACCCGGTGCTGCTGATGGCCGGCGAGCGCGGCGTCTCGCCCGAGCGTTACGCCCAGATTGCGGCGCAGCTTGGCTATGACAAGCCGGTCTGGCAGCAATATCTGCACTATCTCGGCAATCTGCTTCAGGGCGACCTGGGCAATTCGCTGGTGACCAAGAAGCCGGTGCTGACCGAGTTCCTGGCGCTGTTCCCGGCCACGGTCGAGCTTGGCCTGGTGGCCATCGTCCTGGCCACGGTGATCGGCGTGCCGGTGGGCGTGATCGCGGCGATCAAGCGCGGCAGCTGGTTCGACCAGTTCTCGATGACCGCGGCGCTGGTCGGGTTCTCGATGCCGATCTTCTGGTGGGGGCTTCTGCTCATCATCCTGTTTTCCGGCGTGCTGGGCTGGACCCCGGTCTCGGGCCGCATCTCGCTGATGTATTTCTTTCCGCCGGTGACCGGCTTCATGCTGATCGACAGCCTGATCTCGGGGCAGAAGGGCGCCTTCGCCTCGGCGTTCAGCCACCTGATCCTGCCCTCGATCGTGCTGGCGACCATTCCGCTGGCGGTGATCGCCCGCCAGACCCGCTCGGCCATGCTTGAGGTGATGGGCGAGGATTACGTGCGCACCGCCCGCGCCAAGGGCCTGTCGCCGCGCCGGGTGATCGGCGTGCATGCGCTGCGCAACGCCATGATCCCGGTCATCACCACCATCGGGTTGCAGATCGGCGTGCTGATGGCCGGCGCCATCCTGACCGAGACGATCTTTTCCTGGCCCGGCATCGGCAAGTGGATGATCGATTCGATCTCGCGCCGCGACTATCCGGTGGTGCAGTCGGGCCTGCTGCTGATCGCCGCCATCGTGATGATCGTGAACCTGATCGTCGACCTGACCTATGGTCTCATCAACCCGAGGATCCGGCACAAATGACCGATACCACCGTCAAGATTTCGGACGCGGCCATCCGCCGCCGGATGCTGCGCGAGTTCTGGTTCTACTTCAGCCAGAACCGCGGCGCGGTGATCGGCCTCGTCGTCTTCGTCCTGCTGGTGCTGACCGCCGTCTTCGCCCCGCTGATCGCGCCGCATGACCCCACCCAGCAATACCGCGGCGCGCTGCTGGTGCCGCCGATCTGGCAAGAGGGCGGCCGGGCCGGCTTCCTGCTCGGCACCGATGCCGTGGGCCGGGACATCCTGTCGCGGCTGATCTACGGCGCGCAATATTCGCTGTTCATCGGCATCGTCGTCGTCGCCATCGCGCTGACCGGCGGCATCATCATCGGGCTTGTCGCCGGCTTCTTCGGCGGCTGGGTGGACACCGTCATCATGCGGGTCATGGACGTGGTGCTGGCCTTCCCCTCGCTGCTGCTGGCGCTGGTGCTGGTCGCGGTGCTGGGGCCGGGACTGACCAATGCGATGATCGCCATCGCCATCGTCTACCAGCCGCATTTCGCCCGCCTGACCCGCGCCGCGGTGATGGGGGAAAAGGCGCGCGAATACGTCACCGCCGCCAAGGTGGCCGGGGCGTCGAACCTGCGGCTGATGTTCAGGACCATCCTGCCCAACTGCCTGGCGCCCCTGATCGTGCAGGCGACACTGAGCTTCTCCTCGGCGGTGCTCGACTCCGCCGCGCTGGGTTTCCTCGGCATGGGCGCGCAGCCGCCGGCCTCGGAATGGGGCACCATGCTGGCCGAGGCGCGCGAGTTCATCCTGCGTGCCTGGTGGGTGGTGACCTTCCCCGGCCTCGCCATCCTGGTCTCGGTGCTGGCGATCAACCTGATGGGCGACGGGCTTCGCGACGCGCTCGACCCGAAACTGAAGCGGAGCTGAGCCATGGCCTTGCTGAATATCCGCAACCTGACCGTGCGCTTCGCCACCTCGACCGGCAGCTTCACCGCCGTGGACGGCATCGACGTGCGCGTCGACAAGGGCGAGGTGCTGGCCATCGTGGGCGAGTCGGGCTCGGGCAAGTCGGTCTCGATGCTGGCGGCGATGGGGCTCTTGCCCGACACCGCCACCGTCACCGCCGACGAGATGAGCTTCGACGGCAAGGACCTGCTGCGCATGACGCCGCGCCAGCGCCGCCGCGTCATCGGGCGCGAGATCACCATGATCTTCCAGGAGCCCATCGCCTCGCTGAACCCCAGCTTCACCACCGGCTACCAGATCGAGGAGGTGCTGCGTTTCAACGCCGGCCTCTCGAAGCGGGCCGCGCGGGCAAGGGCGCTGGAGCTCTACCGCCAGGTCGGCATCCCCGACCCCGAGGAGAAGCTGAAAAGCTACCCGCACCAGATGTCCGGCGGGCAATGCCAGCGGGTGATGATCGCCATGGCCATCGCCACCAACCCGCGCCTGCTGATCGCGGACGAGCCGACCACGGCGCTGGACGTGACCATCCAGAAGCAGATCCTCGACCTGCTGATGAAGCTGCAGGAACAGACCGGCATGGCGCTGATCCTGATCACCCACGACATGGGCGTGGTGGCCGAGACCGCCGACCGCGTGCAGGTGCAATACAAGGGCCGGAAGATGGAAGAGGCCGACGTGCTGTCGCTGTTCGAGGCGCCGAAACACCCCTATACCCGTGCGCTGCTCTCGGCCCTGCCGGAAAACGCCACCGGCGACCGCCTGCCCACCGTCGGCAGCTTTCTCGAGGAGGCCCCGCAATGAGTGTCGTCGAAGGGCGCAACCTGATCCGCGACTATTACGTCCCCGGCTCGCTGACCCGTGCCGCCAAGATGGTGCGCGCGGTCAAGGGCATCAGCTTCTCGGTGGAGCGCGGCAAGACCCTGGCCATCGTCGGGGAATCCGGCTCGGGCAAGTCGACACTGGCGCGGATCATCGCGCTGATCGACCCGGCCTCGGGCGGCGAGCTGCTGATCGACGGCAAGCCGGTGGACATCGCCAAGGCGCGGCTGACGCGCGAGATGCGCTCCAAGGTGCAGATGGTGTTCCAGAACCCCTATGGCAGCCTGAATCCGCGCCAGAAGATCGGCGACGTGCTGATGGAGCCGCTGCTTCTGAACACCGACACCCCCGCCGCCGAACGGCGCCGCCGCGCCGAGGAGATGCTGGTCAAGGTCGGCCTCCCCCCCGAGGTGTTCAACCGCTACCCGCATATGTTCTCGGGCGGCCAGCGCCAGCGCATCGCCATCGCCCGGGCCTTGATGCTGAACCCGACGCTCTTGGTGCTGGACGAGCCGGTCTCGGCGCTGGACCTTTCGGTGCAGGCGCAGGTCCTGAACCTGCTCGCCGACCTGCAGGAGGAGTTCAACCTGGCCTATGTCTTCATCAGCCACGACCTGTCGGTGGTGCGCTATATCGCCGATGACGTGCTGGTGATGAACAAGGGCGAGGCGGTGGAACAGGGCAGCCGCGAGGCGGTCTTCGCCGACCCCCGCCATCCCTATACGCGCGAGCTTTTCGCCGCGACCCCGGTCACGGATGTCGAGGCGATCCGCGAGCGCGTGGCGCGCCGCAAGGCGCTGCGCGCCGCGACCGCCTGACGAACCGCCCCGGGGCGCGCAAACGGCCCCGGGGCGGACTTCTTTCTTGTCCAAATATCCTCGGGGGGTCCGGGGGGCGAAGCGCCCCCGGCCTCAGCCGTCCGGATCGCGATATTCGTGCCTTTGCCCGCGCCAGTCCCGGATCAGGTAACGGCCGGGCCCGGCCTCCTCGACATAGCCCGGTCCCAGCGGCACCTTGCCATGCCCGCCGGGCAGGTCCAGCACATAGGTCGGCAGGCAGGTCCCCGAGAGACGGCCGCGCAGGCCCGCCATGATCGCCTGCCCCTCGGCGATCGAGATGCGGAAATGGCCGGTGCCGCGCGCCAGGTCGCAGTGATGCAGGTAATAGGGCTTGACCCGGTTGCGGATCAGCGTCCGGAACAGATCGGCCAGCACCGCCGCATCGGCGTTCACCCCCTTCAGCAGGACGGTCTGCGACAGCAGCGGCAGGCCCGCATCGGCCAGCCGGGCCAGCGCGGCCAGCGCCTCTGCCGTCAGCTCCTGCGGGTGGTTGGTGTGGACCACCACCCAGACCGCCAGCCGCCCGGGGCGCAGCGCCGCCAGCATCGCCGCGTCGATGCGGCCCGGGGCCACCACCGGCACGCGGGTGTGGAAGCGGACGATATCGACATGCGGGATCGCTTCCAGCCGCGCCATCAACGCCGCGATGCGCCGCGCCGACAGCACCATCGGATCGCCGCCGGTCAGGATCACCTCGTGGATCGCCGGGCTGCGGGCGATATAGTCCAGCGCCGCCGCCAGCGCCGGCTCGGGCAGGGTGCCGTCCTCGCCCACGACCTCGCGGCGAAAGCAGAAGCGGCAATAGACCTCGCATGTTTTGGTGACATGCAGGATCACCCGGTCGGGATAACGATGCGTCAGGCCGGGCGTCGGGCTGTGCGCCTCGTCCCCGATCGGATCGGCCAGTTCCTCGGCGCGGATCTGCAGCTCGCGCGCATCGGGCACGAATTGCGCGGCGATGCCGTCGCCGGGCGTGCGCATGGCCTCGCGCATGGCGGGCGAGATGCGGATGCGGAACTCGGCCGCCACCGCGTCCAGCGCCTCGGTCCGGGCGGGATCGGCCAGCCCGGCCTCGACCAGGGCAGGGACGGTGGTGATGGGGCGCTGCGGCAAGACGGCCTCTCGCGGTGGACGGGAAGGGCGGTTTATCGCCCCCCGGGCCGATCTTGGCAAGAGCGGGCCTTGCCGCATGGTTCGGGGCAGCGCCAGGCTGGCTGGCCGAACCGAACCCGCGCCCCGAGGGCTTCGGCCGCGAGATCAAGTATTTCGACATCAAGGGCAAGCAGACCGGCCTGGTCAGCCGGGCGCTGACCTCGCCCGACGGCAAGATCCGCATCCCGATCAACGAATCCAC
>NZ_KI911333.1:0-10639 GCF_000513975.1 Paracoccus sp. J55
CTCAGAGCTTCCCGGTCAGTTCGGGCACCACGGAGAACAGGTCGCCGACCAAGCCGTAATCGGCGATCTGGAAGATCGGCGCCTCCTCGTCCTTGTTGATCGCCACGATCACCTTGCTGTCCTTCATCCCCGCCAGGTGCTGGATGGCGCCGGAGATGCCCACCGCGACATAGAGCTCGGGGGCGACGACCTTGCCGGTCTGCCCGACCTGCCAGTCGTTCGGGGCATAGCCCGAATCCACCGCCGCGCGGCTGGCGCCCACCGCGGCGCCGAGCTTGTCGGCCAGCTGCTCGATGATGGCGAAGCTCTCCTTCGAGCCGAGGCCGCGGCCGCCCGAGACCACACGCTTGGCCGAGGTCAGCTCGGGACGGTCGCTCTCGGCCACCTCATCGGCGACCCAGGCCGACAGGCCGGGATCGGCGGCAGCGGCGGTCTCGGCCACGCTGGCCGAACCGCCCTCGCCGGCCGCGTCGAAGCTGGCGGTGCGGATGGTGAAGACCTTCTTCGCGTCCCGCGACTTCACCACCTGGATGGCGTTGCCGGCATAGATCGGCCGCTCGAAGGTCTCGGCATCGAGGATGGCCGAGACGTCCGACAGCACCATCACGTCGAGAAGCGCCGCAACCCGCGGCATGACGTTCTTGGCATCGGTGGTCGCCGGCGCGGCGATGTGGTCGTAATCGCCGGCCTGGCCGACGATCAGCGCCGCCGTCGGTTCGGCCAGGCGGTGGCCGTAGAGCGGGGCCTCGGCCACCAGCACCTTGGCGACGCCGGCGATCTTCGCGGCCTCCTCGGCCGCCGCTTTCGCCGAGGCCCCGGCGCAGAGCACCGTCACATCGCCAAGCGCCTTGACCGCCTGCACCGCCTTCGCCGTCGCGTCGCGGTTCAGCTCGCCATTCGTGACTTCGCCAAGCAGCAGAACAGCCATCAGATCACCCCCGCTTCTTTCAGCTTGCCCACCAGTTCGTCCACCGAGCCCACCTTGATGCCGGCCTTGCGGCCCTCGGGCTCGCGCACCGAGACCACCTCCAGACGCGGCGCGACGTCGACGCCGTAATCACTGGCGGTCTTTTCCTCCAGCGGCTTCTTCTTCGCCTTCATGATGTTCGGCAGCGAGGCATAGCGCGGCTCGTTCAGCCGCAGGTCGGCGGTGACCACCGCCGGCAGGCTGACCGCGATGGTCTGGAGGCCGCCATCGACCTCGCGCGTCACCTTGGCCTTGCCGCCCTCGATCTCGACTTTCGAGGCGAAGGTCGCCTGCGCCCAGCCCAGGATCGCCGCCAGCATCTGGCCGGTGGCGTTCATGTCGTTGTCGATGGCCTGCTTGCCGGCGATGATGAGTTCGGTGCCTTCGGCCTTGGCGACCGCGGCGAGGATCTTCGCCACCGCCAGCGGCTCGATGTCCTGGTGCACGTCGTCCGCAGCCACGACCAGGATCGCCCGGTCCGCGCCCATCGCCAGCGCCGTGCGCAGCGTCTCGGCCGCCTGCTTCACGCCGATGCTGACCGCGATCACCTCCTCGGCCTGACCCTTCTCCTTCAGACGGATCGCCTCCTCGACCGCGATCTCGTCGAACGGGTTCATCGACATCTTCACATTCGCCAAATCGACACCGGAGCCGTCGCTCTTAACGCGCGCCTTCACGTTGTAGTCGATCACGCGCTTCACTGGCACGAGAACCTTCATCGGCCTCTCCCCTTTGGTTGCGTCACCTGTTCGGAGGTTTGTTAGCGGGCCGTCGGCGGCAATGACAGGGAAAAAACGACCGTAACGCGTCGTAACATTTCCATTCCGTCATGTTGTCGCTAACGGCTGGCTCCTGGCACCCACAGGATATCCTGCGCGCCGTTTTCATTGGCGACGCGCCCCGCCACGAACAGCCAGTCCGACAGGCGGTTGAGATATTTCACCGCGGCAGGATTCGCATCCTCGGTCGCCGCCAGCGCCACGGCGGCGCGCTCGGCCCGCCGCGCCACGGTGCGCGACAGGTGCAGATGCGCCGATAGCGCCGAGCCGCCCGGCAGGATGAAGCTGCGCAGGGCCGAAAGCCCGGCATTCATCGCGTCGATTTCCGATTCCAGCCGCTCGACCTGGGCGTCGATGATGCGCAGCACCGGATAGGGCGCCTCGGCATCCTCGTCCATGCGCGGGCGCGACAGGTCGGCGCCGAGGTCGAAAAGGTCGTTCTGGATCACCGCGATGCGCGCCGCGATCTCGCCCGTGGCATGCAGGCGGGCAAGGCCCAGCGTGGCGTTGAGCTCGTCCACCGTGCCGTAAGCCTCGACCCGCAGGGAATGCTTGGGCACGCGCTCGCCGTTCGACAGCGCGGTTTCGCCCTTGTCGCCCGTGCGGGTGTAGATCTTGTTGAGGACGACCATGGGCTAGCTCCTGACCCAGAGATAAAGCAGGAAGACCGCGATGGCGATCGCCTGGGCGATGATGCGCCAGCGCATCATGCGGTTGCCGTGCTTGCGGTTGAATTCGCCGCCGCGCGCGAAGCCGCCGATGCCGGTGGCCAGGATCACCACCACCGCAAGGCAGCAGATCGCGAGCAGGTAGAACAGCGGTTTGTCATGCATGGGCGGGCCCTTTCGGCGCGAAGCCTAGCTGCGGCGCGCGAACCAGTCCAGAGCGCGCGTGGAAAGAAGCCGCCGCCCGATGCCCGAGACATGGGTCGGCGTGGTGACGTAATAGCGCGGGCGGGGCCTCGGGCTTTCCAGCGCCTGGGCGATGCGGGCGCTGACCGCCGCGGGCGGCAGTTCGAAGCGGTCCTTCTTCGCGGCCGGTTCGTAGAGGCGCTTCAACAGCGTGCGGCGGTATTGCTCGGCGCGCGGGCTCGACTGCCAGTCGATCCAGCGTTCGAAATGCGGGATCGAGTTCAGCCGGATCTTCGTGCCGATGGGGCCGGGCTCGATCAGGATGACCTTGACCCCGGTATCGGCCATCTCGACGCGCAGCACGTCGGTCAGCCCCTCCAGCGCGAATTTCGTCGCCACATAGGCGCCGCGCCAGGGGATGCCGACCAGGCCCAGGACCGAGCTGATGTTGACCACCCGCCCGCCATGCGCGCGGAAATGCGGTAGCAGCCGGCGGGTCAGGTCATGGGTGCCGAACAGGTTCGCCTCGAAGATAGCCCGCAATGCGCCGCGCGGCAGGTCCTCGGCGGCGCCGGGGATGGCGAAGGCGGCGTTGTTCACCAGCGCGTCGATGCGCCCCAGCGCCAGCGCGGCTTCGGCGCAGCGGGCCACGCTGTCCTCGCAGCCCAGTTCCAGCGGCAGGGTGTCGAAGCCCTCGGCGCGGCGGGCCGCGATATCCTCGGGCTTGCGGCAGGTGGCGATGACGCGCCAGCCGCGCCCGCGCATGTGCCGCGCCGCGTCCAGCCCGATGCCCGAGGAACAGCCGGTGATCAGAACGGTCTTCATGCGCGCCTCCTTGCCGGGCGGTTCTGCGCCAAGGCCGGGCCTTGTGCAAGCCGAGCATTTCCGGCTGGACCGAAGGCCTTGTCGGGCCTATTCAATCGGCCATGTCCGACGATCCGAACCTTCCAGATCCGACCCCGCCCGATCCCAGCGCGGATCAGACCAGCTCCGAGCCGCTGTCGCGCGCCATCGGCGAACGCTACCTGACCTATGCGCTGTCGACGATCATGAACCGGGCGCTGCCCGATGCCCGCGACGGGCTGAAGCCGGTGCATCGCCGCATCCTGTTCGCCATGCGCGAATTGCGGCTGTCGCCCAGCGGGGCCTTCCGCAAATCGGCCAAGATCAGCGGCGACGTGATGGGCAATTATCACCCGCATGGCGACGCGGCGATCTATGACGCCATGGCGCGGCTCGCCCAGCCCTTCGCCATGCGCTACCCGCTGGTGGACGGGCAGGGCAATTTCGGCAATATCGACGGCGACAACCCCGCCGCCAGCCGCTATACCGAGGCCCGCCTGACCGCCGCCGCCGAGGCGCTGATGGAGGGTCTGGCCGAGAACGCGGTCGATTTCCGCCCCAACTACGACGGCACGCTGGAAGAGCCCATCGTGCTGCCCGCCGCCTTTCCGAACCTGCTGTGCAACGGCGCCTCGGGCATCGCGGTGGGCATGGCGACCAACGTGCCGCCGCACAACCTGCACGAGGTGATCGACGCCTGCCTGCATCTGATCAAGGCGCCGGATGCCCGCGACGACACGCTGGTCAGCATCATCCCCGGCCCGGATTTCCCGACCGGCGGCGTGCTGGTCGAATCGCGCGAGACCATCGCCGAGGCCTACCGGACCGGCCGCGGCAGCCTGCGGCTGCGGGCGCGCTGGTCGGTCGAGGATCTGGGCCGCGGCCAGTGGCAGGTGGTCGTGACCGAGATCCCCTATCAGGTGCAGAAATCCAAGCTGATCGAGCGGCTGGCCGAGGTGATCCAGCTGAAGAAGGTGCCGATCCTGGCCGATGTCCGCGACGAATCGGCCGAGGACATCCGCATCGTGCTGGAGCCGCGCACCCGCGCCGTGGACCCCGAGCAGCTGATGGCGGCGCTGTTCCGCGTCAGCGACCTGGAAGTGCGCTTCGGACTGAACATGAACGTGCTGATCGACGGCCGCGTGCCCAAGGTCTGCTCGCTCAAGGAGGTGCTGCGCGCTTTCCTCGACCATCGGCGCGAGGTGCTGGTGCGGCGCTCGAACCACCGGCTGGACAAGATCGCGGCGCGGCTGGAGGTGCTGGAGGGCTACATGATCGCCTTCCTGAACCTCGACCGGGTGATCGAGATCATCCGTCACGAGGAAGACCCGAAGGCGGTGATGATGGCCGAGTTCCGGCTGTCCGAGGTGCAGGTCGAGGCGATCCTGAACATGCGCCTGCGTGCGCTGCGCAAGCTCGAAGAAATCGAGCTGCGGGCCGAGCACGAGAAGCTGACCGCCGAGCGCGCCGAACTGACGGCCATGCTGGGCGACGAGGGTGCGCAATGGGCCAGGATCGCCGGCGAATTGCGCGAGACCCGGGCGAAATTCGGCAAGTCCGCCCCCGGCGGCCAGCGCCGCACCGAGATCGGCGAGGCCGGCGTGGTGGCCGAGATCGACATGGATGCGATGATCGAGCGCGAGCCGATCACCGTGATCCTGTCGAAGATGGGCTGGATCCGCGCCATGAAGGGCCACCAGCCGCTGGATGCCGAGGTCAAGTTCAAGGATGGCGACGGCCCCTTCATGGCGCTCCATGCCGAGACCACCGACAAGCTGATGGTCTTTGCCGCCAATGGCCGTTTCTACACCCTGCCGGCGAACAGCCTGCCCGGCGGGCGCGGCATGGGCGAGCCCTTGCGGCTGATGATCGACCTGCCCAACGACGCCGCGGTGATCGACATCTTCCCCTGGCGCGAGGGCGAGCGTTATCTGGTCGCCTCGAAGGCCGGGGACGGGTTCATCGTCGCCGGGGCCGACATCCTGGCGCAGACCCGCGCCGGCAAGCAGGTGCTGAACGGCGACGCCGCGCTGTGCCGGCGCGTGACCGGCGATCACCTCGCCGTGGTGGGCCAGAACCGCAAGCTGCTGGTCTTCCCGCTGTCCGAACTGCCGGAAATGGCGCGCGGCAAGGGCGTGCGGCTGCAGAAATACAAGGATGGCGGGCTGTCGGATGCGATCTGCATCACGCTGGCCGAAGGGCTGCGCTGGCAGGAATCCGGCGGCAGGACCCGCAGCGAGCCGGACCTGACCGAATGGCTCGGCAAGCGGGCGGGCACAGGCTACATGGCGCCGCGCGGCTTCCCGCGCGACAACAGGTTCAACTGAGAAGGGCGGCTCCGCCCTTTTCGCTAGCTGTTCGTGCTCGGCGGCGTGGCCGGGCGTTCGACCGGCGTGGTGGCCGCTGTCTGGTCGCTGGACATCTTCTTGTGGCCCGGGCAGTCCGCAAGCGCGGGAACTGCGGCCATCGAAAGCGCCAGCGCGAGGGCGACGGTCTTGCGGATCATCATCGGCTCCTTCCTGCGGTTCAGGCATGCCGGACAGGCCAGGGCGCAGGCCCGGCATGTCCCAGCCTGACACGCGGCGGCGATTCGATCAATTCCGCGGCCTAATCCTCACGAACCTGTTTGCGGCCGGTGATCATCGGCCGCACCAGATCCTCGCGCTTCCAGAAGCGATAGAACAGGATCATCGCGACATGCAGCAGCACCAGGACCAGGATCAGGTTGGCGCCCAGATTGTGCCAGCCCACCGCCTTGGACCGCGTGGCGCTGCTGACGTAAGAGGCCAGCGGGCCGACATTGATATAGTCGTCGGGGTCCGAGATCAGCCCGGTGGTGACCTGCGCCGCCAGCACTGCCAGCAGCGCGATGACCGACAGCGCCCCCAGCGGGTTATGGCCGGGCCAGTAGCTGGGCTCGCGCAGGAACATGCCGCGCATATAGCCGGCGACGGCGCCCGGCCCGCGGATGAAATGCGAGAACCGGGCCGGGGCCGGGCCGACAAAGCCCCAGACCAGCCGAAAGACCAGCAGCCCGGCCACCACATAGCCGCACCAGAAATGCAGCGTCATCCTGGCCGGACCGAACTGGCCCAGGCACCATCCGGCGATCACGAAGAAGGCCAGCAGCCAGTGGAACGCGCGCAGCAGCGGGTCCCAAAGCCGGACCTCGCGCAGCGGACCGCGCCCGGCCATCAGCTTTTCTCGCGGAAGACGTCGTGGCAGGCCTTGCAGGCCTCGCCCAGCTTGCCGACGACCGGCCCGACATTGCCTTCGCCGCCCTTGACCGCCTCGGATACGCCGGCGGCGGCCTGTTGCAGCCCGGCGAATTTAGTCCTGAATTCGTCCGGGTTGTTCCAGATGTCGGGCTTGGCCGCGCTGTCCTGGGCATCGGCCGAGCTGCTGCCCTCGATGAACAGGCCGGGCAGGTCGTATTGCGTCAGCGCCTCGATATTGGCCGCGGCGCGGCCGGCGGCGGCCTCGTCATAGGCCATCTCGCCCTTGGCCATGCCCGACAGCGTGCCCATGTTGATCGCCAGCATCTGATAGAAGCCGTGGCGGGCCTCGATGGCCTGGCCGACCGGATCGTCCTGGGCCAGGCTGGCAAGCGGAACCGCGGCAAGGGTGGCGGCGGCAAGAATCAGGCGCATGTCGTCGTTCCTTTCATGTGGCGTATGGCTTCAATCGGGTTCGCGCGGGATCAGAGTTGCACAGCCCGCCGCGCCTGCCAACGCATCGGGCGATGCCATTTTCGTGAAACCCCCCGGCTTCGCGCGATTTTTTCCGGCGGCCGGGCTTTGCCGGACTTTGCCGGGCCGCGCATTTTTCACCGCCCGCCTGCCCGGATGGCCAAGATTTGGGCAAAACCCTTCTCGCAGGGGTTGAGGGGCCACGCGGCGCTTGCGCCCCGCCGCGCGGCGGGCGCAAGCTGAGGGGGACGGGGCCGCATCCTCCGTCAGCCCCGCGCCGCACGGGGCCTGCATGGCAGTGACCGCCGTTCATGCCGCGTCTCCTCCCTCCACGCGGCATGGACGGCGGCGTTTCAGCCCGCCGGGATGCGCAGCTTCAGGCAGAAGCGCAGCCGGCCGCAGGGCCGGGCGTCGCGGATCCAGCCGTCCGGCGCCGCCAGATAGGCGCGGATCGTCGCTGCCACGTCGGCGGCATCCCCCGGGCGCAGATCGTGGAACAGATAGGCGCCGCGCCCCGGCGCCTGCAGCGCCATCAGCAAGGGCCGGGCGTCCCGCGCCCGCAAGCTGGCGCGGCGCAGGGCGATGTCGGGGCCATGCGGGCGCAGCGCCTCGGCCAAGGCATCGGCCTCGGCGCCCGGCGGCAGGGTCAGCGTGACCGGCATCGATCCAGCAGGTAGATGTCCATGATCCAGCCGTGCTCCGCCCGCGCGCGGGCGCGGGTCGCAAGGATGCGCCCGGCGACCTCGGGCAGCGGTCCCGCAATCAGGATCTGCTGGGGCATCCCCAGGAACGCCCCCCACCAGATATGCAGCCCCTGCGCGTCGAGGCTTTGAAACGAGCATTCGCCGTCCAGCATCACGACCAGCCGGTCCACCCCGTCCGGCCAGCCATGGTCGCGGATCCGGCGGCCGGTGGTGATCAGCACCGGCGCCGCTACCGCGTTCAGCGGCATGGCATGGGCGGCGCAAAGCGCCTGGATGGCGGTGATGCCGGGGATCACCCGCAGGTTCAGCGGCAGGCGGCGCGCCACCCGTTCCGCGATGCGCAGCGTGCTGTCGTAAAGCGAAGGATCGCCCCAGACCAGCAGCGCCGGGCGGATGGCGCCATGGGCGCGGATCACCTGTTCCCAGCGGGCGGCGATGGCATCGTGCCAGGCCTCGACGCCCTGGCGATAGCCCTCGCTCACGTCGCGCGCGGGCATGTCGAAGACGGCGAGCGGCGGCGGGCTGGCCAGCACCTGCCGGCAAAGCGCCCGGCGCAGCTCGGCCAGGTCGGCCTTGTCCCCGCCCTTCGAGGGGATCAGGATCAGGTCGGCATCGGCCATGGCGGCGATGGCCTCGCGCGTCAGATGGCCGGGGCTGCCGGTGCCGATGCCGATCAGCGCAAGCTCGATCATGGCGCCGCTCCGATCAGGTGGAAGAAGCTGCCGGTGGCCTGGCCGCGCCGCGAGCCGGTCTCGGGCACCGCATCGCCATTGGCGTCCGCGACGCGGGCCAGCGGTTCGTCGGGCTGGGCAAGGATCGTCGCATAGTGGAACTCGTGCCCGGCCAGCGGCTGCGCATAAAGCCCGGCCAGCGGTTCGGCGCGGCGATAGCCCAGATGCATGCGGCGCTGCGCGTAGCTGGTCTCCAGCCCCAGCAGCCCGGCCATCTGGTGCCGTGTGCCCTGGGCATCGACCAGCCCGGCGCCCATCGCCATGTAGCCGCCGCATTCGCCATGCACCGGCCGCGTTTCCGCAAAGCGCCGCAGCCCGTCGCGAAAGCGGCCGGCCGCGGCCAGCCGGCCCGCGTGCAGTTCGGGATAGCCGCCGGGCAGCCAGCAGGCCCCGGCGCTGTCGTCCGGCGCCTGATCGGCCAGCGGCGAGAAGGGCATGATCGTCGCCCCCGCCGCCCGCCAGCCGGCGATGAGATGCGGATAGACAAAGGAAAAAGCGTCGTCCTGCGCCAGCGCGATGCGCTCGGCCGGCGGCGGCAGCGGGCGAAACGGCTCGGTCGCGATCCCACCAGAAGCCGCCGCGATGATGGCGTCAAGGTCCAGATGCCGCGCCGCCGCCTCGCCCGCCGCCGTCAGCAGCGCCTCCAGCGCGGCATGTTCCTGGGCCTGCACCAGGCCCAGGTGGCGCTCGGGCAGCTCGATCCCCGCCTCGCGCGGCAGCACGCCCAGCACCGGGATCGAGAGCTGGTCGAAAGCCTGCCGCATCAGCGCCTCGTGCCGGGGCGAGGCGACGCGGTTCAGCACCACCCCGGCCAGAGGCACGTCGCGGCGCATTTCGCGGAATCCCAGCGCCACGGCGGCGGCGGATTGCGCCTGCCCCTTGCAGTCCATGACCAGCAGCACCGGCCAGCCGGTCAGCGCGGCGATGTCGGCGCTGGCGCCGTTGCCGCAGCCGCCCGCCCGCGCCACGCCGTCGAACAGCCCCATCGAGCCCTCGGCCAGCGCGATATCCGCGCCGTCCGCCGCGCCGATCAGATGCGCGATCTGCGCCCGGCCCATGGCCCAGCTGTCGAGGTTGAAGGATTCCCGCCCGGCCGCCGCGCGGTGAAAGGCCGGGTCGATATAATCCGGCCCGCTTTTGAAGGGCTGCACCACCAGACCGCGCGCCCGCAGGGCGGCGATCAGCCCCAGCGTGACCGTGGTCTTGCCGCTGCCCGAGGCGGGGGCGCTGATGACCAGCCCCTTCATTCGGGAAACCGCGGCGCGGTGCCCACGGGGCGGAAGCGGCGGTCGTAATCGCCGGCATAGAGGCGGCTTTCCTCGAAGCCCTCGGCCGCCAGCGCCGGGCCGACCAGGATCAGCGCCGTGCGCTCGCCCTCGCCGATGGCGGGGTCCAGCGTGGCCAGCGTGGCGCGGTGGATGCGCTGGTCGGGCCAGCTGGCGCGGAACACCACCGCGACCGGACAGTCGGCGCCGTAATGCGGCAGCAGTTCCGCCTGCACCCGGTCCAGCACATGCACCGACAGGTGGATGGCCAGCATCGCGCCGGTGGCGGCGAAATTGGCCAAGGTCTCGCCCTCGGGCATCGAGGAGGCGCGGCCCGAGGTGCGGGTCAGCACCACCGATTGCGCGATGCCCGGCAGGGTCAGTTCCGCCCCCAGCGCCGCGGCGGCGGCGGCGAATGACGGCACGCCGGGGGTCACGTCATAGGGGATGCCGAGGTCGCGCAGCCGCCGCAACTGCTCGCCCATGGCCGACCAGACCGACAGGTCGCCCGAATGCAGCCGCGCCACGTCTTGGCCGGCCTGATGCGCGGCGGCGATCTCGGCGATGATCTGGTCGAGGTCCATGGGCGCGGTGTTCACGATCCGCGCGCCGGGCGGGCAATGGCTCAGCAGCGCCTGGGGCACCAGCGAACCGGCATAGAGGCAGACCGGCGAGGCGGCGATCAGGTCGCGGCCGCGCAGGGTGATCAGGTCGGCCGCGCCGGGGCCGGCGCCGATGAAATGGACGGTCATGCGGGGTCTCCTTCTGCGATGGCGGCGGTGGCCATGCCGTCTTGCGAGATGACGCGCG
>NZ_KI911333.1:10744-78163 GCF_000513975.1 Paracoccus sp. J55
CGCCGTGATGACGACATTGTTGCCGACCTGGCTGGCGGCGGCGCGGATATCGGCCCAGCTGTCGAAGCGGCCATAGAAGGACAGGTCGATCACGTCGTCGTCATGGTCGAAATCGGTGATCCGGTCGCGCCCGCCGTTCCAGATGAAGACATCCGCGCCTTCCCCGCCGGTCATCGTGTCGTTGCCCCGGCCGCCGTTCAGGGTGTCGTTGCCCTCGCCCGCGATGATGCGGTCGTGGCCTGCCTCGCCGAACAGGCGGTCGTCGCCCTCGCCGCCGCGGATCAGGTCGTTGCCGCCCCCGGCGCGGATGGTGTCGTTGCCCTCGCCGCCGGCGATGGTGTCGCGCCCCCCGCCGCTGACCGAGCGGTCATTGCCCGAGCCGAGCGAGATCGTGTTGTTGCCGCCCCCGGCTTGCACGACATCATTGCCCTCGCCCGCCGTGATCCAGTCGTTGCCGCCCAGCGCCGTGATCACGTCATTGCCCGAGCCGCCGAGGATGCGGTTGTGGCCCGCGCCGGCGTCGATGCGGTCATTGCCCTCTCCGCCGTCCAGCGTGTCGTTGCCCGCGCGGCCCAAGAGCAGGTCATCGCCCGAGAAGCCCCAGATCTGGTCGGCGAACTGGGTGCCGACCAGGCGGTTGTCGTCGTCATTGCCACGAATTCTGGCCATGGTTTCTCTCCGTCACTTGGTTTGGACCGGCATGATCGAACCGTGATCCGCGCCCGGCTGCCGGTTCCTCCGGGGTGCGCGGAATGGGTCGTGCCTCAGGCACGGGCGGCAAGCCGCTGGCCGACCAGCAGCATCCGCATGGTGTTCTCGGCGGCGTTGCGCAGCAGTTTCGCGCCCTCGCCGATGGCCTTTTCCAGCGAGCAGGGCCGCCGCATGATCGAGGCATAGGCGCCGATCCCGTGCTCATAGGTCTGGCGTGCCCCCTTGCCGATGGTGCCCGCCAGCGCGACGGTCGGAATGCCGATCGCCTCGGCGCGGCGGGCGACCTCGCAGGGGACCTTGCCGAAGGGACTTTGCGCGTCCAGCGCACCCTCGGCGGTGATGACCAGATCGGCGCGGCCCAGCAGCCGGTCGAAATCCAGGTAATCCAGCATGACCTGGAAACGCGGATGCAGCACCGCGCCGGCAAAGGCCACCAGCCCGGCGCCAAGCCCGCCCGAGGCCCCGGCGCCCTGCATCGGCGCCACGTCTCGGCCCGTGGCCGCCATGATCGCCTTGGCATAGCGGGCCATGCCGCGGTCGAGCTGCTCGACCTGCTCGGGGGTCGCGCCCTTTTGCGGGCCGAAGACGCGAGCCACGCCGCGCGGTCCCAGCAGCATGTTGTGCCAGTTCACCGCCGCGTCGATCCGGACTCCGGCCAGCCTCGGGTCCAGCCCCGAGACGTCGATCTGCGCCAGATGCTCCAGCGCGCCGCCGCCCTCGGGCAATTCGCGCCCCTCGCCGTCCAGCAGCCGGGCGCCAAGCGCGCGCGCCATGCCCGCACCGCCATCGTTGACGCCGCTGTCGCCGCAGCCGATCAGGATGCGGTCCACGCCGTGGTCCAGCGCCTTCAGGATCAGCTCGCCCACGCCGCGGCTGGTGGTCAGGGTCGGGTCGCGCCGGTCGCGCGGCACCAGCGACAGCCCGGCAGCGGCGGCCATCTCGATCACGGCGGTGCGCGGCCCGTCGCCGCCCATCAGCCCCCAGAAACTGTCCACGGATTGGCCCACCGGGCCGGTCACGCCGGCCTGCATCAGCCGCCCGCCGGTCGCGGCGACCAGCGCCTCGGTGGTGCCCTCGCCGCCATCCACCATAGGCGCGGTCAGGATGGTCGCATGGGGGGCGGCGCGGCGGACGCCCCGCGCGATGGCCTCGGCCACATCCTGGACCGAAAGCGATTCCTTGAAGCCCGAAGGCGCGATCAGGACGGTGAGAGACATTTTCATATCCTTTCCGGTTGTCTGAAGGGGTTACGCCCGCGCCCCCTGCCTTATTCCCGGCAGGGGCGAAAAATTCCGCCCAGGCGCTGAAAAAAGGCGGCCCCGGGGCCGCCCTTTCATCGCATTTGCAGCGCATTACCGGATGACGAACCGGATGCCCGCGGGCCGCAGGACGCGGTTCAACGCCCGCAAACCGGGCTCGGGGCGCGACTGGCGGACCTTGGGCGAGGATTTTTGCGAGGTGGCTTGGACCAGCCGCTGGGGTCGGGGCAAGGGCCGCGCTGCCTCGACCACCGGGGCGGCAGGGGGCGGCAAGGCCACGGCGGGCGCGACCAGCATGGCGGCAGAGATGGTCGGAAGGGCTGGAACGGGCGACGCTTGCGCATCGTCCCGCATCTGCGCCAATTGCGCGGGCCAGACCAGCAGGGCAAAGCCGACCAGCAGCGCCGTCACGACCGGCGCCAGCGGCAGCGCCAGCCGGATCAGGTCGCGCTGGCAGAAGCCCGCTTCCTCGGCCTGGCCGAAGATCGCCACCGGCTTGGCCGAAGCCATCATGCTTTGGCAAAAGCCCGTGCCCATCACCGCGACCATGACCATCAGCGCCGGGTCGTGCCCCATCGCCGCCAGCGGCAGGGCCACCGCCGGGATCAGCACCGCAGCCCGGGCCGAGCGCGAGGCGATCGCCAGATGCGCCAGCACCGCCACCGCCGACAGCAGCACCACCACGGCGGGCAGGCTGCTCGACAGGCCGGGCGGCAAGGCCGCCAGCGCCTGTCCCGCCAGCCAGCGGTCGGCGCCGGTCGCGACCATCGCCTCGGCCATCAGGACCGTCGCGGTCATGTAGAGCAAAAGCTCGGTATCGACAGCGCGGAAGATCTCCTTGGGCTTGCGGCTGGTAAAGGGTGGGGTCAGCAGCACCAGCGCCCCGATCAGCGCGACCAGAGCCATGCCGATCCCGTGCAGCCCGGCCGTCAGCCACAGGCCCACGACCAGCGCCAACACCAGCGCGATGCGGCGCTGGCGGGCGCGGGTGGCCGGGTCGGGCACCGGCGCCACGATGCGGGGCAACGGCGCCAGCAGCGCCTCGCGCGGGACGAACAGGCCCAGGATCAGGCCCGCGCCGGCAAGGCTGGCCAACAGCGAAAACGGCAGGCCGAGCATCGCCCATTCCACATAGCCAAGATGGATGCCGGTCGCGCCCCGGATCGCCTGCGCCGCCAAGAGATGCGCCCCCGCCCCGATCAGCGAGGCCCCGGCCGACAGCAGGATCACCGTCGGGAACAGCAGGGCAAGCGGGCGGCGCAGGCGCGGATCGGGCAAGGCCGCCGCGATGGCGGCAAATACCGGCAGCAGCAGCGCCGCCCGCCCCGAGGTCGAAGGCAGCACGAAGGCCGTGCCGGCGATGGCCAGCGTCAGCCACAGGAAGAAGGGCACGACCCGCATCCCCCGCGCCAGCAGCGGCGCGACCAGCCGTTGCGTCAGCCCCGCCTCTTTCGCGACGGCGGCGATGACGAAGGCCGACAGCAGCAGCCAGATCAACTCGCTGCCCAGGGCCGCGAAAAGCTGCGCCTCGGACAGCACGCCGCCAAGGACCAGCGCCAGCACGGCAGCCAGCGCCACCAGCGATTCCGGCAGACGCGTGCCGACCCAGCCAAGGATCGCGAGGCCCGAGACGGCCAGGGCAACCCGGCCCTCGGCCGAGAGCGTCTGGGGCAGGCCGGCCAGCAGCGGGATGGCAGCGGCCAGGACGGCGACGGCAAGGTGGCGCCGGCTTGGCTGCGGCAGGGCGGCAAGCGGGGACAGGCTGCGGGCGGTCATGGCGTTCTCCTGTGCATTTCCATGACAGGATTACGACAGCCCCGGCGGGTTATTCCCGCAGCATCGCTGCTTCTTCCTCGGGCGTCAGCGGATCGGCGGCGCCGATGGCGGCCAGCGCCGCGTCCATGGACCCCTCGCCCGAGGCCGGGCGATAGTCCGCGCCGCCTTGCTGCGCGGTCGCGGCAAAGCGTTCGTGCCAGCCATCGCCTTCGCGGCAGGCCAGCACGATACGCAGCGCCTCGTCCCGCGCGGTCTCGTATTCGCGGCAAAGCCTGCCGTCCGAGGCGCGGAAGGACGCGATCATGGCCAGTTCGCCGCCCTCCTCCAGCGGCTGGACCTGGCCCGAGGGCAGGCTTTCCAGCGCCGCCAGTTCCGCCGCGCCGATCCCCGGCGCGGGGGCATCCGTCCATTGCCACCAGCCAAGCCCCAGCGCGACGACGGCGGCCGAGGCCGCCGCGGCCAGCCAGGGCCTGCGGTTGAGATTGGCGGGACGCGGCGCGTCCGGCACCGGATGGGGCGCGGGGGCGGCGGCGGCGCGGATCATCGCGGCCAGCGGGTCCTCGCCGGCGGCATCCTTGCGCAAGCCCCCCAGCAGGCGCCGCGTCTCCTCAAAGCGATGCAGGCGGGCCTGCAGGTCGGGATCGCCCGCGACGACACGCCGGATCTCATCCGCGCGGGCGGGGTCCAGCTCGCCATCGGCCAGTGCCATCAGGGTTTCGTCGTCGATCTGCATCGCCCCATCCTTGTCGCGGTCCTGCCCCGAATACGCACCCGGCGTCATCTTATTCCCAATCTTTCCGAAAGGGCCAGCCGCGCGCGCGACAGGCGGCTCATCACCGTGCCCATGGGGATGTCCAGGATCCGCGCCGTCTCGGCATAGCTCATCTCCTCGACGCAGACGAGGTGCAGGATCTCGCGCTGGTCGGGGGGCAGGTCGGCCATCGCCGCCTCGACGCTTTGCAGCATCAGCCGCGCTTCCAGCCCCGGTCCGGGGTCGGTCGGCAGGACCTCGGGGATCTCGTGGATGTCGATCTTGGTGCCTTCCCGGCGTTGGCGGCGGGTCTGGTCGATGAAGGCGTTGCGCATGATGCGGAACAGCCAGGGCTCCAGCCGCTGCGCCCGGTCGAAGCTGGCCGCGTTGGCGATGGCGCGCTCGACCGTTTGCTGCACCAGGTCGTCGGCTTGGTCGCCGCGCCGGGTCAGCGACAGGGCATAGCGCCGCAGGTTGGGCAGCAATGCGATCATGGCCTCGGCGAAGCCTGCGTCCATTCACCCTCTCCACGGCGTCGGAAAATTGACCAGAGCAGGGAATAATGGAATCTGCAATGCGTAGAAAGTCCCGAAGCCGTCTCATAGCAAGGTGATGCCGATGCGCGTGCCGATAGTATTGCTGACCCTGATCCTGGCCGTCCTGCTGGCCGACATGCGCCCGCAGGCGACCGGCTGGGGGATATCCGGCGCATGGGCGGATGACGACGATGACGACGATGACGATGATGACGACGACGACGACGCGCCGGTCCGACGACGCGCGCCACGGGTCCAGCCCGCGCCCCTGCCCACCCGCGCCCCGAACGAGGTCATTGCGCGCGGACTGTCCGAAGCCGACCTGACCGTGCTGGAGGATACGGGCTTTCGCGTGCTGCGAGAGGTCACGCTGGCCGCCGACCGGCCGCTGCACCGGCTGCGCAAGCCCGACGCGATGACGATGGACGCGGCGCGCGAGACGGTGCGCCGGATGGGCTCGGCCGAGGCGGCGGATTTCAACCATTTCTACCGCCCCGGCAACGCCGCCGCGTCCTCGTGCCGCGGTGCGGATTGTCCGGCGCGGCAGATGATCGCCTGGCCCCAGGATACGGCCGGATGCGGCGGGCCGGTGCGCATCGGCATGGTCGATACCGGGCTGAACGCGGATCATGCCGTGCTGAAGGACGCGCGCATCCGGGTCCACCGGCTGGATCCAGGCGACGGGCTGGCCGCCTCGGACGCGCTGCACGGCACTGCCATCGCGGCACTGCTGGTCGGGCGGGCGGACAGCCGCACGCCCGGCCTGGTGCCAGGGGCCGAACTCGTCGCCGTCGATGCCTTCCACAAGCGAGGCGGGGACGAACGCGCCGACGCCTTCGCCCTGATCGAGGCGCTGGATTATCTGGCGGCGCAGGACGTGGACATCGTGAACCTGTCGCTGGCCGGCCCCCGGAACACCGCCCTGGGCCAGCAGATCCGCCGCATGGACCGGCAGGGCATCGTGCTTGTCGCGGCGGCGGGCAATGGCGGCCCGGCGGCCAAGCCGGCTTTCCCGGCGGCCTTCGCGCCCGTGATCGCCGTGACTGCCGTGGACCGCCGCGAACAGGTCTATCGCCGTGCAAACCGGGGCGAGCATATCGACCTGGCGGCCCCGGGGGTGAATGTCTGGACCGCGGCCTCGATCAGCGGCGCGCGGACGAAGACCGGCACCTCCTATGCGACGCCTTTCGTGACCGCCGCAGCAGCGTTGATCCTGCAAGCCCGGCCCGGCCTGACCCCGGCCGAGGTGCAGGCGCAATTACAGGAAACCGCGCGCGACCTGGGCAAGGCCGGCCCCGACGAGATCTTCGGCCACGGCCTTGTCCAACCCGTGGCCGAATGCCGGAACTGAACGCGACGGCCGCCGGGAAATCTTCCGGCAGTCGATTCCGGCAATCGACGGACCTCATCGCCATGCTGCTCTTGCCGGGCGGGGTGGCGGCCTTGCGGACCATGGCGCTCTTCGATCGGGGCCCTTAACCATGGCCCCGCAGGCGCCCGGCGGCGTCAGCGTGAAGGGCCCCGATCGAAGAGCGGCGAGAGCTTGCCTGACCCGGCGGTGCCGCATCGGAACGGGGGCGCCCGGCGCGTCCGTTCCGGCGACCGCGGCTGGCGGACATCCATCCCCCCATGGTCCGGGAGGGGCCGCACGGTCAGCCTGCTGACGGACCGGAGGCGGCGTCGCCCGCCGGCCTGTTCGCGTCGTCGATCAGGCGGCGGTGGCGGCGCGCCTCGGCCAGCACGTCCTCGAACCGGTCCAGCCCCTTGGCCTCCAGCGCCGCGATCAGCCGCAGATAGGCCTCGGCCGTGGCGCGGGCGTCGCCCATGGCGGTGTGGCGCGCCTCGGGCGGGATGACGATGCCCAGCCGCTCGGTCAGCGCATCCAGCGAATGCGGCGCCGACTGGCCCCAGAGCATCGCCGAAAGCAGCACCGTATCCAGCACCTGATTGTCGAAATGCGCCCCGGTCTCGGGCACCGCGCGGCGCAGGAAGCCCATGTCGAAGGGCGCATTATGGGCGACCAGCACCGTATCCTCGGCGAAATGGTGAAAGGCGGTGAGGGCTGCGACCATGTCGGGGGCGTCGGCCACCATCGCATCGGTGATGCCATGCACGGCGGTCGAGGCGGGCGGGATCGGCCGGCCGGGATGGACCAGCGTGTCGAAACGCTCGCCGGTCAGGCGGCCGCGGGCGATGCGCAGCCCGGCGATCTGCACGATGCGGTCGGTAGCGGGGTCAAGGCCGGTCGTCTCGGTGTCGAAGACGACGCAGGTCAGGTCGGCCAGGCGCGTCGAGGCCGCGCCCCGTCGCGACAGGGCGAAATCATAGGTCAGCCCGGTGCTGTCCGGCCGGCCCGGCGCGATGGGCAGCGGCAGGACCAGCCGCGCCTGACCGTCCCGCGCCTCGGCCCAGATGCCAGTGCCATGGGCGGCCAGGATCTCGTGCCCGGTCAGCTCGGGCTGGGCCGGGTCGGGCGGCTCGGCCAGCCAGGCCTCCAGCCGGTCCATGGGCAGCGGCGCCCCGGTCCAGAGCAGCAAGAGCCGCGCCTCGGACGCCTCGGCCCCGGCCTCGGTCTCGGCGGCAAGGCGGGGGGCCGCGCCCTGCTCGCGCAGGCGGCGGTCCAGATGGCGCAGCAGCCCGTTCACCCCGGCCGCGTCGGCCATCAGCACCAGCCGGGGCTGGTCGGGCGCCAGGTCCAGCCCGGCGGCCAGTTCGTTCAGCCCCGCCCCTCCGCGCGGGGCGTCGCCGCTCATCGCCTCGGTCAGTTCGCGCAGGACATTGGCAAGGCCCTGCCCCTCGCTCTGGATCGCCTGGGCCAGCGCGGGCGGGATCGGCCCCTCCAACGCACCCAGCATCGGGACCAGGGTCGCAGCGTGGCGGCGCAGAGTCTCCAGCAGGTCGCGCGGCGCGGGGTGCTGCGGCGGGCGGTCGTTCAGGATCAGCAGCGTGCCGCCATCGACCCGCCGCATGCGCCCCCAAAGCCGCTGCCCGGCCGAGGTCAGGCAGGTCAGGTCCGTCGCCGCCGCCCCCGCCGCCAGACGCGCCGCGCCGGCCTCCAACGCGCCGCCGGGCAGGTGGCGCTCGATGGGGCGGCCCAGCGCGATGCCGGGCAGAAGATGCGCGGCAGAGGCGTTGTAGAACATCACCCGCCCGGCCGGATCGGTCATCACCGCGCCGGCGCCGATATCGGCAAGGATGGATTCCAGCGTCTCCTTCTCGCGTTGCAGGTCGGCGGCATGTTCGGCGACGGCATCGGCCAGCGCCTCGGCCGAACGCGCCCGCGCCTCGGCGGCGTCGCGCGCGGCGGGGCCCAGATCGGCAAGATAGCGGGCCTCCTCGATCTCGGGCGCCTGGCCGGTGCGCAAGCCCCCGGCCAGCAGTTCGATCGGGCGGGCCAGGTTGCGGTCGAACAGGAACCAGATCCAGACGATCATCCCCAGCGCACCGAAGCCCGCGATCAGCGCCGCAAGCGCCAGCGCGTCCAGCATCGCCTGGACCGCGACGCCCCGGCCCGCAAGGCTTGCCCCCGCGACCCACAGCCCCGCCGCCAGGATCGCGAGGACGGCGCCCGCAAGCCCGGCAAAGATCAGCAGAATCCGGGCCCTCAGCGACAGCCGCCTCAGCATCGCCCGCCCAAGAGCCGCGCCAGTTCCGCGCGCAGCTCGGACAGCTCGAAGGGCTTGGCGATGAAGCCGTCCGCCCCCAGCGCCAGCCCCTTGCGCCGTTCCACCACCGAGCCGCGCGCGGTCATCAAAAGCACCCGCACGTCGTTCAGCGCCGGATCGGCGCGCACGTCCTGCACGATCTGGTAGCCCGAGACGTCGGGCAGCATCACGTCCAGCAGCACCAGATCGGGATGGCTGGCGCGGATCTCCTCGACCGCGCCGGCGCCGGTGGCCATGCGGCGGTGCTGATGGCCGTCGCGCGACAGCAGGAAATCCAGGGCGGTGGCGATATTGTCCTCATCCTCGACCACAAGGATCCTTGCCATCAGCCTCCTCCCTCGCAGACGGCGGAATAGGCCGGGTCCGAGGGGCCGGACGCCGACCATGCGCCGCGCGCCGGCCGGACCAGACCCTTCGCGCAATCGAATTCCTGCGGCACGACCAGCGTCGGGCCGCGCCGCTCGACCAGCGTGATCCCGGCCCGGCGGATGCCCTCGGCGGTCTCCGAGATGCCGGCCGGATCAAGGGCGGCAAAGCGGATCACCACCGGCGCCAGATAGGTCCAGGGCGCCCAGGGCTGGCTGTCGCGGCCCACCAGCAGGATCTGCGCATCCGCGGGCAGCCGGGCGACCGCGCGGTCATACCAGGCGTAATCGTTCCAGACCGCATAGGCCACCATCGCAAGGCCGATGCCCGCCGGCAGCAGCCAGCGCGCCGGCGTCCACCCCAGCTTGCGCAGCAGGTGCATCCCGGCATAAAGCAGCGCCGCCGCCCCCACGCCGACCGCGATCACGCCCAGCAGTTCGACCCCGATCCCGGTCATATGCCCCTCATCCCAACATTCCCTTGCCGTGGCCTAGCGCCGATTGCATCCCCCGCACCACCACGAAGGCGTCGCGCAGGTGGCTGCGCTGAAAGTCGGGCAGCGCGGCGGGGGACAGGTGGTTGCCCGGCCGTTCGCCGGCGCGGATCTGCGCGGCCTGGTTTTCCAGCCGCGTGGTCTGGATCAGGTCATAGGCCGCGATCAGGTCGCGCGCGCCGCTGCCCGAGATGATGCCCGCCCCCTGCGCCTCGACCAGCCGGGCGCGGGTATTGACCGGAGTCAGCTGCCCCTGCAACGCATAGATGCGGGCCAGGTCGGACACCGGCACGACGCCGCTAAGCTTCATGTCGATCTGGTTGCGATGCTCGCCGGTGCGTGCGGTCGCGAAGCCCCCGATCAGCCCCAGCGGCGGGCGGTGCTTCAACGCGTTCGAGATCATATGCGCCACGAAGATCGAGTTCTTCGCCGCCATCCGCAGCGCCTCGGCCTGCAGCCCGTCCAGCAGCGCCGCCTCGCCACCGATGGCGCGCAGGTCGAACATGACCGAGGCGAGCATCTGCGCCTCGGGGCTGGGATGGGCGATCCAGTCGCGGAAATAGCCGCGCCAGACCCGGCGCGGCTGACGCCAGCGCGGCGTGACGGCCATCATCTCGCCGGGGCAATAGACATAGCCGCAGGCGTTCAGCCCGTCGCAGACGAGGCGCGCCAGTTCGGCGAACCAGGGATCGTCCGGGTCGCAATCGTCGCCGAGGATCAGGCAATTGTCCTGATCCGACACGCCGGTCTGCTCCTGCCGTCCCTGGCTGCCGCAGGCCGCCCACAGCCAGGGGCCGGGCGGCGGCCCCAGCCGCGCCTCGGCCATGACCAGCAGGCGCCGGGTCACCGCATCGGCGATATCGGTGATCATGCGGGTGACGGTTTCGTGCCGGTGATGGCCATTGACCAGTTGCACCAGCAGTTCGGGGATGCGTGCGGTCGCCGCCGCCATGCCGCCGACATCCTCGGATTGCGCGATGTCGCGGATCAGCGCCGAGGCCGAGATCGCCTGCACCCGCGTCAGGTCGGTCTGGCTGACCATGCCGACGAAACGGCCCTTCTCGACCACCGGCAGATGGCCGATGCGGCGCTCCAGCATGATGTTCAGCACGTCGTAGCCCAGCTCCGAGGGCGAAAGCGTGATCGGATCGGGCGTCATCACCTGCGCGACCGGCACGTTCACGTCGCGCCCCTCGGCGACGATGCGGTTCGAGATGTCGCGGATGGTGACCAGCCCGACCAGCCGCTCTCCGTCCAGCACGCCGATGCTGCTGACGCGGGCGTCGCGCATGGCGCGCGCCGCCTCGATGGCGGGGGTTTCGGGCGTGCAGGCCAGCGGCGCCTGCCGCCCGATCAGGTCCCCGACCTTCAGCAGCCCCAGATCGCTCTCGCGGCCGCCGGGCAGGCCGCTGCGGTCGAAGAAGCGCGCCACCGCGCGATGGCTGCCGATCAGCCGCATCAGCTCGGCGCGGGGCAGCATCAGCACGGTCGCATCCTCGACAGCCGTCGCGGTGGTCACCGCCACCCCGTCGCGCAGCAGCCCCCTTTCGCCGAAGGAATTGCGCGCCACCAGTTCCGAAACGGAATCCCCGGCGGCATCCGAGACCCGGACCAGGCCGCTCTCGATCAGGTAAAGCCCCGCCAGCCGGTCGCCATGGCGATAGATCACGCTGCCGGCCGGATAGGTCCTGCGCCTGAACGACGCTGCCGCCCGCGCCAGCTCGTCCTGCGGCAGGCTGTCATAGGGATGAACCGAGGCGATGAATGCGGCGATGTCGTTCATGTCCTGCCCTGCCGATCGGCGGAAAGGCCGCGCCCCGCAGGGGGCGCGGCCGTTCGTCAGTGGGCCTGCGCCCCGCCGGCGCCGCGCGGGATGCGGATCGACTCGACCAGGTCGCGCACCTCGGCGGGCGGCTCCTTGGTGGCGCTGGACACCAGATAGGCCACCGCGAAGTTGATCACCGCGCCGACCGTGCCGAACGAGGCCGGCGAAATGCCGAACAGCCAGGCATCCGCGGTATCCGGCAGCATGTTGGTCCCCGAGATGAAGAACCAGCCCTTGTAGGTGAAGATGTAGACCAGCGTCGCGATGACGCCGGCCAGCATCCCCGCGATCGCGCCTTCCTTGTTCATGCGCGCCGAGAAGATGCCCATCATCAGCACCGGGAAGATCGAGCTTGCCGCCAGACCGAAGGCCAGCGCCACCGTCTGCGCGGCAAAGCCCGGCGGGTTCAGCCCCAGGATCGTCGCAACCAGGATCGAGACCGCCATCGAGACGCGGGCCGCGAACAGCTCGCCCTTCTCGCTGATGCCGGGGTTGATCGCGCCCTTGATCAGGTCGTGGCTCACCGCGCCCGAGATCGCCAGCAGCAGGCCCGCCGCGGTGGACAGCGCCGCCGCCAGGCCGCCGGCGGCGACGATGGCGATGACCCAGCCCGGCAGGTTGGCGATTTCCGGGTTGGCCAGAACCATGATGTCGTTGTTCACCGTGGTCAGCTCGTTGCCCTGCAGGCCCTGCTCGGCGATCACCGCGGCCAGCTGGTCGTTCGCCGCCCCGGCCTCGTTGTAGTACTGGATCAGGCCGTCGCCGTTCTTGTCCTCCCAGTTCAGCAGGCCCGTCACCTGCCAGTTGCGCATCCAGTGCAGATCCTCGCGGTTCTGGATGTCCTCCAGCGACACGGCGGGCTGGCTGAAGGTCTGGCCCGTCTCGGCGCCCGGCCACATGGTCGCGGTCAGGTTGAAGCGCGCCATCGCACCCACCGCCGGCGCGACGGTATAGAGCAGCGCGATGAAGACCAGCGCCCAGCCCGCCGATTTGCGCGCATCGGCCACCTTCGGCACGGTGAAGAAGCGGATGATGACATGCGGCAGGCCCGCGGTGCCGATCATCAGCGCCATGGTGAACAGCACCATGTCCAGCGTCGACTGGTGATGCCCGGTATAGGAGCGGAAGCCCAGATCGGTGACCACCTGGTCCAGCGTCGCCAGGAACTTGGTGTCCGATGCGTTCAGCGTGCCGAACAGCCCGGTCTGCGGCAGCACATGGCCGGTCAGCTGCAGCGCGATGAACACCGCCGGGATGGTATAGGCGATGATCAGCACGATGTATTGCGCCACCTGCGTATAGGTGATGCCCTTCATCCCGCCCAGCACGGCATAGACGAAGACCAGCGCCGCGCCGATCCACAGCCCGGTCGAGCTGGACACCTCAAGGTAGCGCGAGAAGGTCACGCCGACGCCGGTCATCTGGCCGATCACATAGGTGATCGAGATGATCAGCAGGCAGATCACGCCGATGATCCGCGCCGTGCCGGAATAGAAGCGGTCGCCGATGAATTCCGGCACCGTGAACTTGCCGAACTTGCGCAGATAGGGCGCCAGCAGCATCGCCAGCAGCACATAGCCGCCGGTCCAGCCCATCAGATAGGTCGAGTTGTCATAGCCGGTAAAGGCGATGAGGCCCGCCATCGAGATGAACGAGGCCGCCGACATCCAGTCGGCCGCCGTGGCCATGCCGTTCATGACCGGGCTGACGCCGCGGTTGGCGGCATAGAATTCGGCCGTGGAGCCGGCGCGGGCCCAGATCGCGATGCCGATGTAAAGCGCGAAGGACGCGCCGATGACAAGAAGGTTGAGGGTGAACTGGCTCATCGGATGCTCCTCACTCGTCCACGCCGTGTTCGGCATCAAGCCTGTTCATGCGCCAGGCGTAGAAGAAGATCAGCACGATGAAGACCAGGATCGAGCCTTGCTGCGCGAACCAGAACCCCAGGTCGGTTCCCCCCACCGAGATGCCGGCCACCAACGGCCGCAGGATGATCCCGAAACCATAGGAGACCAGGGCCCAGATGATCATGCACAGCCAGATCAGCCTCAGGTTGGCCTGCCAATAGGCGTTTGACGATTGTCTGTCACTCATGTCCTTGAATCCTCCCTTTTTCAGACATGTCGTTCCGTCTTTTCCGGCGTGGTTGCGCCCCTCCGTTCCCCCGGCGGAAAAGGGCCGGGGGCATCTTCCGTGCCCGGTTCAGTGCCGGTTCATTCTGTTTTCGATGAGTTCGTCGACGACGGCGGGGTCTGCGAGGGTGGAGATGTCGCCGAGGGCGGCGAAATCGTCCTCGGCGATCTTGCGCAGGATGCGGCGCATGATCTTGCCCGAACGCGTCTTCGGAAGACCCGGCGCCCATTGGATCAGGTCCGGCTTGGCGATCGGCCCGATCTCGGTGCGCACCCATTTCTCCAGGTCGGCGCGCAGCTCGTCGCTGGGCTCCACCCCGTTCATCAGCGTCACATAGGCATAGATGCCCTGGCCCTTCAGCGGATGCGGATAGCCCACAACCGCCGCCTCGGCCACCTTCTCATGCGCCACCAGCGCCGATTCCACCTCGGCCGTCCCCATCCGGTGGCCCGAGACGTTGATCACGTCGTCCACCCGCCCGGTGATCCAGTAATAGCCGTCCTCGTCCCGCCGGCAGCCGTCGCCGGTGAAGTAATAGCCCGGATATTGCTGGAAATAGGTCTCCATGAAACGCTGGTGGTCGCCCCAGACCGTGCGCATCTGACCCGGCCAGCTGTCGGCGATGCACAGCACCCCCTCGGCCGGGTCGCCCTCCTGCACCGCCCCGCTCGCGGCATCCAGAACCACCGGCCGGACCCCGAAGAAGGGCAGCGTCGCCGAACCCGGCTTGGTCTCGATGGCGCCCGGCAGCGAGGTGATCATGTGGCCCCCCGTCTCGGTCTGCCACCAGGTGTCCACGATCGGGCAGCGCCCCTTGCCGACATGCCGGTCGTACCAGACCCAGGCCTCGGGGTTGATCGGCTCACCCACCGTGCCCAGCACCCGCAGGCTGGACAGGTCGTATTTCTCGACCCATTCCGGCCCCTGCCCCATCAGCGCCCGGATCGCGGTCGGCGCGGTGTAGAACTGGTTGACCTTGTGCTTCTCGCAGACCGCCCAGAAGCGGCCAGCATCGGGCCAGGTCGGCACCCCCTCGAACATCAGCGTCGTGGCACCGTTGGCCAGCGGGCCGTAGACGATGTAGCTGTGCCCGGTCACCCAGCCCACGTCCGCCGTGCACCAGAACACGTCGCCGTCGCGATAGTCGAAGACGTATCGATGCGTGATCGCCGCGAACAGCAGGTAGCCGCCGGTGGAATGCACCACCCCCTTGGGCTTGCCGGTCGAGCCCGAGGTGTAAAGGATGAACAGCGGATCCTCGGCCCCCATCGGCCGCGGCGGGCAGTCGGGGCTGACCTCCTCCATCAGCTTCAGCACGTCCACGTCGCGCCCCTCGATCCAGGTGGTCTGGTCGCCGGTATGCTTGACCACCAGGCAGCGCACCCGGTCCGAGCAATGCAGAAGCGCCGCGTCGGTGTTCGACTTCAGCGCCGTCTTGCGGCCGCCGCGCGGCGCGGTGTCGGCGGTGATCACCAGCTTGGCGCCGCTGTCGTTGATGCGGTTGGCCAGCGCGTCGGGCGAGAAGCCGGCGAAGACGATGGAATGGATGGCGCCGATGCGCGCGCAGGCCAGCATGGCATAGGCCGCCTCGGGGATCATCGGCAGGTAGATCACCACCCGGTCGCCGCGCATCACCCCCTGCGACAAGAGCACGTTGGCGAAGCGGTTCACCTTGTCGGACAGCTCGGCATAGGTGATGTGGCGCGCCGGCCGGGCCGGGTCGTCCGGCTCGAAGATGATCGCGGTCTGGTTCGCCCGCTCGGGCAGGTGGCGGTCGACGCAGTTCACCGAGGCGTTCAGCACCCCGTCCTCGAACCATTTGATCGAGACCCGGCCCATGGTGAAATCCGTGTCCTTCACCCGGGAATAGGGCTTGATCCAGTCGAGCCGCAGCCCCTCGCGCCCCCAGAACCCCTCGGGATCCGAGAGCGATTCGGCATAGAGCCGCGCATAATCCCCAGGCCCCGCATGCGCAGCAGCAAAGCCAGACGGAACAGGATGTTTCTCAAGCGATTCAATGGACATGGCGCGCCTCCTCTACTCGCGACAGGATCGGTCCGCGACGCTCCCACCCTCCTCAAGGTGCCGCAAGCAAGCGTCCGCATGCCGATTGGCCGTGATGTTAACAGTAATCTCTATTTTCCGTAAACCATTTTTTTAAAAAGGGAATTTTGTAAATTTATTGACGACGATAAGCTTATTTTTGTAAATTATTCACAGGATCGTCAGCAGACCGGGGGTCCGGCCACTGACGCGCCGCGATCTCGGTCGCCCGCCGCAGGCTCGGCGGCGCGGCGGCGACGGCCTTCAGCCCGGTCCTGACCCGGTCCAGCACCTCGCCATCGGCGCGCTCGGCATAGACCATATGCGTCGAATGCGAGAATTCCGGCGCACCGGGCACCAGGGACAGCCGTCCCACGGTCAGGAAGGGCCGGACGATCCCAAGCCGGAAATAGCCGCAGCCGCCCACCGTCAGCAGATAGGTCAGCGCCAGCGGCCCCAGCGAGATCGACACGGGCGGGCTGAGATCGGGAAACGAGGTCTCGAAACTGGCGGCGAAATTCGGCCCCCAGTCGACATGAATGAAATCCTCGGCCGCGAAGCGCCCATCCGCGGCGCTGCTGACCAGCACCAGCTTTTCCTCGGCCAGCAATTCGTTGACGAGGTTCGGCGCATGGGGCGGGTTGTAGAGCACCGCCACATCCATCGAGCCCTCCTGCACCCGCGCCATCAGGCTGGCCGGGCCGTCCACCTCGGCCCGCAGCGCGATGTCCGGGCATTCGCGGCGCATCCAGATCAGCCAGTCGGCCAGCAGCGGATGCCACAGGCTCAGTTCTCCGCCCAGATGGACGCCGGCGCTGCGGCCGGGCGGCAGGGCGACCTGCTGGCGCGCCCGTTCCAACAATTGCAGCATGGCGGTGGCATGGCGCACCAGCCGCTCGCCCGAGGGCGTCAGCCGCGCGCCGGCCTTGTTGCGGATGAACAGCCGCCGGCCCAGGCTGTCCTCGAGCGTGCGGATGCGGGCGCTGACCGCGGTCTGGGTGATGTTCAGCCGGTCGGCGGCGGCGACGAAGCTGCCGGAATGCACGACCTCGAGAAAGGTGCGGGCCTGATTGGTGTCCATGAAATAAGAATAAAATTATTGCTGATAACTGCAATATAATGAATTTGCCTGTGCCATGCCAGAGTGCCATCTTGCCCGGGGAACAGGGCCGCCCCCGCCGCGCTTCGCAGGCGCGGCGGGGCCGACGCCCCTGGACGACGAAGATCGAAAGGACATCACCATGTCACTGCAACTGGGCCAGATCGCGCCCGATTTCGAACAGGACAGCACCGAGGGTCCCATCCGTTTCCACGACTGGCTGGGGGAAGCCTGGGGCGTCCTGTTCAGCCATCCCAAGAACTTCACCCCGGTCTGCACCACCGAGCTGGGCGAGGTCGCCCGGCTGAAGCCCGAATGGGACAAGCGCGGCGTCAAGCCGCTGGGCCTGTCGGTCGATCCGCTCTCGGCGCATGGCGAATGGTCCCGGGACATCGCCGAGACCCAGGGCCATGCGCTGAACTTCCCGCTACTCGCCGATGCGGACGGCCGGGTCGCGCGGCTTTACGGCATGATCCACCCGGAAAGCGATCCGACGCTGACGGTGTGGGCGGTCTATATCATCGATCCGGCGAAAAGGATCCGGCTGGTCCTGACCTATCCGCCAAGCTCGGGCCGCAATTTCGCCGAGATCCTGCGCGCCATCGACAGCCTGCAGCTGACCGATGCCGAAAAGGTCGCGACCCCGGCGAACTGGAATCCGGGCCAGCCCGTCATCATCCCCGCCAGCCTGTCCGATGCCGAGGCCGGGCAGCGTTATCCGCAGGGCTGGCGGACCCTGCGCCCCTATCTGCGCGTCGTCGATCTGGCTGCGCAGGACTGACCTGGAAAGGAGCCCGCGATGGCAGAGGATGAGTTAAGCGACCGCAGCATCGCGGCAGCCCATGGCGTCGGCGGCCGCGACCGTTTCGGCGCCATCGTGCCGCCGATCTATCTCAGCACCAGCTATGCCTTTGCCGGCTTCGACCGGACGCGCGGCTATGACTATACCCGTGCCGGCAATCCCAGCCGCGACCTGCTGGCCGAAACGCTGGCCGGGCTGGAGCATGGCGCGGGGGCGGTGGTCACCTCCTCGGGCATGGCGGCGCTGGACCTGCTCTTGGCGCAGGTGCCGCCGGGCGGGACGATCGTCGCGCCGCATGACTGCTATGGCGGCACGCAGCGCCTGCTGACGGCGCGGCGCGACCGCGGCGCCTTCCGGCTGGCGCTGGTCGATCCCGCCGACCCCGCCGCCATGGAAGCCGCGCTGGCCGAGCGCCCGGCGCTTCTGCTGATCGAAACGCCCAGCAATCCCTTGATGCGGGTGACGGACATCGCCGCGCTGGCCGCGCTGGCGCATGGGGCCGGGGCGAAAGTGGCAGTGGACAACACCTTCCTGTCGCCGGCCTTGCAGCAGCCCTTGCTGCTCGGCGCGGATTTCGTGGTCCATTCCACGACCAAATATCTCAACGGCCATTCCGACGTGCTGGGCGGCGCAGTGGTGGCGGCACGGGCCGAGGATGCCGGCGCGCTGGCGGAATGGGCGAACATCACCGGCAGCGTCGGCTCTCCGTTCGACGCCTTCCTGACCCTGCGCGGCATCCGCACGCTTTTCGCCCGCATTGCCCAGCAGCAGGCCAGCGCCATGGCGGTGGCGGAGTTCCTGCGCGACCGGCCCGAGGTGGCGGCGGTGCATTATCCCGGCCTGCCCGAGCATCCCGGCCATGCGCTTGCCGGCCGCCAGCAGCGCGGCTTCGGCGCCATGCTCAGCTTCGAGCTGCGGGGCGGACTGCCGGCCGTGCGCCGCTTCGTCGAGGCGGTCCGGGTCTTCACGCTGGCGGATTCGCTTGGCGGGGTGGAAAGCCTGATCGCCCATCCGGCGACCATGACCCATGTCAGCATGGGCGCCGAGGCGCGGCGCGGCGCCGGCATCGGCGACGGGCTGCTGCGGCTGTCGGTCGGGCTCGAGGACGAGCGCGACCTGCTCGGCGGGCTCGATGCGGGCTTCGCGGCGCTCGGCGCGTAATCGCGGCTGTGCGGCCCGGTCAAGCGCGGACGCGCCGGGCCCCGCACACATGTCGCGCCAAGATCACCGTCCGGCAGATCCCGACCGGCAGCGGCCTCATCGCCTGCAATTCGCTGCTGCGCGGACCGGATGGATGCGCCGCGCGAAGCCCGGGCCCGGCGGCTGCGGCCCCGCAGGAACAGCAGGCTACAGGCATGTGCGCCGCCGGGGGCGGCCGTGCAGGATGATGTTCATGCATGATGCGGAAAGCTTGCGCGCCGCCCGGCCGTTTCCCTGCCCCGTCAGCCGCGGCCGGTTCCGTGCGGATGCGCAGCTTCGATCCGGGTGCCCGGAACCCCGGCCAGCAGCCTTTCCAGCGCCGGGCGATCCGCGGTCAGGCAGGCAGCCGTGGACAGCGCATCGGCCAGCGCCGCGCCGGGTGCCGAGATGCTGACCGAGCGCCAAGCCGGAGGCGCCGGCATTCCGCTGCGCGGATCGAGGATATGGCCGTCGCGTCCGGCGGCGTCGAAACAGGTGCCCAGCGGCGCCGAGGTCGCCAGCGCCCGGGCGCGCAGGCCCACCGCACCACCCCCGGCCAGCCGCACCGGCCATTCCGTGCCGTCGGGCCGGGCGCCCAGGGCCCGCAACTCGCCGGTATCGATCAGGATGTCGTCCAGCCCCTCGGCCTTAAGCAGCGAGGCGACGCGGTCGGCGACATAGCCCTGCCCGATGCCGTTCAGCGTGATCGCCATCCCCGGCTCCAGCGCGATGCGTGCCGCGTCCAGCCGCAGGCGCCGCCAGCCGGTGCGGGCCAGCGCCTCGCGCCGCGCCTGCGGCGAGGGGCGGCGTCCTGCCGCAGCGGCCTCGGCCCAGAGCGACCAGAGCGGCTGCACGGTCGGATCGAACAGCCCGCCGCTGGCGCGATGCACCGTCCCGGCCAGAGACAGGCATTCAAGCAGTTCGAAGGGCGGCGCATCCAGCGCCCCCTCGCGGTTCAGGCGGGAAAGCGCGCTGTCCGGGCGATAGAGGCTGAGGATGTTTTCCAGCCGGTCGATCTCGGCCAGGCAGCGGGCGGTGATCGCCTCGGCCTCCGGGTGGTCGATGCGGATCGAGGCACGGGCGCCGAGCGCCTGCCCGACCCAATGCCGGCCCGGCTGGGCGCGCGAGGCCGCAGGCAGCAGCGCCATGGCGGCGGTGATGGTCAGAAAGCGACGGCGGGACAAGGTCATGTCGCGGGCTCCTCGGGTTGGCTCAGCGCGCGCAGGCGTTCAAGGAAATCGGCGTCCGAGCCGCTGTCGGCCGCGGTTTCCTCGGGCGTCAGCACCATCTCGTCGGGGATCGCGTCAAGCGTCATCACCTGCCCGCCATGGGCGGCGGCAAAGGCCCCGGCAGCCTCGCGGCTGGAGAAAGGCACCGCCTCGGGCGCGCCCATGCCGCCCATGCGGGCCGAGCCCATGACGTAGAAGGCGTCGCCGGCCGGAATCCAGTTGCCCTCTCCCGGCTCTTCCCAGCTTGCGCCTGCCCTGCCCATGTCGTTGACATGGATGGCCAGGATCGGGTGGCTCTGTTCCGGCATCCTCGCATAGGCGATGGCGTCGCGGACCTGGCTGAAGAACAGGGGCGTGCCCGGCATCCCCTCCAGATGCACCTGCGCCTTGGGGCCGGGATGCTCCAGCAGGTTCATCTGGCAGAAATGGCCCAGCGTCTGGGCGTTCAGCTCGACCGGGCCGGTGTCCTGCGCCACCTCCTCGCGGCAGGCGGCAAGGCCCAGCAGCAGCACCAGCAGAAGCGCATGTCTCATGGCGTGACCTTTCGGAATGCGGCAATGGCAAGGCCAAGCGCGGCCAGCGGCCAGGCCAGGACCGACAGCGCCGATTGCCAGAGCGGGATGGTCGCGGCGGCCCCGCCCACGCCGGCGGCGGCGGCGGTGGCCTCGGCGGCCGAGAGGTTGAACAGGCGGAAGGCATCGGCCGGGTTGGCCAGCAGCGCGACCGGCAGTACCTCGGTGGTGAAGCCGCCGCCGCCATCGGCGACGATCAGCGCCAGCAGGCCCAGGTCGTAAAGCACCACCAGACCCAGCCACAGCCCGACCGCCAGACCCGCCGCACCCGAGGGCCGCCGCGCGATGCTGGACAGCGCATAGCCCGCGCCGAGGAAGGTGGCACCGAGCAGGATCGAGCTCCACATCAGCCGCCACAGCGCCGGGAGGCCGGCGGTCGAGGCCGGATCGGTCCAGACCGCCGCCAGCGCCGCCGCGCCGTAGCCGGCCCCGACCGCCAGCGCCAGGATCGCCATATGCGCGACCAGCTTGCCCGCCAGCACCTCGGCCCGCGCCACCGGATAGGTCAGAAGCAGGGGCAGCGTGCCGCGCTCGACCTCGCCGGCGACGGCGTCGAAACTCATCAGCAGCGCCAGCAGCGGCACCAGATAGACGGCCAGCGAGGTCAGCGAGGCTACGACAACCGACAGCCGGTCGGCGCCGATATCGCCGGTCGGCGCGGCGCCGGCCGCCGCCAGCACCAGCGCGAAGACCACCATCAGCCCGGTGGCGATGGCCACCCAGCGGTTGCGCAGCGCGATGCGGAACTCCAGCGCCGCGGTGGAAAGGATGCGGCGGATCATTGCCCGTCCCTCCGGCTGAAATGGCTGTAGATGTCTTCCAGGCTGGGCGGGATCACGTCCAGATCGGCGACCTGCCCGCCCAGCCCAGCGATGCGGGCCAGCAGGCCCAGCTTTTCGTCCTGGGCGCAGGCCAGGTGCAGCGTGCCGTCGCCCGCCAGCCGCGCCTGCGGCAGCGCATCGGCCAGCGCCCCCGCCGCGCCCTCGGCGGGCGTCACCGTCAGCCCGACCGGCAGGGCGGCGCGGCGGCGCAGCTCCGCCAGCGTGCCCTCGGCCACCAGCCGGCCCTGCGACAGGATCAGGATGCGGTCGGTGCGGGCCTCGACCTCGGTCAGCACATGCGAGGACAGCAGGATCGCCGCCCCCTCGGCCGCCAGCCCGTCGAGCAGCGCATAGAAATCGCGCCGCGACACCGGGTCGAGCCCCGAGGTCGGCTCGTCCAGCACCAGCAGCCGCGGCCGCCCGATCAGGGTCTGGGCCAGGCCGACGCGCTGGCGCATGCCCTTGGAATAGGTGCCGATGCGGCGACGCGCGGCCTTGGCCAGCCCGACCCGCTCCAGCAGTTCCATGGCCCGGCGCGGGCTTTCGCCGCGCAGGGACAGGTAATGGCGGATCTGCTCCTCTCCGGTCAGGGCCGGGTGGAAGGCGGCGTTTTCCGGCAGATAGGCCACCTGCATGCGCGCCTGGGCCGAGCCGGGCGCGGCGCCGCAGACGCGCACCTCGCCGGCATCGAACGGGATCAGGCCCAGGATGATCTTCATCATCGTGGATTTGCCGGCGCCGTTATGGCCCAGCAGCGCGACGCGCATGCCCGGCCCGAGGTCCAGCGAGACCTCGGCCAGGGCCTCGACGCTTTGGAAGCGCTTAGTGAGACGCGAGATCGTCAGGGTCGATGTCATCGTAAGTTCCTTTTGCCCAACGCCCGGCGGCCTCGGCCTCATAGGCCGCGATCTCGGGCGGGACGGGGATGGTCAGGGGCCGCATCAGCGGCGCGCTGTCCTGCACGCCGCCCGGCAGGGTGGCGGGAAAGCTCTGCTGGCTCCAGCGGATCAGCTGCACGGCGGGGGCGCCGGTCAGGAGTGCGGCGGCAGGCTGCGACCACAGGATGTGGTCCATCAGGTCGTTGGGGCGATAGACCCCGTCGGCGATGCCGTCGCCGTTCAGGTCGAAGCCCGGATGGTCGGACCAGAAATTGCCGCGCCCCTCGTGGCTCCATTCGATATGGCGGGTGCCCACGTATTTCACCTGCTCGCGATTGCCGATGAAGGCGTTGCCGCTCAGCACGTTGCGCTCGGACCCGGCGGTGAAATGGATGCCGATGCCGCAATCCTGGAAACGGTTGTTCCAGATCAGGTTCTTGTGCGCGTTATAGATGAACAGGCATTTCCGGGAACCGCCGCGGATCAGGTTGCCGGTCACGTCGGCATTGTTGGCATAGTTCAGCATCAGGCCGTGCTCGCGGTCGCCCAGGCTGCGGTTGTCGCGGATCACCGCCCGGTCCGAGAACATGATGGCGAAGCCCAGATGGTTGCCGATGCTGACATTGCCCGACACCTCGGTGTTGCGGGTATACATGAAATGCACGGCAAAGCGCAGGTCGCGAAACAGGTTGTCGCGATAGAAGCTGTCGGCGCTGGCATTCGAGAAGATGCCGTCCCGGCCGAAGCGGACGCTGTTGCCCTGAACCAGCGCGCCGGGGCTGTTCCAGACATAGATGCCGTTGCCGCGCTCGTTCATGCGGGGGTCGCGGGTGCCGATGATCTCGTTGCCGACGATCCTGGCGTCGCGGCCGCCATGCAGGTCGATGCCGTGCATGTTCCCGGTCAGCCGCAGCCCCAGCACCTGCGCCCGGTCGGCGCCCTTGAGGATCTTGACCCCGGCGTCGAGGTCCTTGTTCGCCATGCCCGAGCCGGTGACCGAAAAGCCCTGCAAGGTGACGTCGGGGGCGTCGATGGTGACGACCGTGCCCTGCCCCTGCCCGTCCACGACGGCGGCGCGGCCGCCGGCGATGGTCAGCGGCCGGTCGATGGTGACGGGGCCGGCATGGACCCCGTCCTGAAGCCGCAGCACATCGCCGGGGGCGGCCCCGGCGATGGCCTTGGCCAGGCTGCCCGGGCCCGGCGCCACGGCATGCTCGGCCGCAAGCGCGGGCCAGGCAATGAGCAGGGCGAGGGCAAGGGTCAGCAGGCCGCGCATCGGGTTCAGGCCTCCCTCGGCTCGACCAGCATGCGGCCGCGCATTTCCATGTGCAGCGCATGGCAGAACCATTGGCAGTAATACCAATAGACGCCGGGATTGGCGGCCGTGAAGGTGACCGAGGCGGTCATCTGCGGCCCGATCTCGATGGCGACGCCGTGATTGCCCATCGTGAAGCCATGCGTCAGGTCGTCGATCTCGTCCAGGTTGGTGACGATCACCGTGACCTCGTCGCCCTCTTTCACGGTAAAGCTCTCGACCGAGAAGCTGGGCGCGACGCTGGACATGTAGACCCGCACCTTGTTGCCGTCGCGGATCACCTCCTCGGTCCAGTTGTCGAGGTCGACGCCATCGGCCTCGGCCTGGGCGCGGGTCTCGGCCCACATCGGGTCGTTGCGGTCCCAGACCGACTTGATGTTCGACAGGATCGAGGGATGCACGGCGATGGCGTCATGCGGCTCGGCAAAGGTCGGGCCGTCATGGACCAGCACCATCTTGTCGCCCGAGATGTCGATCAGCTGGTCGTTCTCCGGCTTCAGCGGCCCGACGTTCAGGAAACGGTCCTTCGAGAACTTGGACAGGCAGACCAGCCAGTCGGTGGTGGCGTCCAGCGTCTCGCCCATCACGGTCTTCAGGTGGCCGGGCTGGTAATGCACGTCCAGCTTGTCCTTGATCGGATCGACCTTTTCGCCGGCATAGGCGCGGATCGCGTCCTCGATGTTCCACTTGACCACCTGGCTGTCGAGGAACAGCGAGGTATAGGCGTTGCCGCGCCCGTCGAAGGCGGTGTGCAGCGGGCCGAGGCCCAGCTCCGGCTCGGCCACCACGGCGCTGCGCGGCTCGGCGTTCTCGTAGAACAGCGCGTCGAACCGGGTCACGTCCAGCACCGTCACCGTGGGCGACAGCTTGCCGGCGACGCACAGGTGCTTGCGGTCCGGCGCCATGTTGCAGCCATGCGGGTTGTTGGCGATCGGAATGTAACGGGTAAAGAGGCTGTTCGCCTCTTTCCGGCCGTCCAGCACCTTGACGCCGTTCACTTCCTGATACTCGCCCGCGGCGACGGCCTTTTCGATCTCGGCGATGTTGAAGACGACGATGTGATCCATCTCGGCCGCCGTCATCTCGGCCAGGGTCAGGCCCTTTTCCGAGTTGTAGGAGGTCGAGAAGGCCCATTTGCCCTCGTAATCGGCATCGCAGTTGTCGAGGTTGCCCGAGACCAGCACCTGCCAGGCGACTTCCCACTTGTCGGCATCGACGGCGGTAAAGACGTTCACATATTGATCGACGTTCTCCATGTTGGTGCCGTCGTTGACCAGCGGCGCCTCGTCCTCGCCGTTGCAGAACACATAGTTGCTGCGCGGCCATTTCTGCGGCCGCAGGCCGTGGATGCCCTTGGCGTTGGGGATCTCGAGGATGGCGTCGCATTTCATCACGTCGCAGCGCACCCGCGCCACGCGGGTATTGGCCTTGTCGTTCATGAACAGGAAGCGGCCGTCATACTTGCCCTCGGTGAAGGACATGTGGACGTGGTGCAGGTCGCCGTTGTCATGGATGCGCTTGCCGTTGGCGGCGAGGTATTTCTTCGTCCGCTCGCTCATCGTGCGCTGGTGGATGCGGATCGATTCGTTGGTCTGGCCCCAGCCGGTGGCCGAGCAGCGGTTGAAGACCGGCACCCGCATCAGCTCGCGCATCGAGGGAATGCCGAGGATGCGCATCTCGCCGCTCTGGCCCGAGGACCAGAAGCCGTAATAGCTGTCGAGCTGGCCGGGCGCCACCGCGCCATCGGCGCCGGCGGCCAGCGCCGCGCCGCTGCCGGCGACGCCCGCCACCCCCGCCGTGCCAAGGCCGAGCGCGGCCGGCCCCAGGGCCAGCCGTCCGCCGAACGCGCCGGCCATGGCCGCGCCCCCGGCCGTCGCACCCAAGAGCGCGCGGCGGCTGAGACCCTTTTCCTGTTTCGATTCCATGATCGAACTCCTTCTGGTTAAGCTTCAATCTTGCGGGCGGCGTTGGGATGGCCGGCCGGCGGCTGGCCCAGCTTGGGCATGCTGCCGGCGGCCACGGCCTCGCGCCGCTTCAATTTCTTGATCACCACCGGGCAGGTGGTCTCGGACTGGTAGAGCACCTGGCAATGCAGGCAGTTGATGCATTCGTTGGGATTGATCTCGCCCGTGGGGTGGATCGACTGCACGGGGCATTGCCGGGCGCAGGTCTGGCAGGGATTGCCGCATTCGTGATAGCGCTTGAGCCAATCGAACATACGCATCCGGGCCGGGATCGCCAGTGCCGCGCCCAAGGGGCACAGATAGCGGCAATAGAACCGCTCGACGAAAAGCCCGGCGATCAGCAGCGCCGCCGCATAGGCCACGAAAGGCCAGGCCCGAACGAAATTCAGGATGATCGCGGTCTTGAAGGGCTCGACCTCGGCCAGATGCTCGGCCTGCTCCACGCTCATCAGCGAGACGCCGAAAAGGCCCAGGAAGATCATGTATTTGACCGGCCAGAGCCGCTCGTGCAGCCCCCATGGCAGGGTCCATTGCGGGATGCGCAGCTTGCGCGCGATCTGGTTCGTCAGCTCTTGCAGCGCGCCGAAGGGACAAAGCCAGCCGCAATAGGCCCCCCGGCCCCAGAAGAGCAGCGCCGCCGCGACCGCGAACCACAGGATGAAGGTCAGCGGATCGAGCAGGAAGGCCTGCCAGCTGAAGCCGTTCACCAGGCTGCCGAACAGCGCCATCAGGTTCACCACCGACAGCTGCGCATTGGCATACCAGCCCAGAAACACCAGCGTCACGGTCAGGAAGCCCATGCGGAAGACATAGAAGGCGCGCTCGTTGCGGGTGGCGAAGCTCTGGAAGAAGAACACCCCGGTCAGCACCAGCAGCATGGCGCCGAGCCCGGCGATCTTGGGCTTGGAATCCAGCCAGATGCGCTTCCACAGCTCGGCCTGGGCCTGGCTCTCGTCGGGCTGGGCCGCGGGCGCCGCGGCCTGGGGCGCGGCCACGCCGCGCAGGTATCTCTGCGGCAGCTGATAACCCAGGTCGAAGGTGTGGAAGACCTTGTCGATCGGCCCGACCTCGCGCTGGACCAGCAACTGGATACGGAAGGGCTTCGTCGGATCGAAACCCGAGGCGGCGGGGATCTTGAACAGGTCCATCTCGGCGAAGTCCGGGGCGCCCTCGGCGGCGATGGCGTTCATGCGCCGGTGGTCGCGGTCGCGGAAGCGGACCGAGATGTCGTCCTGGATCAGCACGATGCGGTCGAAGATGCCGCCGCGCACATAGCCCGAGCCCTTGAAGCTGTAGAGCCCGCGCCCCATCACCGCGATGGCCTGGTCGCCCGGTTCCAGCCAGCTTTTCAGGTTCGCATCCTGCGCAGCGCCCAGCAGCGCCCCGCCGATGGCGGGGACCGAGACCAGCCCGGCCTGCATCTCGATGAAGGTGGTCTCCGGCGGCTGGGCCAGGGCGCGCTCGGCGGCGCGCGGGTCGGGATTGGCGGCGAAGGCGGCGTTCACCTGGCCGACATCCAGCGACAGCCGGCGCAGCGTGCCGTCGCCCTCCATCTCGTGCCAGTCGGCGGGCGGGGCGGCCTCGGGATCGATCTCGAATGTCGGGCCGGTCGCCGCGGCTTCGGGGGCAAGGCCGCCAAGACCCAGCGCGCGCGCGACCTTCAGGCCCGAGCGGACGATGGAATCGTCGATCACCATCACCGTGACCGTGGCGCCCGAGATGATCTCGACCTCATGCGCGGTGCCGCCCGAACGGGCCTCGGCCACCAGGTCGAGGCCCTGATAGCCTTCGACCAGCGCCTTGACCTTGGCTTCGGGGATGCCGATCAGCACGATGGGCTCGGAATGCTTGACCAGCCGGACGCCGGCGATCTTCGCATCCCGGTCCAGCGCCACCAGCGTATGGATGGGCTTGCCGGAATAGCCGGTGGTGCCGACGAAATCCGAGGTGACGAAGGCATGGGCGACGGTTTCGCCGCCCTTCAGCACCGGCGCGACGGCCAGATCCGGGCGGATCGGCCCGAACCCCTCGGCGCCGGGCACCAGATCGGCCGCGTTCTGCTCCGGCAGAAGCTGGGCCAGCACGCTTTCGGCGGCCGCTGGCTGCGCCGGCAGCATCAGCAGCGCAAGGGCGAGGACAAGGCGAAGGATCTTCATGCTCGGGCATCCATGGCAAATGCCCGGGCCCCGCGCTTCGTTAGGCGCGGCTCGGCCGCAACCGGCCGAAGGCTTTCGCCCGCAGGCGACAGGACCGTGACGGTCCGGGCAGAAAGGAAAGACGGCGGGCCGCGCGCCAGCACCATCAGCGGCCGGCCCGCGCCGCGGACCTGCGCCCCCGGCAGCGGCCCGGCCTGGCGCAGCCATTGTCCCGGCCCCGCCGGCAGGCACGGCTCGGGGCCGGCGGCCAGCATGGGGGGATGGCAGACCGGGCAGTCGCGGCATTCCTGCGGCGCAGGATGTTCGTTGCCCTCGGCGTCCAGCCAGACCGTCCGGGCATGGCCCTCGGCGCAAAGCACGACCTCCTGCAGCGGCCCGGTCAGCGCCGCCGCCAGATGCGCCGGCATGGCGGCGCCGGTCCCTGCCCATCCCGCCAGCAACAGCAGCAGGATCGCGGCAAGGGTGATGGGGGATCGGGCCCGGTTATGGTTCGCGCGGCGGCACATGCCCCCCGTCTATGCCCCGGCCCCGCACTCCGCGTTGATTTAGGTCAAGCAATGCGACCCGAGGCCGGAAAAGCGACAGCCGGTCGCAGCTGCGACAATCTGTCAAGCCAAGAGCCCAAGTTTTTCCCTCGGCATTTGACATTGCTCAAGCTGCGGGCCGCGGAAAGGGTCTAGGAAGACGGGCGAAGGGCGGGTTTGCCGCCCGGACCACCCAAGGAGAACACGATGTTCCACAAATCCCTCGCCGCTGCCGCCGGAGCCCTGCTGGCGCTTGGTCTTGCCGCCCCCGCATTCGCCGAAACCCATGACGTGCACATGCTGAACAAGGGCGAAGCCGGCCCCATGGTGTTCGAGCCGGCCTTTGTCCGGGCCGAGCCGGGCGACGTGATCAACTTCATCCCGACCGACAAGAGCCACAATGTCGAAGCCATCAAGGAGATCCTGCCCGAAGGCGTGGAAACCTTCAAAAGCAAGATCAACGAGGCCTATACGCTGACCGTCACCGAGCCCGGCCTGTATGGCGTGAAATGCACGCCGCATTTCGGCATGGGCATGGTGGCGCTGGTGCAGGTCGGCGACGAGCCGGCGAATCTCGACGCGGCCAAGACGGCGAAGATGCCCAAGAAGGCGCGCGAGCGCCTGGATGCCGAACTGGCGCAGGTCAACTGACCCGGCGGCCAGCAGCAGCGGAAGGCGCGGCGCGACTGGGGTCGCCCGCGCCTTGTTTTTGACAAAAGTCAGGCGGAACGCCCCGCCCGGCCATGGCAAAACGCCGCGCGGGTCCCCATATCCCGGCCATGACGATCACGGGGAAGCAGCCATGGACAGGATCGACTTGACCGAAAGCGGTTTCGTGGTCGAGGCGCAGGAACTGGCCTCGGCCTTCGGGCTCGATCCCGGCCGGGTGCCCGAGCTGCTGCGCGAGAACCGCATCACCACCCGCTGCGAGACGGGCGAGGGCGAGGATGCCGGCCGCCACCGCCTGACCTTCTTTTTCCGGGGCCAGGCGCTGCGCCTGACCATCGACGCCGCGGGCACGATCCTGAAGCGCGCCCGCTTCGCCATCCCGACCCGCACCCCCGCGGGGGGCTGAACGCCGGGCAAGCCCCCGGCGCCGCGGCGCCGAGGGGCCGCGCGGCCCGGTCAGGCCGCCAGCACGCGCGGGAACAGCACTTCCTCCTCCAGATGGATATGGGCGACCACGTCGTCGCAAAGCTTGCGCAAGCCGGTATATAGCGCCGTCCACGAGCCGCAGGCGCCGACCGGCAGGGTCAGGCCATGGGTGACATGCTCGATCCGGCGCAGCTGGCTGCCGGTATCCTCGTGCTCGGCCTGCATGATGCGGATCGGCCCGGCCAGCATGGCGCCGGCGCCCTGCAGGATGGCGGGGAACAGCACCGTCTCTTCCTTGGCCATATGCGATTCGAGCTCGTCGCGCAGCGCCAGCAGCGCCTCGGTCAGGCCCAGGGGCGCCTCGTCATGGTCGCCATGCACCGTTTCGACCCGCTGGGCGAGGCCGATCAGCCAGGCCAGCTCCTCGCGATGGGTGTCGTGATAGCGCGTCAGGATGTGGTCGATCAGCGCCGGTGTCTCGGCCGGCGCGTCGCGCCCGGCGCGGTCGATCAGCGCCTGCAGCTCGGCGGTCAGCGCCGGCAGGGCCGCGCCGGCCTTGGCCGCGGCCTCGGCCAGGGGAAGGTTGCCGCCGCAGCAGAAGCTGATGCCGGCGCGGCGAAAGACCTCGGCGGCGCCGGGCAGCCGGGCGGCGATGTCGCCGACGATGCTGTCGGGGGCAAGGGTGATCTCAGTCATGGCGTTCTCCATCGGTTTGGGCAGGGGTCCAGGCCCGGGCGAGCGGCGGGCCGAGGCGCAGCAGATCGACCGCGCGGGCGGCGATCTGGGCGGTGGCTTCGGCCAGGCTCTGCGGACGCAGGTAAAAGGCCGGCACGGGTGGCAGGATCACCGCGCCCATCCGGGTCGCGGCCTGCATGTTTTCCAGATGCGCCAGCGTCAGCGGCGCCTCGCGCGCCAGCAGGACCAGCGGCCGGCGCTCCTTCAGTTGCACCGAGGCGGCGCGCGTCAGCAGCCCGTCGTCGAAACCATGCGCGATGGCGGCAAGGCTGCGCATCGAGCAGGGCGCGACGATCATGCCGGCGACCGGACAGGAGCCCGAGGCGATCCCGGCCCCCAGGTCGCGCTGCGCATGCACGCGCGTGGCCAGCGCCTGCAGGTCGCGCAGCGCGCCGGGGCCGGCCTCTTCGACCAGCGTGCGCTCGGCCATGGCCGAGACGACCAGATCGATCTCGGCCCCGGCGCGGGTCAGCGCGCGGGCGCAATCCAGCGCCAGCACCGCGCCCGAGGCGCCGGAAACGCCCAGCACCACCCTCATGGCAGCACCGTGGCAAGCAGCGCCTCGGCCCGCGCCTCATGGGCGGGGTCAAGCTGCATGACCCGACCCCATTCCCGCCCGGTCTCGGCGCCGATCTTGGTGGTGGCGTCCAGCCCCAGCTTGCCCGCCAGCCCCTCGATGGGCGAGGCGAAGTCGAGGTAATCCATCGGCGTGCGGTCGATCAGCATCGCATCGCGCCCCGGGTCCATCCGGGTCGAGATCGCCCAGGCGATGTCGTCCCAGTTGCGCACGTCGATGTCGCGGTCCACCACGACGACCAGCTTGGTATAGCTGAATTGCGGCAGCATCCCCCACAGCGCCATCATCACCCGCCGCGCCTGGCCGGGATAGCGCTTGTCGATCGCCACCACCGCCATGCGATAGGAACAGGCGGCGGGCGGCAGCCACAGGTCGGTGACCTCGGGGATCTGGGCGCGGATCACCGGCAGGGCGAGTTCGTTGAACAGCTCGCCGATGACCGAGGGCTCGTCGGGCGGCCGGCCGGTGACGGTCGAGAGATAAAGCGGCTCGTCGCGGCAGGTGATGCGGCTGACGCGCATGACCGGGAAGGGTTCGACGGCATTGTAATAGCCGGTATGGTCGCCGAAGGGGCCTTCGGGCGCCGTCTCGCCCAGATGGATCCAGCCCTCGACGATCACTTCCGCCCGGGCGGGCACCATCAGCGGCACGGTCTGCGCCGCGACCAGTTCCGCCCGCGCACCGCGCAGCACGCCGGAAAAGCCAAGCTCGGACACCGTCTCGGGCAAGGGCAGCGCGGCGGCCAGCAGCAGCGCCGGATCGGCGCCAAGCGCGATGGCGACGGGCATCGGCTCGCCCGCCCGCGCCCAGCTGCGGTGATGCGCCGCCCCGCCGCGATGCGCCAGCCAGCGCAGGATCAGCCGGTCCGGCCCCAGCACCTGCGCGCGATAGACGCCCAGGTTGTAGCGCGCCAGGTCCTCGGCCCGGCTGTCCTGCGGCCGCGTCAGCACCACCGGCCAGGTGATCAGCGGCCCGCCATCCCCGGGCCAGGGCGTCTGCACGGGCAGCGAATCGAGGCCGGGCAGCGCGGCCTCCTGCACCGGGCCGTTGCGCATGAGCTTCGGGCGCGTCGCCAGCGCCGCGCGCAGCATCGGCCAGCGCGACATGGCGTCGCGCATGCCCTCGACCGGGGCCGGGCTGCGCAAGGCGGCGAGGAATGCGCCGAAGCCCGCGATCTCGTCGGGCTGCAGCCCCAGCCCGGCCGCGACCCGCGCCCTGGTGCCGAACAGGTTGGCGACGACCGGAATGCGCGATTCCCCGGGCCGGTCGAAGCGCAGCGCCGGCCCGCCGCGGCGCAGGCAGGCCAGCTGCACCGCGGTCATCTCATGGCGGGGCGAGACGGGCTCGGCGATGCGCGCAAGCTCGCCCCGCGCCTCCAGCCAGGCAAGAAAGGCCCGCAGATCGGGGAAGGAGGGAAGGCTGCGCATCGAAGGCTCCGGCAGGCCCGCGGCAAGGCGGGCGGGTCATGGGTGCAAGCTAGGCGAGGAATTCCGGCCGGGGCTTGACGAAGATCAATCACAGCGCCGATTGACCGGCCTAGACCTTGGACATGACCCAGCGCCCCGCCCTGACGCCGCTGCTGATGCGGCTTCCGCCCCCGCCCCTTGCCCGCCGGGCCCTTGGCCTGGCCCTGACGGCATTCCTGCGCCGCATCGCCGCCCGCCGGCCCGCGATCCTGTCGCGGCTCGGCCCGCATGGCCGGGCGCGCTTCCTGCTCGATGTCAGCGACGGGCCCTTCCTGCTGCTCATGGAGCCCGAAGCGCGGCGGCTGGCCGCCCATTCGCGCCGCGCGCCCGAGCCGGCGCATGACGCCGCGATCCGGGGCGGGCTGGCCGCCTTCCTCGCCATGCTGCACGGCGCCGAGGACGGCGATGCGCTGTTCTTTTCCGGCGAGCTGCAGATTTCCGGCGACACTTCGGCGGTGCTGGCGCTGCGCAATGCGCTGGACGATGCCGAACTGGACCTGACCGAGGAGCTGGCGGCGCTTTCCGGCCGGCCGCTGGACCGCTGGCTGCGCCGCGGCTCGGAGCTCGTCGCCCGCAAAAGCGGGCTGGTCCTGTCCCGGCAGGAGGTGACGCCATGATGGAACTGGTCTGCCCCGCCGGGACCCCGGCAGCCTTGCGCGCAGCGGTCGATGCCGGCGCGCACACGATCTATTGCGGCTTTGCCGACGAGACGAACGCCCGCAACTTCCCCGGCCTGAACTTCAGCCGCGAGGAACTGGCCGAGGGCGTGGCCTATGCCCATGCGCGCGGCGCGCATGTGCTGGTGGCGATCAACACCTTCCCGCGCGCCGGCGACCAGGCGCTGTGGCACCGCGCCGTGGCCGACGCCGCCCGGCTGGGCGCCGATGCGGTGATCCTGGCCGATCTGGGCCTGATCGCCCATGCGGCCGAGGCCCATCCCGGCCTGCGGCTGCACCTGTCGGTGCAGGCCGCCGCCGCCAATCCCGACGCGATCAACTTCTATGCCCGGACCTTCGGCATCCGCCGGGTGGTTCTGCCGCGCGTGCTGTCGGTCGAGGAGATCACCGCCATCAACCGCGAGATCGACGTGGAAACCGAGGTCTTCGTCTTCGGCGGGCTCTGCGTGATGGCCGAGGGGCGCTGTTCGCTTTCCTCCTATGCCACCGGGCTGTCGCCGAACATGAACGGCGTCTGCTCGCCCGCCAGCCACGTCGCCTATGCCGATGTCGGCGGCAATCACGAGGCGCGGCTGGGCGATTTCCTGATCCACCGCACGCCCAAGGGCATGCCGGTGCCCTATCCGACGCTGTGCAAGGGCTGCTTCACCTCGCCCGATGGCAAGGGGGACAGCCAGACCGGCCATATCTTCGAGGATCCGGTCAGCCTGGACGCGACCCGGCTGATCCCGGCGCTGCAGAAGGCCGGGGTCCGCGCCTTGAAGATCGAGGGGCGGCAACGCTCGCGCGCCTATGTGGCGCAGGTGGTGCGCGCCTTCCGCGCCGCCGTCGAGGCCGCCGAACAGGGCGCGCCCATGCCCGAGGGACTGCTTGCGCGGCTGACCGAGGGCCAGGCCGCGACCACCGGCGCCTATGCCAAGACCTGGAGATGACCATGGACCTGACCGTCGGCCCCATCGCCTTTTTCTGGAACGCGGACCAGGTCCGCGAATTCTACCGGAGCCTGGCCGAAACCCCCGTCAAGCGGGTGGTGATCGGCGAATGGGTCTGCTCGAAGCGCCTGCCCTTCTGGCAGCACGAGATCCCCGCCGCGGTCGAGGTGCTGCAAGCCGCCGGCAAGGAGGTGGCGCTGTCCACGCTGACGCTGATCACGCTCAAGCGCGAGCGCCGGCAGACGGCCGAGCTGTTCGCCTCGGGCCTGCCGGTCGAGATCGCGGACCTGACCGCGCTCGAACACCTGCCCGAGGGGGCGCCCTTCTGGGTCGGCCCCACGGTCAACGTCTATAACGAGGGCACGCTGGAATGGCTGGCGTCGCGAGGCGCGCGCCGCATCTGCCTGCCGCCCGAGCTGCCGCTGGACTCGGTCGCGCATCTCGCTCGTGCCGGGGCCGATGCGGGCGTCGCGGTCGAGGTCTGGGGCCATGGCCGGGCGCCGCTGGCGATCTCGGGACGCTGCTATCACGCGCGGCTGCACGACCGCGCCAAGGACAGCTGCCAGTTCGTCTGCGCCGAAGACCCCGACGGCCGCACGGTCGAGACGCTGGAGGGCCAGCCCTTCCTGACCGTGAACGGCGTCCAGACGCTGAGCTATACGCATATGAGCGTCGCGGGACAGATCGGCGCCCTGCGCGAGGCCGGCATCGGCGCGCTGCGGCTGTCGCCGCAACCGGGCGATTTCGCGGCCGTGGCCGGGCTTTACGCGCGCCTGCTGGACAGCGGGCTTTCCGCGCGCGATGCCCTGGCCGACCTGCGCCGCATCCAGCCCGGCGCGGTGTTCTCGCAGGGCTTCCTCGAGGCGCGCGCCGGTGCCGCCGCCTGCCCCTGATCCATGTCTGACGGAGACGCGCGATGTCCACCTCGGAACGCATGCGCAATTATCGCGGCCCGGTGCTCTTCAGCTACGGTTTCCGGCCGTTCTTCCTGCTCTCGGCGCTTTGGGCGGCGCTGGCCATGGCGATCTGGGTCGCCATGCTCGGCGGGGCCGAGATCCTGCCGCTGGCCTTCGACCCGTTCAGCTGGCACGCCCATGAATTCCTTTACGGCTACCTGGCCGGGGTCATCGCCGGCTTCCTGCTGACGGCGGTGCCGAACTGGACCGGGCGGCTGCCGGTGATGGGCGCACCCCTGGCCGGGCTGGTCGGGCTGTGGCTTCTGGGCCGGGTCGCGGTCGCGGTCTCGGGGCTGATCGACTGGCGGCTGGTGATGCTGGCCGATCTGGCGCTGGGTCTGGCATTGCTGGCCTTTCTTGCGCGCGAGGTCCTGCGCGGCCGGAACTGGCGCAACCTGCCGGTGCTGGCGCTGCTGGGGCTGTTCACCGCTGGCAACGCGCTGTTTCACATCGAGGCCGCCCGCGGCGGCGCGGCCTTCGAGGGCCTGGGCATGCGCCTTGGACTGGCCGCGGCGCTGATCCTGATCGCGCTGATCGGCGGACGGATCATCCCCAGCTTCACCCGCAACTGGCTGGCGGCGCGCGGCGCCGGGCGCCTGCCGGCCGCCTTCGGTCGCGGCGACGGTGCGGTGCTGGGCCTGACGGCGCTGACGCTGGCCGGCTTCGTCGCCGCGCCCGACGCTTCCGCCATGCCCTGGCTGATGCTGGCCTGCGGCGCGGCGCATCTGTGGCGGCTGGCGCGCTGGCAGGGTGTGCAGACCGGGGCCGAGCCGCTGCTCTGGGTGCTGCACCTGGCCTATGCCCTGCTGGCGCTCGGCTTCTGGGCCGAGGCGGCGGCGGGTTTCGGGCTGCTCGCGGCGGCGCCGGCGCGGCATGTCTGGCTGGCCGGCACCATCGGGCTGATGACCCTGGCGGTGATGAGCCGTGCGAGCCTTGGCCATAGCGGCCGGGCCCTGCATGCCGGGCGCGGCACCACGGCGCTTTATCTGGCGCTTCTCGGTTCGGTGGCGCTGCGGCTGCTGGCCGGGCTGCTTCCGGCGCAGGTCTGGCTGCTGCATCTGTCGGGCACGCTGTGGCTGCTGGCCTTCGGCGGCTTCGCCCTGCTTTACCTGCCGGTGCTGGCGGGACCGAAGATCGCCAGGAAGCCGGTCTCGGGGCCGGGCCGCACCGCCTGACGAGAAAGCCAAAAGGCCCGGTCCGAGGACCGGGCCTTTTCGCCATGGGGGTCTTGCCTCAGGCGGGATGCGGCGCGCAGGCCGCCCGGCACCAGTCCAGCACCATCGCCTCATCGGCGGGAAGCTGCGTGGCAAGCCCGTCGGCGTAGGCCCGGAAGGCCGGCAGGTTCAGCCCGTTCACCCCGGCCAGGACCGGGATGCCGCGCGACAGCGCCTCGGCGATCAGCGGCGCAAAGCCGCGCCCCTCGGATTCCTGCTTGCCGAACTTGTTGACCAGCAGCAGGTCGGCACCGGGCAGCGCCGCGGCGACGCCCAGCACCGCCGCCTCAAGGACCCCCGCATCCAGCCGGCAGCCGCGCGCACCGTCGCCGCGATCCTCGCTGATGCGCAGCACCGGGCCGTCGGGCAGCACCCGCAGGTCCATGTCGCATTTAATGCGCCCCTCGCGCCGCGGGTTGGTGTGCACCGTCCCGGCCAGCCGCAGCCCCGCTGCCTGCGCCCGTCCGGCGATGGCGGCGAGGAAGCGGTCGTTGGCGCCGCGCCCGGGCAGGCTGACATAGGCCAGCCGCATCAGATGCCCCCATCGCGCCGGAAGGAGACGCCGGAGATCCTGGCCCCCGCGACCAGCCGGTCCACATAGGCGCGGCTGGCGCGCAGCCAGGCCGCCTTATCATGCGCCTGGCGCAGCTGCGGCAGCACGGCTGCGAAAGGCAGCACCTCGCCCCGCGCCCGGGCGTCGAGGCGGATGACATGCAGGCCGTAGCGCGTCTCGGCCAGCGCCAGCGTCCCCTCCTCCATGCCGGCCAGCACGGCATCGAACTCGGGGACGGTATCGCCCGAGCTCAGCTGCCCCAGCACCCCGCCGGCGGTCTTCGACGAACAGGCGCTGTGATGCGCGGCCAGTTCGGCAAAGCGGCGCGGCGCGGCGCTCAGCTCGGCCAGCACCGCCTCGGCCCGGGCGCGCGCCTCGGCACGCGCCGGGGCGTCGTCCGGCGCGGCGGCGAACAGGATATGCGCCGCCTCGTAGAGCGAGGGCGCGCGGAACTGTTCGGGATGGGCGGCGTAATGCGCGGCCAGCGCCGCCTCGTCTGCGGGCTCGGGACGGATGGCCCGATCCAGCAGGGCGCGGATCGCCGCCTCCTCCTCGGTCTCCCACTGGCCGGGGGCAAGCTCGGCCGGCTCGGCGGCGATGCCCCGGGCGCGCGCCTCTTGCAACAGAATCTCGCGCACCGCCAGCGCCCGGGCGGCGGCGCGCCAGGCATGGCCGGGCTTGCCCTTGGGCGCAGGATGGTTCTGCGCCTCGGCCGCGATGCGGCCGGGGTCGATGGTCACGCCGTTCACGACGACCGGCGGCAAGAGCGGTTTCATCTGCATCGCCGTCACTCCGCCGGATGACGCCTGGAGCGCACGATCTGATAGCCCGGCCGCCACAGATAGCGCAGCGGGGCCGAGATCATATGCACCAGCCGGGTGAAGGGGAACAGCAGGAAGATGGTCAGGCCCAGCAGGATATGCAGCTTGAAGAGCCAATGCGCATTGGCCAGATGCTCGGCCGCCCCGGCGCGGAAATAGGCGATGCCCTGCGCCCAGGACATCAGCAGCGTCATTTCATGCCCGTCCAGATGCTGCATCGAGACCAGGATGGTCATGAGCCCCAGCACCAGCTGCGCGACCAGCAGCACCAGGATGCCGGTATCGGCCAGGGTGGTATGGGCGCGCACCCGCGGATCGTAAAGCCGGCGATGCAGCAGCATCCCGCCGCCGACCAGCGCCATGACCCCCGCGATGCCGCCTGCGGTCATGGCCAGCACCTGCTTGGCGCCATGGCTGATGCCGATGGCATCGAAGACCGCGATCGGGGTCAGAAGCCCGACCAGATGGCCGAAGAAGATCACCAGCACGCCGACATGGAACAGGACCGAGCCGATGACGAATTGCCGCCGCCGCAGGATCTGGCTGGATTTCGACTTCCAGCTGAACGGGTCCTGATCGTAGCGGATGATCGAGCCGAGGATCATCACCGTGATGGCGATATAGGGGTAGATGCCGAAAAGGAAGTTGTTCATCTGCGCCTCCTGCTCATTGCGCCGGGTTGGGGACGCGCGGGGCGTCCATGCGGGCCAGGATGTCGCGGCTGACCGGGCAGCCGGCATTGGGATCGGGGCCGAAGGTGACCTGCGCCTCCTCCCAGACGGCATCGAGCGCCGCCAGATCCTCGGGATCGTCGTCGGGGACGGCGGCCAGGTCTTCGGGCAGTTCGGCGGGCTCGGTCACCACCAGCGCGACCAGCGCGGCAAGCACGGCGGCATAGGCCGTCTCGCGCCGGGTCAGACGCTCGGCCAGCGCGACGAGGATGGGCGCGGCATCGGCCAGAAGCGCCTCGGCCTCGGGCAGGGGCCGGGTCGACAGGTATTCCAGCAGCACCGGCAGATGGTCGGGCAGTTCCGACCCCGCCAGATCGAAGCCGCCGGCGCGATAGGTCTCGAGCAGGTCCACCATGGCGCCGCCGCGGTCGCGGCCTTCGCCGTGCACATGCTCGAACAGGTTCAGCGACAGGCTGCGCGAGCGGTCGAAGAGCAGCACATAGCGTTCCTGCAGGTCGTAGAGGTCGCCCTGCCGCAGTTCCTGCAGCAGCTGGCCGAGTTCTTCCATGCGCTTGGGGCCAAGCAGCCCCTCGGCATGCAGCACGGCGTCGATTTCGGGCAGCGCGGCGATCAGCTCCTCGCCGGGATAGGAAAGCAGCGCCGAAAGGGCCTTGAAGCTTTTCATGCGATGAACTCCTGCGGGCTGCGGAACTTCTTGCCGCCGAAAAGCGAGGGGCTGTTGCCGGACGAGCAGCCATGCCCGTCGGTAAAGCCGCAGCCGCCGCGCAGGTCATAGGCGTCCTCGACGATCTCGCGATGCGTGGTCGGGATGACGAAGCGGTCCTCGTAATTGGCGATGGCGAGCAGGTGATACATCTCGTCGATCTGCTGCGGGGTCAGGCCGACGCGCTTGGCGACGCCCAGATTCACCACGCCGTCGATGGTCTTCGAGCGCATGTAGCTGCGCATGGCCAGCATCCGCTCCAGCGCCGCCGCCACCGGCGCCTCGTCGCCCGCGGTCAGCATGTTCGCCAGGTAGCGCAGCGGGATGCGCAGGCTGCGCACGTCGGGCATGTCGTCCTGCGCGGCGATCTTGCCCGCCTCGGCGGCGTTCTGGATCGGCGACAGCGGCGGCACATACCAGACCATCGGCAGGGTGCGGTATTCGGGATGCAGCGGGAAGGCGATCTTCCACTCCATCGCCATCTTCCAGATCGGCGATTTCTGCGCGCCCCTGATCCAGTCCTCGGGCACGCCCTCGGCGCGGGCGGCAGCGATCACCTCGGGGTCATTGGGGTCCAGGAAGACGCCGAGCTGCGCGTCGTAAAGGTCCATCTCGCTTTCGGATGCGGCCGCCTCGGCGATCTTGTCGGCATCGTAAAGCATCACGCCCAGATAGCGGATGCGGCCGACGCAGGTTTCCGAACAGACCGTGGGCTGGCCCGATTCAAGGCGCGGATAGCACAGGATGCATTTTTCCGACTTCCCGGTGGACCAGTTGTAATAGATCTTCTTGTAGGGGCAGCCCGAGACGCACATCCGCCAGCCCCGGCACTTGTCCTGGTCGATCAGCACCACGCCGTCCTCCTCGCGCTTGTAGATCGCGCCCGAGGGGCAGGAGGCGACGCAGGCCGGATTGAGGCAATGCTCGCACAGCCTCGGCAGATACATCATGAAGGTGTTTTCATATTCCCCGTAGATGTCCTTCTGCACGCCCTCGAAATTGTAGTCCTTGCTGCGTTTCTCGAACTCGCCGCCCAGGATTTCCTCCCAGTTCGGGCCCCATTCGATCTTCTCCATCCGCTGGCCGCTGATCTTCGAACGCGGCCGGGCGGTCGGGAAGGCCTGCATCTCGGGCGCGGATTTCAGGTGATCGTAGTCGAAATCGAAGGGCTCGTAGAAATCGTCGATCTCGGGCAGGTCGGGATTGGCGAAGATATTCGCCAGGATGCGCCACTTGCCGCCCTGCCTGGGTTGCAGATGGCCGGATTTCGTCCGCACCCAGCCGCCGTTCCAGCGCCTCTGGTTCTCCCAATCCTTGGGATAGCCGATGCCGGGCTTGGTCTCGACATTGTTGAACCAGGCGTATTCGACGCCCTCGCGCGAGGTCCAGACGTTCTTGCAGGTCACCGAGCAGGTATGGCAGCCGATACACTTGTCCAGGTTCAGCACCATGCCGATTTGCGCACGCACTTTCATTCCGCTGCCTCCGTCGCTTGGGTTGCGGGCTGGTCGAGCCAGTCGACCTTGTTCATCTTGCGGACGATGACGAATTCGTCCCGGTTGGCCCCCACCGTGCCGTAATAGTTGAAGCCATAGGCCAGCTGCGCATAGCCGCCGATCATATGGGTCGGCTTCAGCACGATGCGGGTGACCGAGTTGTGGAAGCCGCCGCGCTTGCCGGTGATCTGGCTGCCGGGCGTGTTCACGATCTTTTCCTGCGCGTGATACATGAACATGCTGCCTTCCTTCATGCGCTGGCTGACCACCGCGCGGGCGGCGATGACGCCGTTGCTGTTGAAGACCTCGACCCAGTCGTTATCGACCAGCCCGGCCTTCTGCGCGTCGATCTCCGAGATCCAGACCACCGGGCCGCCCCTGTTCAGCGTCAGCATCAGCAGGTTGTCGGAATAGGTGGAATGGATGCCCCATTTCTGGTGCGGGGTCAGGAAGTTCAGCACCACGTGCTTCTCGCCGGCGGCAAGCGATTTCCGGGCATCCGCGCCGATGGTCTTCAGATCGACCGGCGGCCGCCAGGTGACGAAGGCCTCTCCAAAGGCGCGCATCCATTCGTGGTCCTGATAAAGCTGCTGGCGGCCGGTGACGGTGCGCCACGGGATCAGCTCGTGCACGTTGGTCCAGCCGGCATTGTAGCAGACCTCCTCGCTTTCGATACCCGACCAGGTGGGCGAGGAGATGATCTTCCTCGGCTGGGCGGCGATGTCGCGGAAGCGGATCTTCTCGTCCTCCTTGACCTCGGCCAGGTGCTTGTGGTCGAGCCCGGTGGCGCGGCCAAGCGCCTGCCAGGCCTTGACCGCCACCTCGCCATTGGTCTCGGGGGCCAGCATCAGCACCACCTCGGCGGCGTCGATGGCCGTCTCGATCCGCGCCATGCCCTTGGTCGGGCCCTCTTCGGTCACCCGGCCGTTGAGCGCCTGCAGGTGATGCACCTCGTCCCTGGTGTCCCAGCTGATGCCCTTGCCGCCATTGCCCAGCTTCTCCATCAGCGGCCCCAGCGCGGTGAAGCGCCGGTAGAGGTTCGGATAGTCGCGCGTCACCTCGATATAGGCCGGCGCGGTCTTGCCGGGGATCAGCTCGCATTCGCCCCGCTTCCAGTCCTGCACGAAGGGCTGGGCGATCTCGCCGGGGCTGTCGTGCTGCAGGGGCAGCTGCACCACGTCCGTCTCGACCCCCAGCACCTCGGGCGCGATCTCCGAGAACTTGCGGGCGATGGACTTGAAGATCTCCCAATCGGTCCGCGATTCGTAGGCCGGGTCCACCGCCGCCTGCAGCGGGTGGATGAAGGGATGCATGTCCGAGGTGTTCATGTCGTCCTTTTCGTACCAGCTGGCGGTCGGCAGGACGATGTCGGCATAGACCGCGGTGGTGGACATGCGGAAGTCGATGGTGACCAGCAGGTCCAGCTTGCCCTCGGGCGCCCGGTCGTGCCAGGCGGCCTCGACGGGCTTCACGCCGCCTTCCTCGCCCAGGTCCTTGCCCTGCACGCCGTGATCGGTGCCCAGAAGGTGCTTGAGGAAGTACTCATGCCCCTTGCCCGAGGACCCCAGCAGGTTCGAGCGCCAGACGAACAGGTTCCGCGGCCAGTTCTCGGGCGCGTCCGGGTCCTCGCAGGACATTTCCAGCCGGCCGGATTTCAACTCGCGGGCGACGTAATCCTTGACCGCGATGCCCTCGGCCTTGGCGGCGCGGCCCACCTCCAGCGGGTTCTGGCGCAGCTGCGGCGCCGAGGGCAGCCAGCCCATGCGCTCGGCCCGGATGTTGTAATCGATCAGGCTCAGCCGGTCCCAGTCGCCTGCCGGCGCGGTGGGCGAAAGGATCTCCCTGGCGCTCACCGTCTCGTAGCGCCACTGGTCGGTATGGGCGTAGAAGGCCGAGGTCGAGTTCATGTGCCGCGGCGGCCGCGCCCAGTCCAGCGCGAAGGCCAGCGCCGTCCAGCCGGTCTGCGGGCGCAGCTTTTCCTGGCCGACGTAATGCGCCCAGCCGCCGCCGGACTGGCCGACGCAGCCGCACATCACCAGCATGTTGATGACGGCGCGATAGTTCATGTCCATATGGAACCAGTGGTTCATCGCCGCGCCGATGATGACCATCGACCGCCCGTTGGTCTTTTCGGCATTGGCGGCGAATTCCCGCGCCACCTGGATGATCTTGTCGCGGCGCACGCCGGTGATGCGCTCGGCCCAGGCCGGTGTGAAGGGCACGTCGGCGTCATAGTCGCGCGCGACGTTCCCGCCGCCCAGGCCGCGGTCGAGGCCGTAGTTCGCGCAGATGAGGTCGAAGACCGTGGCGACCAGCGCCTCCTCGCCATTGGCGAGGGTCAGGCGCTTGACCGGAACGTTGCGGGTCAGCACCGCGCCGCGGTCGTCCACCGCGAAGCCGTTGGTCGCGGCACCGCCGAAATAGGGGAAATCGACGCCGGCGACGTCGTCGCGATCCTCGTCGAGCACCAGGCTCATCTTCAGCCGGACCTCGTCCCCGCCCGCCTTCTGCTCCAGGTTCCAGCGCCCCTCCTCGCCCCAGCGGAAGCCCACGGAACCGTTCGGGACCACGATGCGGTCCGTGGTCTCGTCGATGGCGACCGTCTTCCATTCCGGGTTGTTCGCCTGCCCCAGCGCGCCGTCGAAATCGCTGGCGCGCAGCTGGCGGCCGGGGATGAGGCGGCCGTCGCGTTCCTCCAGCCGCACCAGCATCGGCATGTCGGAATAGCGGCGGCAGTAATCCTCGAAATACTCGGCCTGCCGGTCCAGGTGGAATTCGCGCAGGATGACATGGCCGAAGGCCATGCCAAGCGCCGCATCGGTGCCCTGCTTGGCGTTCAGCCAGATGTCGCCGAATTTCGCGGCCTCGGAATAGTCGGGGCAGATCACCGCCGACTTGGTGCCGCGATAGCGCGCCTCGGTATAGAAATGCGCGTCGGGCGTGCGGGTCTGCGGCACGTTCGAGCCCCAGAGCAGCAGGTAGCCCGCGTTGTACCAATCCGCGCTTTCGGGAACGTCGGTCTGCTCGCCCCAGGTCTGGGGCGAGGCAGGCGGCAGGTCGCAATACCAGTCATAGAAGGACATGCAGGTCCCGCCCAGAAGCGACAGGTAGCGCGTGCCGGCTGCATAGGAGACCATCGACATGGCCGGGATCGGCGAGAAGCCGAAGACCCGGTCGGGGCCGTATGTCTTTGCGGTATAGGCATTGGCGGCGGCGACGATCTCGGTCGCCTCGTCCCAGGTCGCGCGCACGAAACCGCCCTTGCCGCGGATGCGGGTATAGCTTTCGCGCGCGGCCGGGTCGGTCTGGATCGCTGTCCAAGCCTGGATGGGCGTCATGGTCTTGCGCTTCTCGCGCCAGAGCCGCATCAGCCGGCCGCGGATCAGCGGCGTCTTCACCCGGTTCGCGGAATAGAGATACCAGCTGTAGGAGGCGCCGCGCGCGCAGCCGCGCGGCTCGTGGTTGGGCAGGTCCGGCCGGGTGCGGGGATAGTCGGTCTGCTGCGTCTCCCAGGTGACGATCCCGGACTTGACGTAGATCTTCCACGAACAGGAACCGGTGCAGTTGACCCCGTGGGTCGAGCGGACGATCTTGTCGTGCCGCCAGCGCGAGCGATAGGTGTCCTCCCAGTCGCGGTTCTCGGTCGTGGTCTGGCCATGCCCTTCCGCGAACACGTCCTTGCGGGCGGGTTTCAGGAAGTTCAGGCGGTCCAGCAGATGGCTCATAGCTGTCTCCTTGGAATTCTCAGGCAGGGGTGGCGGCGCCGGCGGGGGCGCGGCCGCGTTCGATGTCGTGCAGAAGGCCGCCCGGCCGGGTGTAGAAGACCCAGGTCACGGCAAGGCAGAGCACGTAGAAGCCGAGGAAGCCCCAGAGCGCGCCAAGCGCCGATCCGGTCAGCGCGATCGAGCTGCCGTAGGCCTTGGGGATGAAGAAGCCGCCATAGGCCCCGATCGCGCTGGTGAAGTCGATGATCGCGGCGGATTCGCGGTCCGACTGGCGGCGGCGATCCTCGGGCGAAAGCTGCGGCTCCAGCCGGGCGATCTCCTTGCGCATGATCACGGGGATCATCTGGAAGGTCGAGGAATTGCCGACCCCGGTAAAGAAGAACAGCGCCATGAAACCCGCGAAGAAGCCGGCGAAGGACAGCGCCTGCAGCGACAGGATGACCAGCGCGACCGAGGCGATCATGCCGGCAAAGACCCAGAAGGTCACCCGCCCGCCGCCGACCCGGTCCGCCAGCCAGCCGGTGCCGGCCCGGCTGAGCGCGCCGACCAGCGGCCCCAGGAACACGAATTGCAGCGCGTTCACCTCGGGGAAGGCCAGGCCGGTCAGCAGCGGGAAGCCCGCCGAATAGCCGATGAAGCTGCCGAAGGTGCCGATGTAAAGCAGGCACATCACCCAGTTGTGCTTGCGGGTGAAGATCACCGCCTGCTCGCGGAAGCTGGCGCGGGCGTCGGCGATGTCGTTCATGCCCAGCCAGGCCGCCACGGTCGAGGCGATGATGAAGGGCACCCAGACGAATCCGGCGTTCTGCATCCACAGCCGGCCGCCGTCCGAAAGCTCTTGCGGGGCGCCGCCCATGGCACCGAAGACGCCCATGGTGATGACGATGGGCACCAGGAACTGCATCACCGAGACGCCCAGGTTGCCGAGGCCGGCGTTCAGCCCCATGGCGCTGCCCTTTTCCGATTTCGGGAAGAAGAAGCTGATATTGGCCATGGACGAGGCGAAATTGGCCCCGCCGAGCCCGCACAGCAGCGCCAGCGCGACGAAGATCAGATAGGGCGTCGTCGGATCCTGCACCGCATAGCCGATGCCCATGGCCGGGATCAGCAGCGAGGCGGTGGAAAGCGTCGTCCACAGCCGCCCGCCGAAGATCGGCACCATGAAGCTGTAGAAGATGCGCAGCGTGGCCCCGGACAGCGCCGGCAGCGCCGCCAGCCAGAACAGCTGGTCCTGGCTGAAGCCGAAGCCGATCTGCGGCAGCTTGGCCACCACCACCGACCAGACCATCCAGACCGCGAAGGCCAGCAGCAGCGCCGGAATCGAGATCCACAGGTTGCGCCTGGCGATCCGGCGGCCCTTTTCGGACCAGAATGCCGGGTCCTCGGGACGCCAGTCGTCCAGCACGCGCGGCATCACCGTGCGCTCGGGGTCATGCACCTCGGCCAGTTCGGGAAAGTTCGGCAGCCGGTCCAGGGCCCGGCCCTGCGCCTGCCGCTCCATGGCGCGGATCGAGAGGTGCATCCAGCCCATGGACACCACCACGACCAGCAAGAGCAAGGCGAAGCACGAGGTCCAGATGCCGGTCAGGTCCAGCAGCGCGCCGAAGACGATGGGCAGGACGAAGCCGCCAAGGCCGCCGATCATGCCGACCAGCCCGCCCACCGCACCGACATGGTTCGGGTAATAGACCGGGATGTGCTTGAAGATCGCGGCCTTGCCCAGGCTCATGAAGAAGCCCAGTGCAAACAGCGTGACCACGAAGGGCCACAGCCCCATCTCGGTCGAGAACGAGATCGGCCCGTCCATGCCGCGGATGGTGTAGTCGGTCGGCGGATAGGACAGCATGAACAGGAACAGCGCGCTGAAGCCGAAGGTCCAGTACATCACCGTGCGCGCGCCGAAGCGGTCCGACAGGATGCCGCCATAGGCGCGAAAGATGCTGGCCGACAGGCTGAAGGCCGCCGCCGCCATGCCGGCGACCCGCAGATCGACGCCGTAAACCTGCGTCAGGTAATGCGGCAGCCACAGCGCCAGGGCGACGAAGCCGCCGAAGACGAAGAAATAGTAAAACGCGAAGCGCCAGACCTGCAGCCTTTTCAGCGGCGCGAACTGCTCGGCCAAACTGGGCGCGGCGATGCCCTCGGCACGGCGCGCCTCGAAATCGGGGTCGTCGCGCGCGACCAGCAGGAAGACCACGCCCATCAGCGCGATGCCCACCGCCCAGATCTGCGCCACGGCCTGCCAGCCCCAGGCCACCAGGATGAAGGGGGCGATGAACTTGGTCACCGCCGCGCCGACATTGCCCATGCCGAAGATGCCGAGCGCCGTCCCCTGCCGCTGGGCCGGGAACCATTTCGAGACATAGGCGACGCCGATGATGAAGGAACCGCCCGCCAGACCGACGCCAAGCGCGGCCAGCAGGAAGCCCGCATAGCTCTCGGCCCAGGTCAGCGCCCAGGTGGCAAGGCCGGTGAACAGCATCTGCAGCGAAAACACCAGCCGCCCGCCGTAACGCTCGGTCCAGACGCCGAGGATCAGCCGGATCAGCGAGCCGGTCAGGATAGGTGTGGCGATCAGCACGCCATATTCGAACTCGGTCAGGCCGAGCTCGTCCTTGATGGTGATGCCGATGATGGAGAAGATCGTCCAGACGGCGAAGCACAGCGTGAAGGCGGTGGTGCTGAGCCACAGCGCCTTCTGCTGCTGCATCGGGGACGGGGATCGTGGGTCCGACATGGCGGATGCTCCGATTGGGTCTTTCGCGCGCCGTTTCTGCGGCTCACCCATCACGCGGCCGGCGGGGCAGGTTTGATCTGGGTCAACTTCTGCGCTGCGGAGCGGCAAAACCGACCGGATTTCGCTTTTGTGCCGGGACGCCCTGCAAATTATCCAGGCGTGGCTGCGGTTTCATGTCGCGGCCATATGACAAATGCCTGCTCTCTGATTGACGAAAATCAAGATCAATGCCAGACAGGAGGCGATTCCGCAGCCACTCCCAAGGACAGCCCATGCGCGAAGAGGACCGCAACGACATCCGCAACCTGCCGCTGTTCCGCGACATGACCAGCCCGGCCTTCGACGCGCTGCTGCATGCGGCCTATGACCAGGTCTTTCCCGCGCAGCTCGAGCTGATCCGCCAGGGCGAGGGCGCGAATTTCCTGCATGTGGTGCTGGAAGGCGCGGTCGAGCTTTATGCCCACTGGCAGGGACGCGACACCACCATGGCCGTGGTCCAGCCGGTCGCCACCTTCATCCTGGCCGCCTGCATGCGCGACGCGCCCTATCTGATGTCGGCGCGCACCCTGCAACGCTCGCGCATCGTGCTGATCCCGGCGGTGGACGTGCGCGGGGCCTTCGCCCGCGACCCCGGCTTTGCGCTGGCCACGGTGCAAGAGCTGTCCGAGGGCTATCGCAACCTCGTGCGCCATGCCAAGAACCTCAAGCTGCGCAACGCCCGCGAAAGGCTGGGGGCCTATCTGCTGCAGCGGTTCTCGGCCGCCGGGGGCGCGCAGGGTTTCGTTCTGCCGCAGGAAAAGCGGCTGCTGGCCTCGTATCTGGGGATGACGCCGGAAAGCCTCTCGCGCGCCTTCCGGGCGCTGCGCGAGCATGGCGTGCATATCGACGGCATGCGCGTCACCATCACCGACCTGGGCGCGCTGACGGATCTGGTCCGTCCCGACAGCCTGCTGGACACGGCGCTGAACATTCCCTGACCCGCGACGGCGGAATTCGGCCGCAAGCGGCGGAGTGCGGCGGTCCCGCCCGCGCCCTAGATATGATAGCAGGAATGACGCAGCAGAAAGGTTCCTGCCATGGATCACGCCCCGATTCCCACCGAAAGCGATCCGCGCTGGCAGCAGGTGCTGGCGCGCGACGCGGCGGTCGATGGCGCCTTCGTCTATGCCGTGCGCACCACCGGGGTCTATTGCCGCCCCTCCTGCCCGTCCCGGCGGGCCAAGCCGCAGAACGTGACCCTCTATGCCTCGCCCGATCAGGCCGAGGCGGCGGGCTTTCGTCCCTGCCGGCGCTGCAATCCCCGCGGCGCCTCGGTGGCCGAGGCCAATGCGGCGCTGGTCGCCGCCGCCTGCCGGCTGATCGAGGACTCGGACACGCCGCCTAGCCTCGGGGCACTGGCCGAGGCCGCGGGCCTCAGCCCGTTCCATTTTCACCGCCAGTTCAAGGCCGCGACCGGACTGACGCCGCGCGCCTATGCCGCCGCGCATCGCGCCGGCCGGCTGCGCGCCCGGCTGGCCGATAGCGTCAGCGTCACCGGCGCGATCTACGAGGCGGGCTTCAGCTCGAACAGCCGCTTCTATGAGGGCGCCGACGGGATGCTGGGCATGACGGCCTCGGCCTGGCGCAAGGGCGGTGCGGGGGCCGAGATCCGCTTCGCGCTGGGGCAATGCGCGCTTGGCGCCATCCTGGTCGCGCAAAGCCGGCGCGGCATCTGCGCCATCGCGCTTGGCGACGACCCCGAGGCGCTGCTGCGCGACTTCCAGGACCGTTTCCCCGCCGCCACGCTGATCGGCGGCGACCCGGAATTCGAGACCCTCGTCGCCCGCGTCGTCGGCTTCGTCGAGGCACCCGGAATCGGGCTGGACCTGCCGCTGGACATCCGCGGCACCGCCTTCCAGCAGCGGGTCTGGCAGGCCCTGCGCCAGATCCCGCCCGGCGCCACCGCCAGCTATGCCGAGATCGCCCGCCGCATCGGCGCGCCGCAGGCCAGCCGCGCCGTGGCGCAAGCCTGCGCCGCGAACGACATCGCCGTCGCCATCCCCTGCCACCGGGTGGTGCGCAGCGACGGCGCGCTGTCGGGCTATCGCTGGGGCGTGGCGCGCAAGCGCGCCCTGCTCGACCGCGAGGGCGCGGCATAGCTCCGGGACATATTGCCGAGAGTTTTTCTTGGGTATATATCCGTCCCGACCTGCGCCATGCGGAAGGACGCGCCATGTTCCCGATCAGACCCTATCGCAGCACCGGGACGCTCGGCTCGGCCGCGGGCGCGGCCGCCGCCGCGCTGAAGGCTCGCGCCGCCGAATGGGAGATCGAGGCGATCGAGACCGCCGACAGCCTGACGCTGCATCTGTGGGGCTGCGAAATGGCGCTGATCCGCGACGGCGACACGGCGAGGATCGAGCTCAGCGCGCCGGAAAAGCGACTGATCGGCAACCTGCAGGACACCGCTACCACGCTGTTCGACGAACTGGGCCTGTCCATCGGCTGGGACAGGGTCGAGACGGGGGCGCTGGCCCCCGGCCTGTCGCTGATGCGGGTGGTCGACGTCAGCCCGCGCACGCCCGGCTTCCTGCGCGTCCGCGTCGCCGGCGAGGACGCCGCCCGTTTCGGCCAAGGCTCGCTGCATTTCCGCCTGCTGCTGCCGCCGAAGGGACGCATCCCGCTTTGGCCGCGCATCGCCGCCAGCGGCCGCACCGTCTGGCCCGAGGGGCCGGACGCGCCGCATCGCGCCGTCTATACCGTGGCCGCGCAGCGGGACGACTGGGTGGATTTCGACATCTTCCGCCATGCGGCCAGCCCGACCTGCGACTGGGCGGATCGCGCCCGGCCCGGCGATCCGGTCGGGCTGATCGGGCCCGGCGGCGGCGGTTGCCCCGAGGCCGGCCGGCTGTGGCTCTTTGGCGACGAAACCGCCCTGCCCGCCATCGCCCGGATGCTGGAACAGGCGCGGGGCGAGGTTCATGCCTTCCTGCGCGCCGCGCCCGAAGATCTGGCCGAACTGGCCCGCGACCCGCGCGTCATCCGCTGCGACGACCTGCTGGCGGCGCTGGACGCCGCCGGCTTCGATGCGGCGCAGGAGAACCGCCATGTCTGGTTCGCCGGCCCCGCGCATGAGGCGCGCGAGGCGCGGCGGCGGCTTGCCGCGCGCGGACTGGCCAAGCGCGAATTCACCGCCGCCGCCTATTGGGGCTGACGCCTCAGGCCAGGATGCGCAGCCGCGGCAGCGAGGCTGCCGCCGCCCCCCAGGCCAGCGCCGCGCAAAGCGTGATCGCCGGCACCATGGTCGCCGCAGTATTGTCCAGGAAGGGCCCGGTCACCGCGATCATCAGCCCTCCGGTCAGCATCTGCAGCGTGCCGCCCAGCGACGAGGCAAGCCCGGCGATGTCGGGATGCGGGTCCAGCGACATGACCATGGCCGTCGGCATCACCAGCCCCAGGCAGGCATTGGCCAGGAACAGCCCTGCGATCACCACGGGCAGCGCGTCGAAGCCCGCCAGCACCACCAGCGACAGGGCCAGCGACAGCCCGGCAAAGCCGGTGATCGCCAGCGAAATCACCCGCTCCATCCCGAAGCGTTCCGCCAGCCGGCCGGCGAATTGCGAGGCCGAGAAGAAGCCGATGGCATTCACCGCGAAGGCCAGCGAGAACCCGGTCGGGCTAAGCCCGTATTGCCGCGTATAGACGAAGCTCGCCGAGGCCAGGAACACGAAGAAGCTGGCCATGCCGAAGCCGCCGATCATGGTCAGGCCCAGAAAGCGCCGGTCGGCCAGCAGCCGCCGCGCCCCCGCCGCCATGGCCGCAAGGCGCACGGGCCGGCGCCGCTCGGCCGGCAGGGTCTCGGGCAGCGCGAACAGGATCAGCCCCAGACTCAGCAGCGCCGCCGCGGCCAGCACGGCGAAGATCTCGCGCCAGCCGCCGAAGGCCAGCACCGCCGATCCGGTCAGCGGCGCCAGCATCGGCGAGACCGAGATCACGATCATGATCGCCGCCATCATCTTGGCCGCCGCGGGTCCGGTCGCCATGTCGCGGATCACCGCGCGCGGCACCGCCATCAGCGTCGCCGCACCCAGGCCCTGCAGGGCGCGGGCGGCGATCAGCCAGCCGATGGTCGGCGCCAGGCTCGCCGCCACGGTGGCGACCAGAAAGATCGACACGCCGATCACCAGCGGCTTCTTGCGCCCGACCGCATCGGCCATCGGGCCGTAGATCATCTGGGCGAAGCCGAAGACGATGAAATACGAGGTCAGCGTCAGCGCCGCCCCGGCCTCGGTGGTGTGCAGGTCGCTGGCCACTTGCGGCAGCGCCGGCAGATACATGTCGATCGCGAAGGGACCGACGGCGGAAAGCAGGCCCAGAAGCAGGGCCATGCGAAACAGGGGATCGCGCATGGGAAAACCCGTGGATATATCAGATATGAGGATTGCGGACGCAGAATCGCGCCAAGGACCGTTCGCCGCCGCAGGCGCCCTGCCTGCCACAGCGCCGCGCCGGGCGCAACCCCGTCCCGCCGGCCGGAATTGATAAATGTTCAGAATGCCCGGATTCGGGCTTCCCAAGCCCGGCGGCGCCCGGCAGGATGAAATCACGATTTTTCCCGGATTCTGAACGCGGAGCACGCGGATGAGGATCTATCACCTTATCTTCATGGCGCAGGTGGCTGGTCTGCTGGGGCTGCTGGGCGCCGCCGTCCTGTACTGGTAAAAATTGCGGCCTCCGTCGCCATGGCTTGACAGGTGCGCCTGACATGCAACATTGGCGCCATGAACAAGGTGGCTGATTGGTTGTCCCATAAGAGCCCGGTCAGTCGGAAAAACGCCGCCGAGACGGTGTTCGAGGATCTGCGAGGCGCAATATTGGCCGGCCGCTTGCCGGTCGGCATCCGGCTGCCTTCCGAGGCGAAGCTGGCCGAACATTACGGCGTCAGCCGGCCGATCATCCGCGAGGCGATGCGCTCGCTGCAGACGCTGGGGCTGACGCGCAGCCGCAGCGGCAGCGGCAGTTTCGTGATCTCGGACCGGCAGGCGCCGGAACTCGCCTATGGCAATTACTCGGCGCGCGAACTGATCGAGGCGCGGCCCTTCATCGAGATTCCCGCCGCCGGCTGGGCCGCCCTGCGCCGCAACGAAGACGACATGGCCCGGCTTCTGCAGCTGTGCGACAGCATGGAACGGCAGGAGGACGCGCTGAAATGGGTGCGGCTGGATTCGGATTTCCACTGCCTGATCGCCCAGGCCGCCCGCAACCGGCTTTTCGCCCGCATCGTCACCGATTCCCGCGATGCGCTGATGCGCCAGTCCGAGCTAGTGAACCTGATGGCGGACCGGCGCGTGACCTCGAATCACGAACATCGCCGCATCGCCGAGGCGATCGCCGCCGGCTCCGAGGACGAGGCCCGCACCGCGATGCGCGACCACCTGCACGAGGTCGAGCAGGCGATGACCTGGATCATCGGCCAGCAGCCCGCCAATGCGTGATCTTCCGCCCGGCACCCGGCCGGCGCAACAATGCATCGCCCTGACGGCCCCCTGACGCAAGATCACGCATCATGCCGCGACCAAGGTGACTTGACCCCGACGCCCGCTGTGGTAATCGAAGCTGTCAGACAGATTGCGGCGGGCGGGCATGCCCCTGCCCTCGCCGCGGGTCTGCAAGGGGGGATTGCGCGACCATGCGGCTCGACACGTGACCGGAACCGGACAGAAACCGCTGCTGGCAGTGCTTGCCACCGGCGGCACCATTGCCAGCAGCCGCGGCGCGGACGGCGCCGCGCGGCCGCGGCTGGGGGCCGGGGACCTGCTGGCGCTGCTGCCGCCCATGGCGGTCGAGCTGCGCCCGCGCGAGGTGCTGGCCAAGGATTCCGCCAGCCTGACGCTTTCCGACATGCAGCGCATCAGCGACGCGGTGGCGGCCGAGCTGGCCGACCCCCGCATCGCCGGCATCGTGGCGCTGCACGGCACCGATGCGATGGAGGAAACCGCGCTGCTGGTGCAGCTGCAACACGCGCCGCGCAAGCCGGTGGTGTTCACCGGCGCGCAATTCGCCTCGGATCACCCGCGTTCGGACGGGGGGCGCAACCTGGCCGATGCGGTCCGCGCGGCGCTGCGGCCGGCGGCCGGGCCAGGCGTCACCCTGGCCTTCGGCGGCCGGATGTTCCCGGCCTGGGGGCTTTACAAGTTCACCTCGGACGCGCCGGACGCCTTCCGCCGCGTGGCCGAAGAGGGCGCGACCGTCACCCGGCCCCTGCCCGCGCCGGTCGGCGGCTTCCGCGTCGATATCGTCGCCACCCATCCCGGCAGCGACGGTCTGCATCTCGAGGCCAGCCTGGCCGCCGGGGCGCGGGGCATCGTCATTTCGGCGCTGGGTTCGGGCAATGCGACAGCCGAACTGGTCGCGGCCATCGCGCGCGCCAAGGCCCAGGGCGTCGTGGTGGTGGTCTCCAGCCGCGTGCCCGAGGGGCTGCTGTCGCCGATCTATGGCGGCGGTGGCGGCGGTCACGACATGCGGCGCGCGGGCGCCATCCACGCCCGGCTGCTGCGCCCCGGACAGGCGCGCATCCTGCTGGCGGCGATGCTGGCCAATCGCTGCACCGAGACGGAAATCGCCCGCGCCTTCGAATCCGCGCCACAGACGGTATAATATCACGCTATATCAATCTGATGCGATTGATATGGAAAGTATTTTCCAGGCGTGATTCAGGCTCTTTGGGAAGCCCCTGACAATGAGCAGCCCGCCTGTCTGGCCGAGCCGCAGATGGCGGCCACCTCGTCGATCAGCCGGGCATAGCGGGCGATGTCCTCGGGGCTGTTGAAGGCCTGGGAAAAGACGAAATGCAGGTTGCCGTCCAGCGCATGGCCGAAGATCACCGCATCGCCGTAATCCAGCCGGTCGAAGATTTCGCGAATGGCAAGGGCGGCCTCGGCAAGGCTGTCGATGGGAACGGCGATATCCTCGACGATCACCGTCGAGCCGGGCGCGCGCATGCCGCCCACGGCGGGCAGCAGCCCCTTGCGCACGTTCCAGTAAGCCGCATAGGTCCGCGGGTCATGCGAAAAGCGCACCGGTTCAAGCGGCGCGAAGGGCTCGATGGCCGCCGTCACCGATCGCATCTGCGCGGCAAGGGCCTCGGCGTCGTCGGCGCGCAGATCGACCAGCAGCGCGGCGGTGCCCCGCGGCATATGCGCAAAGCTCTCGGGCACGCCGGGCTGGTCAAGGGCCGAGCGCAGCGATGCGTAATCCATCATCTCGACCGCCGAGACCGGCTGCGCCTTGAGCGCGGTGGCCGCCGAACAGGCGATCCGCACATCCGCGAAAAAGACCAGCGCCGCCGATTGCTTCGGGGGCGCGGGCACGGTTTCCAGCGTCACCTCGCAGATGAAGGCCAGCGTGCCCTCGGATCCGACGATCAGGTGCTGGAGTATCTCGAACGGGTCGTCGTAATCGACCAGCGCGTTCAGCGAATAGCCGGTGGTGTTCTTGATCGCGAACTTGCGCCGGATCAGCGCGCCCAGTTCGGCGTCGTCCCGCACCGCGCGGGCAAGCGCGGCCAGTTCGTCCAGCAGCGCGCCATGGCTGACCCGGAAGGCGCGGCGGCTTTCGGGATCGGCAGTGTCCAGCGTTGTCCCGTCCGCCAGCACCAGCCGCATGGAGCGCAGGGTGCGATAGCTGTTCTGTTCCGTCCCGCAGCACATGCCGCTGGAATTGTTGGCGATGATCCCGCCGATCATCGCCGCCGAGATCGAGGCCGGGTCGGGTCCGATCTTGCGCCGGTGCCGCGCCAGCCGCGCATTGGCCTGCGCCCCGATCAGGCCGGGGCCCATGCGCACGCTGGCGGCATCCTCGTCCATCTCGAACCGGCGCCAGCCGTTCGGGCCCATCTTGACCAGCACGCTGTCGGTCACGCCCTGCCCCGACAGGCTGGTGCCCGCCGCGCGGAAGGTGATCGGGACGCCCGTGCGGCTGGCCGCGCGGCAGATGGCGACCACCTCGTCCTCGGTCTCGACCAGGATCACCGCGCGGGGCAGCAGGCTGTAGGGGCTGGCATCGGCGCCGTGAACGGTGCGCGAAAACGCGTCCAGCAGGAATCGCCCGGCAGGCACCACCCGCCGCACGGCCGCCGAAAAGCCGTCGAAACCGGTTTCCGGCAGCATGTCCCTCATTTCCCGGTCGCGACCGGCGTATCGCCCGGCATGCCCCATTCGGCCCAAGAGCCATCATAGACCGCCACATCGTCCTTGCCCGCCAGATGCAGGCCAAAGGCCAGCGCGCAGGCCGTCACGCCCGAGCCGCAGGAGGCGATCACGGGCCGCTCCATGTCCAGCCCGGCCTGCCGGAAGACCTGCGCGATCTCTGACGGCGATTTCATCCTTCCGGTCTCCGGGTCGGTCATGCGGTCGAACGGCACGTTCAGGCTGCCCGGCACATGGCCAGAGCGCAGGCCGGGGCGGGCCTCCTTTTCCTCGGCGGTGAAGCGCGCAGCGGAACGCGCATCGACCAGATCGCAGGCCTTGCTGTCGATATTGGCCAGCACATCGGCCTTGGAGGCGACGGCGGCGGGGTCCAGAACCGCCCGATAGCTGGCGGCGGGCCGCGCCGCCACCTCGGCTGTCACCGGCCGCCCCTCGGCCATCCAGGCCTTCAGCCCGCCGTCAAGGATCGCGATCTTGCGATGGCCAAAGCTGCGGAACATCCACCAGGCGCGCCCCGCCGACATCAGGCCGGGGGTGTCGTAGATCACCACCATGGTATCGTTGGAAATCCCCAAGGCGCCCACGGTGCGGGCGAACGCCGCCTCGGAGGGCATCATGTGGGGCAGCGGGTTGCCGGCATCGGCCACCTTGTCCACGTCGAAGAACTGCGCGGTGGGGATGTGGCGCTCGGCGAATTCCTCGGCCGCGGTCGGCGTCGCGCCAGGCAGCTTGAAGGACGCGTCCAGCAGCACAACCTGCGGATCGTCCAAGTGATCGGCAAGCCAGGCGGTGGTGACGAGCGAAGTCATGAGGGTTCCTTTCCTGTCGGATCGGCGGTGCCTTACAGCGCCACATCCTGCCGGATCATCTGGCGTTCGGCGGCGGCGGTGAAATCCATGCCGAAACCGGGGGCGGTCGGCACCTCGAAGCGGCCATTCACGGGTTGCAGGTCCTGCTCGAACAGCTCGCGGTTGGTGTGCTTCAGGGCGAAGGTGTGATGCTCGTGGATCTCGAAGTTCGGGATTGCCGCTTCCAGTTGCAGCCCGACGGCCGTGGCCAGGGGCGAGCCGCAGATATGCGCCTGCACCCCCACGTCATAGGCATGGGCCAGATGCGCGATCTTGAACGCTTCCGAGATACCGCCGACCAGTCCGACATCGGGCTGGATCATGTCCACGGCCCCGCCTTCCAGATAGGGCATGAAGCCCCAGCGGGTATAGAGCTTTTCGCCCGTCGCGATCGGGATGTCCGAGCGCCGCGCGACCTTCATATGGGCATGGGTGCTGTTGTAATGCGTGGGCTCCTCGATGAACAGGATGCCCAGATCCTTCGCCAGTTCCGAGACCTGCAACGCCCCGGCCGAGGAGCTGAAGGAATGCAGCTCGATGATGATGTCGCAATCCGGGCCGACGCCTTCGCGGATCGCCTCCAGCCGGGCGCGGAACAGCCTGCGCTCCTCGGGCGTGAACAGCCCGCGGACATTGGGGTTCCGGACGCCGGTCGGATCGACCATGATCGGATCGACCTTGACGCAGTCATAGCCCTCGGCCCGCGCCACCTGCGCGACCTCGCGATATTCACCGGGCTGGCCGCGCGGCACCACCGCCACATCGTCCCAGCCGAATTGCAGCTGGCTGGCATAGCAGCGCAGCGGCCCCGGCGTCGCCGCCCCCAGCAGGCGATGGACCGGCTTGCCGAGCGCTCGGCCCTTGATGTCCCACAGCGCGGCGTCCAGCGCGCTCATCGCGCCGAAGATCACCGGCCCGCCGCCCTCGCCCCAGAACGAGCGGCGGAGCATGGTTTCCCAGACGGTCTCAGTGTCGAAAGGATCGCGGCCCAGCACGAAACGCTCGGCCAGGGTCAGGATCATCGGCGCCGCGGCGGGGGCACCGGTGCCGAAGGGCATGCCGACCTCACCCAGCCCGGTGATGCCCTCGTCGGTATGGACGCGGGCGAAGACATGGCGCCAGGACGGGATGCCCACCTGCCCGGATTGCTCGATCTCGATGGCTTCGACCTTGACGACCTTCATGCGTCTCTCCTTGGTTTTCGGGCGGGCGGCGGTCTGCTCTCAGCGGCTCGCGTCGTAGACGCGCAGCGCCACGGCGGCGGCGCGCAGCAGCGGCACCTCGATCCCCTTGGCCTCGGCCTTTTCGACCATGTCGCCCAGGATCTGCTCGGCCTCGACCGGGCCGCCGGATTTCATGTCGCGATACATCGAGGCGGTCAGCTTCGAGTCCGGGTTGGTCAGCGACGATACGACCCGCGCCGCTTCCTGCTCAGTGGGGGCATGGCCATAAGCGCCGGCGACGGCCAGCGCCTCGTTGCAAAGCGCCGTGGCCGAGCGCACACCGCCGGGGACCGAGGCGACCTGCCCGACCGCGCCGCCAAGCAGGCAGGTGATCCCGCCGAGCGCGGCGAGGTTGACCCATTTGTCCCACATGATCTGCATGATCCGGTCCGAGGATTCCGCCGAGAAGCCCGCCCCCTGCATGATGGTGTCAAGCGCCCGCATGCGGTCGCTGATCGTGCCGTCGCGCTCGCCATAGACAAGGCTCTGGACCTCGGCCATCTGCACGATCTGGCCCTTGTCGTTGAGTTCCGCCACCACGCGGCAGGCCCCGCCCAGCACCGGCTTTTCGCCGAAGCGTTCCACCAGCCGCGCGATATGGCGCATGCCGTTCAGGGCGGGCAGGATCATCGTGCCGGGGCCGACCGCGGGGGCGAAATCCTCCATCGCGCTGTCCAGCGTATAGGCCTTCACGCTGAGCAGGATCAGGTCATAGGGTCCGTCGATCTGCGCGGCCTCGACAAGCTGCGGCCGGATCGTCAGGGCGCCATGCGGGCTGACCACCTGCATGCCCTCGCGCCGCAACTGTTCCGCCCGACGCGCGCGGACCAGGAAGGTCACGTCGCGCCCCGCAGCCGCCAGCCGCGCCCCGAAATATCCGCCGACGGCCCCTGCTCCAACGACCAGTATCCTCATCCCGCTTTCCTCCGCGCTTGGTCCGATCGGGCGGCCATCGCAGCCCTTTTTGCGTCTTGCAGTCAGGCCAAGGTTCTGCGCCCGCCCCTCCATTCCAACAACCGCAATAATAATGCGCCCCGTTGAATTTTTTTGAGAAGCCTTGCCGGGGTCCTACCCATATACCTTGCGAAACCCTGCGGGAGGGGCATGAGACTGCGGCATTTATTGCGCGCCCTGTCCAGAAGTTTCCATCGGCTGGAGGACGCCAAATCCAAGATAAAACCCATCGGGCGGCACTGCGATATGAATAAGGGCGCTTTTCAAATATCCGCCCAATCAAAAAGGACCGGCTTTGATGTCTGAAAAAGAATATATCCTGACCTTGTCCTGCGATGACCAGCCGGGCATCGTCGCCACCGTCACCGGACGGCTGGCCGATTTCGGCGGCAATATCCTGGAAAGCGCGCAGTTCGGCGACCGCACCACGGGCCGCTTCTTCCTGCGCATCCGCTTTGCCTGTCCCGGCGACAAGACCAAGGACGCGATCCGGCACGCCCTGACCCCCGCGGTCTCGCGCTTCGGGCTACAGCTGAACCTCTACGAGGCCGACCGGCTGCCCAGGATCATCGTCATGGTCTCGCGCTTCGACCATTGTTTCGAACATCTGCTGTACCAGATCCGGGTCGGCTGGCTGAAGGCCGAGATCGTCGCGGTCGTCTCGAACCACGAAGACGCGCGCGCCTCGGCCGAGGCGGCGGGCCTGCCCTATCACCACTGGCCGGTCACCAAGGAAAACAAGGCCGAGCAGGAAAAGCGCCTGCAGGACCTGGCCGACAGCACCGGCGCCGACCTCATCGTCCTGGCGCGCTATATGCAGGTGCTTTCGAACAGTTTCTCCAAGGCGCAGTTCGGGCGGATCATCAATATCCACCATTCCTTCCTGCCCAGTTTCAAGGGCGCCAAGCCCTATCACCAGGCCTATGATCGCGGCGTCAAAAGCATCGGCGCGACCGCCCATTACGTCACGGCCGATCTGGACGAGGGCCCGATCATCGAACAGCAGACCGAGCGCGTCAGTCACACATTGTCCGCCGACGATCTGGTGGCCGTGGGCCGCGATATCGAGACGCGCGTGCTGGCCAAGGCCGTCAAGCTGCATCTGGAGCGGCGCGTCTTCCTGAACGGCCATCGCACCGTGGTCTTCGAATGAGCGCGCGCGTCATCGACGGCAAGGCTTGCGCCGCGCGGCTGACGGGGGACATCGCCGAGGCCGCCGGGGCTCTTGCCGGCCGCACCGGCACCGCACCGGGCCCGGGCGGCGTGGGTCCGAGGACCATCGCCTGCCTGCTGCTCAACACGCTGCGCGCGGCGCATCGCCAGCTGAACCTGCCCGATCCCGTCCCTGGGACAGGCACCGCCCCCCTTGCAACGGAGACCATGCCATGAAGATCCTTCAATTCAAAAGCGGCAAGACCCTGCGGCTGGGCGTCTGCGAGGGCGAGCAGGTCGTCGATCTGGCCGCCGCCCTTGCGGCGCTGCGTCCCGATGCGACGGCCGAGCAGATGGCGGCGGTCGCCTCGACCTTCGATCTGCTGAATGCCGAGGGCGGGCTGGACTTGGCCGCCGATCTGGTCAGCGAGGCGCTGGCCAGGCCCGATGCCGTCCATGTCCTGCCACTGGCCTCGCTGGAACTGGGCGCGCCGATCACCCGTCCCGAAAAGATCATCGGCGTCGGCTCGAACTATTACGACCATCTGGAAGAGATGGGCCATGACGTGCCGCAGATCATCACGAATTTCCCGATGTATGGCAACGCGCTGGTCGGCACCTCGGACCCGATCATCATCCCGCGCAACAGCGAGATGATCGGCTGGGAGGCCGAACTGGTGCTGGTCATCGGCCGAAAGGCGCGCTTCGTGGAAAAGGAAGACGCGATGGACTACCTGCTGGGCTATTCCTGCGGCAACGAGGTGGTCGTCGTCGATCACATGCGCGCCGACCGCCAGCTCTTGCGCGGCAAGACGCAGGACAGCCATGCGCCGATGGGACCGTGGATCGTCACCAAGGACGAGGTGGGCGACTCCTCGGACCTGAACATCCGGCTAAGCGTGAACGGCGAGGAAAAGCAGAACGGCTCGACCGCAGGAATGGTCTTCGACATTCCGACGATCATCTCGTTCTTCAGCCAGTATTTCACGCTGCGGCCCGGCGACGTGATCTTTACCGGCACCCCCGCCGGCGGCAGCATCGGGATGAAGCCGCCGCAATGGCTGAAACCCGGCGACCATGTCGAGGTCGAGATCGAGCGCGTCGGCCGCCTGGTAAACGACTGCGTGGCCGAGAAGGTCTGACATCCCATTACTGGTCGGCCCCCTTGCCGGGGACCGGCCAGAGCCGCAGAGAGATTGCCTATCCAGCCCGGAGAGCCCCAGCCCATGCCCCAAAGACAGTCCAACCCATTTTCGCATATCGTGGCCCTGGGGGTTTTCGCGGCGCTGGCGATCGCACCGGCGGCAGGCTTCTCCGCCCCGAAGACCAGCCTTGTCCTGGCCATCGGCGGCGAGCCGGAAACCGGCTTCGATCCCCTGCTGGGCTGGGGCGCCTATGGTCATCCGCTGTTCCAGTCCACGCTGCTGCGGCGCGATGCGGACCTGGCCATCCAGCCCGACCTGGCGACGGAATGGCACCTGTCCGAGGACCGGCTGACATGGACGGTGACGATCCGCGACGACGCCCGCTTCTCGGACGGCACGCCGCTGACGGCGCGTGACGTGGCCTTCACCTTCGAGCAGGGCAAGACCTCGGCCGGCGGGCTGGACCTGTCGGTGCTGGACAGCGCGAGCGCCACCGACGACCGCACCGTGGTCTTTCGGCTGAAGAAGCCGTGGATCACCTTCGTCAAGAACTTCCTGACGCTCGGCATCCTGCCTGCCGCCTCTTACGGCCCCGATTACGGCCGCCATCCCATCGGCTCCGGCCCCTACCGCTTCGTGTCCTGGCGCGAGGGCGAGCAGCTGATCGTCGAAAGGAGTCCCGAATATTACGGCAAGCAGCCGGCATTCGACCGCCTGACCTTTCTGTTCACCGGCGAGGCCGCCGGCCTGGCGGCGGCGCAGGCGGGCGCGGTCGATATGGTTTCGGTTCCTGCCCCGCTTGCCGGCAACCCGCCCCAGAAATTCCGCGCCGTCCCCGTGCCGACCGTGGACAATCGCGGGCTGAGCCTGCCGTTTCTTCCCCCGCAGGATGAGCTCTCGCCCGCAGGGGGCAAGCTCGGCAATGCCGTGACCTCTGACAAGGCGATCCGGCAGGCCATCAATATCGGCCTCGACCGCGAGGCCATCGTCGAGGTCGCGCTGCACGGCCACGGCACCCCGGCCTGGGGCCCGGCGGACGGGCTGCCCTGGCAGGGTCGGGACGACAGCCTGTCCTTTGATCTGGCAGGCGCCAAACGACTGCTGGACGAGGCGGGCTGGATGGAAGGCAAGGACGGCATCCGCGTGAAGGGCGGCATCCGCGCCGCCTTTCCGATCCACTATCCCGCCTCGGATTCCACCCGGCAGATGCTGGCGGAAACCACCGCCGAACTGCTGCGCCCGCTGGGGATCGAGGCCACGCCCAAGGGCGGCTCGTGGAGCAGCATCGAAAAGGTGATGCATGCCGAGCCGGTCGTCTTCGGCTTCGGCAGCCATTCCCCCTATCAGCTGTTTGCGCTTTATGACGGTGCGCTGGCGGGGGTCGAATACCTGAACCCGACCTATTACGCCAATCCCAGGGTAGACGCGCTTTTCGCGGAAGCGCAGGCCGCGCCGTCGCTGGAGCAATCCTATCCGCTCTGGTCCGCCGCGGCCGCCGAATACGGCGTCAGGGGGGATGCGGCATGGGCGTGGCTGGTCAATCTGGACCATGTCTATTTCGTCGGCGAATGCCTCGACCTGGGCCGGACCCAGGTCGAGCCGCATGGCCATGGCTGGCCGATCACCGCATCATTGGCGGAATGGACATGGACCTGCCCATGATGCTGGCGGGCCGCGGTCTGGGCAGGATCATCGCCCTGCGCCTGATGCGGTTGGGGCTGCTGTTGCTGGCTGCTGCGGCGGCGGCTTTCGCGCTGATGAAGCTCTCGCCCGTCGATCCGGTCGATGCCTATCTGGGCCCCGCCATCGCGCGCCTGGGCCCCGAGCAGAAGGCGCTGATCGCCGCCGCATGGGGGCTGGACCAGCCCGTCCTTGCCCAGTTCACCCGCTGGCTGACCCGCATCCTGTCGGGCGATGCGGGCTGGAGCACCGCCTATGGCGCCCCGGTCCGCGCCGTGCTGGCCGAGCGTATCCTGCCTTCGCTGCTCCTGACCCTGCCCGCCTGGCTGCTGTCGGGCGTGCTGGGCTTCGGCCTGGGCATCGCGGCGGGGATCCGCGAAGGATCGCTGCCCGACCGGATCATCCGCATCTACGCCTATGTGACCGCCTCGGCCCCGACCTTCTGGGTGGCGCTGCTGGCGCTGACCCTGTTCTCGGTCAATCTGGGCTGGACGCCGCTTTGCTGTTCGGGCCCGATCGGCGCGCTGCCGCAAGAGGTGACATGGGTCCAGAGGCTGCATCACCTGATCCTGCCGCTTGCGGTCCTGTCGCTCTTGGGGATCGCGCAGATCGCGCTGCATACCCGCGCCAAGGTGGCCGAGCTGATGAAAGCCGATCACGTCCTTTTCGCGCTGGCCCAGGGCGCGCGGCCGGGCGACATCGCCCGGCGCAGCATCGCGCGCAATGCCGCCCTGCCGGCGCTGACCATCTTCTTCGCCTCCATCGGTGAAATCCTCGGCGGTGCGGTGCTGGCCGAGCAGGTCTTCGCCTATCCCGGCCTTGGCCGTGCCACGGTCGAGGCGGCGATGAAGGGCGATGTGCCGCTTCTGCTGGCCATTACCCTGCTGGCGACGCTGGTGGTTTCGACCGGCAACATGCTGGCCGATATCCTCTACCGGATCGTGGATCCGCGCATGCGCGGCCCGGCCCCCGTCCTGCGGGAGGCAAGCGAGGGATGAGCAGCATCGAGACCGCCCCGCGCCCCCGGCGCCGGCCCGCCGCCCTGCCGGCCCATTTGCTGTCCCCGGCGCTTGGATTGCTGCTGCTGGCGGCGCTGGGGATCGCGGCGGCGCTGATCGGCGACAGCGCGATGCGCACCGATTTCCAGGCCCGCTTCCAGCCGCCCGCCCTGGCCCATCCCTTCGGCACCGACCAGCTGGGGCGCGACATGCTGGCCCGGACCCTTGCCGGGCTTGGGGTCAGCATGCAGGTGGGATTCGCCGCAGCCACCATTTCCACCATCGTGGCCATCCTGCTGGCGCTGGCCGCGGGGCTGCACCGTGCCACCGACGCGGCCGTGTCCTTCGTGATCGACCTGTTCCTGGGCCTGCCGCATCTGGTCCTGCTGGTGCTTTTGTCCTTCGCCTTCGGCGGCGGCACGCAGGCGGTCATCCTGGCGGTGGCGCTGACCCACTGGCCGCGCCTCAGCCGGGTCCTGCGCGCCGAGCTGATGCAGGTGCAGGCATCGGACTACGTCCGCAGCTCTTACGCGCTTGGCCGCTCGCGCAGTTTCGTCCTGCTGCGCCATGTCCTGCCGCATCTGCTGCCGCAGGCGGTCGTCGGCTTCATCCTGCTGTTCCCCCACGCGATCCTGCACGAGGCCGGGCTGACCTTCCTCGGCTTCGGGCTGGAGCCCTCGCGCCCCGCCATCGGCATCCTGCTGGCCGATGCGATGAAGACGCTGGCGGCGGGGCGATGGTGGCTGGCGCTGTTCCCCGGCCTCTGCCTGCTGGGGCTGGTCCTGGCCTTCGATGGCATCGGCAATGCCGTGCGCCGGGCGCTGGACCCAAGGAGCGCGGCTCCATGACCCACCTGCTGGAAATCCGCGGATTGTCGCTGCGCTTTCCCTGCGGCGGCGTGCCGCTGGAGGACGTCACGCTGACCGCCCGCCCTGGCGAAATGATGGCCATCGTCGGTGCATCCGGCGCGGGCAAGAGCCTGCTGGCCCGCGCTGTCCTGCACCTGCTGCCCGCCAATGCGCGGATGGGCGGCGAGATCCGGCTGAACGGCATCCCCCTCTCCCCCGCCACGGCGGCGGGGATGCGCGGCAGGGTGCTGGCGCTGGTGCCGCAATCGGTGACCTTCCTCGACCCGCTGGCGACGGTGGGACAGCAGATCCGCTGGGCCGCCAGGCGGGCCGGGCTGCCGCGCAGCTTCCCGGTCGACCAGGCCCTGGCCCGCGTCGGCCTGCCGCCCGAGGTGGCCAGGCTCTATCCCGGCGCGATCTCGGCCGGCATGGCGCGGCGCGTGCTGCTGGCCGCGGCCCTGGCCGGCGATCCCGGCGTCGTTCTTGCCGATGAGCCGACCGACGGGCTGGACCCCGACAATCTGCACCTCGTGCTGCGGCGACTGCGCGCGCTGGCCGATGCCGGGCGCACGGTCGTCGTCATCACCCATGATCTGGTCACCGCCCTGCCCTATGCCGACCGTGTCGCGGTCATGCGCGACGGCCGCATCCTGGCCGAGGAGCGCGCCGCAGCCTTTTCCGGCGACGGCGCCGCCCTGCTGTCGGACTGGAGCCGCAGGCTGTGGAACGCGCTGCCGCAGAACGCTTTCGACACAGCCGGCAGGTCCACCCATGCTTGAAGCCCGCGGTCTCTGCTATCGCCACGATCCCCGCCTGCCTCTGATCGAGGATATCTCGCTGAAGATCGCGTCGAGCGAGATCCTGGGCCTGTCCGGCCCGTCCGGCTGCGGAAAATCGACGCTTGCCCGTCTGCTTGCCGGCTACCTGCTGCCACTGGCGGGACAGGTTTTGCTGGACGGCGCGCCGACAGCCCGAGGCGGGCCTTCGCCGATCCAGTATCTGTCGCAGAGCCCGATCCAGACCATGAACCCGCGCTGGCGCATCGGGCGCATCATCGCCGAAGGCGCGGCCCCCGATCCTGCGCTTGCCGCAAAGCTGGGGGTGGAGCCCGGCTGGGCGACCCGCTTCCCGCATGAGCTGTCCGGCGGACAGCTCATGCGGGTCGCCTTGCTCCGGGCAGTGGCGATCAGTCCGCGCTTCCTGATCGCGGATGAAATCAGCGCGCCGCTGGACGCGGTCGCGCAAGCCGAGCTATGGCATGTCCTGCTGGGTCTGGCCCGGGAAACGGGTATTGGCATCCTGGCGATCAGCCATGACGAAGCACTGCTGTCGCGCATCGCCACGCGCCGGATCGGCTTTGCGGACCGGATGGCCGCAATCAGCTGAAGGCCGCCGCGTAAATCTGCAATAGCACCATTTTCCCCTGAACAGCGAGGAAACAGATGCCCTCATTCCCGCCCTGGCATCTGGAACCGGCCACCGGGCGCGAATGACCTGGCCATCCGGGATGATCCGGTCCGCAGCGGGCGGGGGATAGGATCTGCGGCCCATCGACGGAATCCGGTCGCCGATCGCCGCGCCGGCTTCCAGCCGCCCCCGCCCGCAGCCAGGGCCGGGAAACCGCCTGCGCCAGCGCAACGCCGGCGGCTGCCTCGCGGAACGGGGCGCGGCGGAACAATTTCCCTGCGCATCCGTTTCTGCCCGGAAGAGGCGGCCAGCGGAATCGGCAATGGAACAGGCACTCAGATTCGGCCCGATGGGTCCCGAGACCCTGCATCTTTGCATCGATATGCAGCGGCTCTTCGCCCCCGGCTCGCCCTGGGCGGTGCCCTGGATCGAAAGGATCCTGCCCGTGGTCGCCACGCTGGTGACGGCGCGGCCCGAGCGCACGCTCTTCACCCGCTTCATCCCGCCCGCGCGGCTCGACGCGGCACCCGGCAGCTGGGCGCGCTATTACGCGCAATGGCCCGAGATGCTGCGCGAGCGGCTGGACGGCGAATGGCTGGAGCTGCTGCCGGAACTGGTCCGACACGCGCCGCCTGCGCGGGTGATCGACAAGCCGGTCTATTCGCCCTGGCACGACGGCGGGCTGCACCGCCTGCTGCGCGGAGCCGGGATCACCACGCTGGTGGTCACCGGCGGCGAGACCGATGTCTGCGTGCTCGCCACCGTGCTGGGCGCCGTCGATCTGGGCTACCGGGTGATCCTTGTCGGCGATGCGGTCTGCTCCTCGACCGACCGGGGCCATGACGCGGCGATGACGCTGTACCGCCGGCGCTTCTCGCAGCAGGTCGAGACCGCGCCGCTGGCCGAGGTGCTCGAGGCCTGGTCGGCGGGCTGAGGCCGGGAACAAGCCCGCGCCCGGCAGGTTTCCGTTCCGGGCCCCGGAGGCGGGGCCGCCCGGCAGGCCCGCAGGAGGATTCGATGTCCGCAGCACGCATCAAGACCCGGAAGCAGAAGCGCCTTCCCATCCCGATCATCGCGGCGGCGGGTTTCCTCCGGTTCTGCGACGACGGAGCGGCTGGTGCGCCGCAGCCGGTGCGCAGGGGCGGCGCCGGCAGGGACGCCGCCCGCCGCCCGGATCGCCCCCGACCGGGGCGGGCCGCCCGAGCGAAACGCCCCGGCAACGAACCCGGGGCGACGCATTCCCCCCTGACCGGCCATAGGGGCTGACGATGCCCGGCCGGAAGCTCCCCTCATGCATTCCCCCGGCCGGGATCGGGCATTTCTACCGCAATGCCGACCTGCACGGGCTGTGTCTGGCGCTGTGGGAAGAGGGCGGGCCCGGCAGCGATTCGGTGGCGGAATACCTGCGCGACGCCGGCGCCTCGGTCGAGGTGCTGGTGAATGACGCGCCCCCGTCCGTCTCGCCGGCCCTGCCGCCGATGATGGCGCGGCACCGCCTCTCTGCCTTCTGGACCGCGGAGGAGCAGGCTGAGATCCCCGTCGCCGGCGCGGGGGCGATGGCCGCGACGCTCGAACGCCCGGACCTGATGCAGGTCGATGCGGCGGTGCTGAATCTGCGCGAGCCCGCGGCGCTGGCGCACAGCCTGCAGGCGGCAGGCATCCCCTTCGTCATGTTCACCGCAGGGCCCGAGCTGCATCCGGGCCTCTATCCGCATGGCAGCTGCGTGCCGCGCCGGGACGGTCCCGAGGCGCTGGCCTCGGCCGTCCTGCTGCACAGCGCGCTTTACCATGCCTGCCTGTGCTGCACGCCCGAGATGACGGTGACGGAGATGATGCCCCGGCTGCGTGCCATGGCTCGCTTCCTGGTGCAGGATGCGGCGCTGGCCGACGACCTGGTGGCCGATGCGCTGGAACAGGCCCTGGCCCTTCTTCCGCATCTCTGCTCCGAGCGCGACATCGGCGCGCTCCTCGTGCTTCTTCTTGAGCGGATCTGGGTTCGGCAGAAACTCTCCCGTCCGACGTGATTCAGTTTTGTCTGTTTGCGCGGATGAGGATGGCTGTGATGATGATCAGCAGCAGGATGGCGAGGACGGCGAGCCTCTGCGGCAGGAGGCGCGGGCCGGGGTTGCGGCGGGCGCGGGCGCCCTGGGCCAGCTCGGCGCGGCGCGCCAGGCGCAGCTGCTCGGGGCTGACCGGGGTGCCCGCCGCCTCGTCGTCGGTGCCCAGCGGCGCCGCCGCCGGGTCGGGAAAGCCCAGCTTGTCGCCGGTCCGGCCGGCGTCGATCTCGGCGCGCAGCCGCGAGGGATTGGCGCCGCGGCTCTCCTCCGGCCGCCTTTCCGTCTCCGTCTCCGGCCCGGGCGCGCGCGCCTTCTCCGTCGCCTTCTCCGGCCCGCTCATCGATCCGGTCCCACGGGGCGGAAAGGGGGCCTTGCGGCCCCCTCTCGCCCGGGTTCAGCGGCGCCCGCGCGAGGCATGGCGCCGGTCGTCGTCATCGTCGCGGCG